>JACQEN010000304.1 GCA_016200585.1 Deltaproteobacteria bacterium
CATGCCGACGCCGCGGCCGGCGAGGTCGGTGACCGTCTCTCCCGTGGTGAAGCCGGCGCGGAAAATCAGCGGCAGGAGCTGTTCGCGTGTCGGCGTGGCGTGCGGAGCGACCAGGCCCAGGGCACGTGCTTTGGCCAGCACTGCGGTGAAATCGATTCCCCTGCCGTCGTCCTGTACTTCGATGAGGACGCTATTGTGTCGCGGTTGCGCCGAGATGCGGATGGTGCCGGCCGTAGCCTTGCCGGCGGCCTGTCGCGCCGCGGGCGTTTCGATGCCGTGCGACACCGCGTTGCGCACGAGGTGCAGCAGCGGCGCGTGCAACGCTTCGACGATTGCCTTGTCGAGCTGGACGTCGGCGCCCTCGAACTGTAGATCGACAAGCTTGCCTTCGTGGCGAGCGGCGTCGCGCACAGGTCGTGCCAGGCGCCGGAAAATCGAATCGAGAGACACCAACCGCAGGCGAGTGATGTTGCGTTGCAGCGACGTGGTGACCTTGGAGAGTTGGCGGGAATCCTCGCCGAAGGAATCGATCAGGCGCTCGAGCTGATCGGCGATTTCGCCGGTGTCCGTCGCCAGCTCGATGACGCTGCGGGCGAGGATGTTGACGTCGTCGTACTTGTCGAATTCGAGGTCGGTGAAGAAGTTGCCGGCCGTATCGGCTCCTGGATCATCCGTTTTCGACGCATGACGCTCTACGCTGTACTCGTAGTGTTCCTGAAAGCCGCCGATGAGATCGGTCAAGCGCCGCCGGCAATAGTCCATCTTGTCGCGCAGCTCGGCAAAAGCTTCGATCTTGCGATCCATGCGCGTGCGACTGACGACCAGTTGTGTCACCTGGTTCATCAGCGTGTCGAGGCGCGCCGCTGGAATCCGAACCATGGCGCTGTCGGCCTCGGCGCCATGGGTTGCTGCCGCGGATACCTCTTCGCCGGCCGCAAACGACGGCGGTACTGCTTGCGCCCCTACGGAAGGTGGAAGCGGCGATGCGTCGCGCGTCAGGGCGGCAACCTCTGCCGCCACATCGTCGATCACCGCCGCCGGCCCATCCCCTGCGCCACGTGCGATGTTGGCCAGAACGCGTACCGAGTCGGTGAGCCGGAAGAGAAAGTCCACGAGCCTGGCGCTGTCGACGACGACTCCGCCCTCCAGGATGCTATCGAGCAGCGATTCGCCGTGATGCAGCTGTTGCGCGATGTTGTCGAATCCCACGGCGGCCGCGGCCCCCTTGAGCGTATGAAAGCGACGAAACAAAGCGTGCAGCTTGTCGCGGTCGTCGGCGTGGCGCTCGAGCTCGAGAAGCAATTGTTCGGACGCCTCGATGGCTTCCGTGGCGTCGATGGTGAACGCCGCGAGCAGCTCGGCGTCGACTTCCGCCTCAGGCAAGGGTTCTCCAGCGCCCGTAGAACCCGTATCGAGCGAAAACGCCGGAGGGCTCAAGTGGGCGGCGGCGAACAGAGTGTCGAGGGCTGCCTGCAGCATCCCGTGCGTGTCGGGCGGCAACTCGAGACAGTCGGATGCCGAACCAAACGCGTCTTGTAGAAATGTCCCCAATTCCGACAGCTGGCTTTCGCCCACCATTGCGGCGGAGCCCTTGATGGTGTGGAAGATACGCGAGAGGTCGTAATACGCCTGGCGTTGGCGGCTGGGGGAATTCAACTGGGCAAGGATCTCCGGTACGCGCCGCAGGTTTTCTTGCAGTTCTTGTTGGAAGGCTTCGGCGAGCTCGCGCGCAAATTGGTCGTCGTCGGAACCATTCTGCCTTGCAACCGAGTGGGCGCTGGCAGCGTTGTCGACGGTGTAGAGGTAGCGACGAACGCGTTCGGAAAAGCAGAGCGTGAAGGCCGTGTAAAGGTTTTCTTGTGCTTCCGGATTGGTTCCCTGGAGACAATTCTCAATGAGCTCGTTCAGGACGAGAAGAGCGCCTTCGGCCTGCCGAAAGATGGCCAGGGCTTCGGTTGGGTCCGATTGCAAGAGGCCCTCGGCTACCTCGCCGATTCGATCCACTACCGCACCGGCCTGGCTCAGGTACGTCAGGCCAACCATGCCGGCGCTGCCTTTGAGCGAGTGCCCGAAGCCACGTAGCGCTTCGAGAGCCGAGCCGTCCTGTGGATTCGATACGAGGGTGGCAAGCTGAGCACGCATGCCGTCGACGAAGTGGGTGACGTCGTCGCGAAAGAGATCTTTGATTTCTTCCAGACGGAACCGATCAGCCATGGCGCGCTCTTCCCCCAGGAGCTCCCGCGTCAGTGTGCGACAGCGTGACCGTTACCGGTTCCCGCACCTGGTGGGGTTGCGGGAGTCGGGGAATCCTTTTCTACCGGCGTGCTCCCTTCCGGGACGCGGAACAAGCCGATTTGCGTGTCGAGCTCGGTGGCCACGTCGTTCAACCCTGCGGCGCTCTGCTGTTGTTGTTCGGAAACGGATTGCGTCTCGCGGGCCACTTGCGAAATGCGCTGCATGGCATCGTTGACCGCTGCGGCGCTCTGCGCCTGCTCGATCGTGGCACGCGAAATTTCAGAGATCAGCTGCGCGCTTTGCGCCGAAGTCTTGAGAATGTTCTTCAGACTGCCTCCCGCTTCGAGTACGAGGTGTGTTTGTTCCTCCACATATCCGGCTTGCCGCTCAATTCCGCCGACCGCATCGTTGGTTTCGGCCTGGATCGACGCAATGAGCTCGGCGATTTCGCGTGTCGCGTCCTCGGTCTGCTCGGCAAGTTTTCGGACCTCGTCGGCAACCACTGTGAAGCCCAACCCGTGCTCTCCGGCCCGCGATGCTTCGATCGCAGCGTTGAGAGCCAACATGTTGGTTTGCGCGGAGATCTTTTGGATGGTGGCGGTGATGGTTGAAATCTCCATGGAACGTTCGCCGAGGCGTTTGATCTTTACGGCGGAGGCACGGGTGTTCTTCTGCAGCGCATCCATCCCGGCAGTCACGCGCTTGACGACATCGCCGCCTTGCTGTGCGACCTCCTCGGTCTGTCGCGCGGCTTCGGTGGCGATCTTGGCATCGTCCTGCACCGACTGGATCTTCACGGTCATGCCGTGAACCGCCGCGGTGGTCGTCGTGATATCTTCGGTCTGTCGTGCCCCGCCTTCAGCGAGGTGGTCCGAAGACGTCCGAATTTGTGTGGCCGCTTCCACGACACGAGAGGACACGCCGTGCAGGTGGTGGATCAACGCACCGACGTTTTCGAACATCAAGTTCAACGCGTCGGCGAGGTTGCCAAGGCTGCCGCTGCCGACCACGGCGCGTTGGGTAAAATCGCCGTCGGACGCTGCGGCGACGACCGTCAACAGGTCGCGGATTTCCTTTTGTAGGCGCCGGTGCTCTTCTTCGCTCTTCACCAGCGTGTCGACCCGCTCGCTCAGGGCCTGGTTGAGACCGGCCGCCAGAACACCCAGCTCGTTGTAGGCTTTGACATTGACGCGTGCACGATGGTTGCCCTTCTGCAGCTCCTCGACGACGCTGGCCATAGCGCGCGCCGGTCGCGAAATGCTGGCCGAGACGATCAGGGCGACGACGAGGAAGCTGCCGATCAGTGCCGCCGCCAGCCACAACGTGAGGCTGCGAAGGTGAGCGACTGGTTCGAGGGCTTCGGCTTCACTGATCTCAGCGACGACCAGCCAATCGAGACCCGGAACCCCCGTCAGCGGTGCCGAGGCGCCGAGAACCGGCATTGCGGTGTAGCCGTTGTAGAGGCCGACGTGCCCTTTCTTGGTCGCCTCACCGACCACCGCTTCGGTTTCGATCTTCTGCGCCAACACCGCCGTGTGCAGGGTTGCCACGGCGGTGTTGTTGGCAAGCAGGTCGCTGACGAAACGTGATTCGCTGCGCATCAGCAGATCGTTGGGGGCACGGCCGACGATATACGCCTCGCCGGTTTTGCCGAGCCCGGCGCTCTGCCATTGTCCGTCCGCCGTCATCAAGCTGTTGATTTCATCGATGGACCATTGAACGACAAGCACGCCCGTCTTCTGTCCGTTTTCGAAGATCGGTGCGCCGGCGAACGCCGCGGCCTTGCCATTGGCAATCACATACGGGGCGAAATCGGCGATCAGGTAGTCGCCTTCTCGGGCCTCGGTTTGCAGGCGGCGGAATAGCCGTCCGAGAGGGCTGTCGGCAAAAACGCCGTCCGCAAGGTTGGCCTGAAAGTCCGGATTCTTTCCGACCGAGTAGACGACGCGACCGCTCGCGCTATCGATGAGGTAAAGATCTTCGAAATGGAAGCGTGCAATCGTGTTGCTGAAGACCGGCTGCCAGACGCTGTGATAGCTGCTGTAGCGAGTGCTGTCTTTGGCGCTTTCCAGGAGGAGGCGCTTGCCGCGCGGGTTCGGGTTGTTGGCGATGTAGACGCTTTGCAGGTAAACCGCAGAGCGTTGGGTCGGTAACCAGGCACTGGCCGCGCCCGCCTTCTTGTTGCTGCTGTCGACGTTCTGCTGCAGAAACTGCTTCAGGCTTTCAATGTGAAAGCGCAGGTGCTCCGGGTCGGTGAGCGCATCGTTGTCGAGATCGCGCGTCGCTCCCGCAAACTGCTTCACGGCGAGCGCGGTGCTGGGGTTGCGAGCCAGGCTGACGATTTGGTCTTCGAGGTTGGTGAGGTACCGTTGTAGCTCGCGAACCTTGTTGTCGCGCACGGTCTCGAGCTGTTTGAGCGCCTGCTGGCGCAGCGAGTCGGAGGCGACGCGGTAGCTGACGATACTGATGGCGGCGATGGCTCCGACGGCCAATGGCGCAAAGGTGAGCAGGAGCTGCCAGAGGATCGGAATCCTCAGCGGGCTCTTGGCTCGTATGTTCTTTGCCCTTACGTCTACGGCCATGTGTACGCCTCCTGACTACCGCGTTCCATTGTTCTGGTGGCGCTCGATGCGCCGTTCGCGGAACCCTCGCGTCACCAACGCGACGGCGGTATTCACCAGCCCCTCGGCGTCGAGGATGATCACCCGGCCGCTGGGCCCTTCCCAACAACCTTTGAACAGCCTGTGCGCCACGGCATCCGGTGGCAGCGTCTTGATTTGCTTCGGATCGATCGGCCG
>JACQEN010000305.1 GCA_016200585.1 Deltaproteobacteria bacterium
CACCAGCGTCTGTGTTGCCAGGGACTCCACAAACCAGCCGGTGTGAAAGAGCGGCGCGTTCGTGGATGCATGGAAGACCCAGAGCAGTACCGCGAACGTCAGAAAATCGTAGATCGAGCTGATCGGCCCGATGATCATCATGAATTGGCGAATGAACGCAATCTGCCAGCGCTTGGGCCGGTGCAGCAGGGCGGCATCAACATTGTCGCTGGGGATACTGAGCTGCGAGACGTCGTAGAGAAAATTGTTCAGCAAGATTTGAGTCGGCAGCATCGGCAGGAACGGCAGGAAGAGAGACGCCGCGGCCATGCTGAACATGTTACCGAAGTTCGAGCTCGTACCCATGATGATGTACTTCATGATGTTGGCGAAGCTGCGCCGCCCTTCGATGACCCCGTCGTTCAAGACCGTGAGATCCTTCTCGAGCAAAATGATCTTCGCGGCGTCCTTCGCCACCTCCACGCCGTTGACGACGGAAATGCCCACGTCCGCGGTGTGCAGCGATGGCGCATCGTTGATGCCGTCGCCCATGTACCCGACAACGTGTCCACGTGCTTTGAGGGCGAGGATGACTCGGTTCTTCTGTTCCGGCGACACTCGGGCAAAGATGGCCCCGTTTTCCGCCTGGTAGGCCACAGCGGCATCATCCATCGCGTCGACCTGGTTCCCGGTGACGATGCGGTCGGCTTTCAGACCCACGTCGTGCGCTACCTTCTGGGTCACGTACTGGTTGTCGCCGGTCATGATGACCACAGCGATGCCATTCTGTTTGAGCGCTGCGAGAACGGAGGGAATGCCTTCCTTGGGCGGGTCAAGAAAGGCCGCGAACCCGGCGAGCGTCATGCCCTGTTCGGCCGCTGCGGTGTAGACGTCCTGCTGCGCTACCTGCAGCACTGCGACTCCGAGGGTGCGATACCCATCCGCACTGAGCTTCTGGAAAGTTTCAGCCGCCTCGGCCCGGCGGCTTTCGTCGAACGGCTGGGGAGCGCCGTCGATGGTCACAGAGTCGCAAATGGCAAAGACGCTCTCCGCCTCCCCCTTGGTGACCAACAGGTGTTCCTCAGCTCGCCGCACCACCACCGAAAGGCGTTTGCGGTCGAAGTCGAATGGGATCTCGTCGACCTTGTCGTATTCGACAACCCTGGGGCGCTCGTGCTTCAAGACCGCGTCGTCCAGAGGGCTCTTGATGCCGGCTTGAAAGTAACTGTTCAGATAGATGAGCCGCAGGACGTTCTCGTCATCCTTGCCTTGAAAGTCGACGTGCCGGTCGAGCACGATCTCGCCTTCGGTCAGCGTACCCGTCTTGTCACTGCACAGGATCTCCACGCTGCCAAAGTCCTCGATTGCGGCGAGTTGCTTGACGAGAACCTTCTTCCTGGCCATTCGCCGCGCGCCGCGGGCCAGTGTCACCGTGATGATCATCGGCATCATCTCCGGCGTCATCCCGACGGCGAGCGCGACGGAGAATAGAAACGATTCCAGCAGCGGGCGCTCGAAGATGATGTTGACCAATAGAACGAACAGCACCAGCAGCATGATCACCCGCGTGATCATCAGCCCAAAGTGGCGTATGCCGCGGCCGAACTCGGTCTCGGGAGGCCGTGTCGCCAAGCGCTGCGCGATCTCGCCGAAAGCCGTGTCTCTCCCCGTGCACACGATGACCGCGGTGGCAATCCCTGTCTGCACCGCCGTTCCCAGGAAAACGCTGTTGCCGGCGTCGGCGACCCCGTGCTTGCCCGCTGGAAGATCATTCGCTGTCTTCTCGACGGGTAGAGACTCTCCGGTGAGGGCTGACTCACGCACGTGCAGATCTTTCGCTTCCAATAGACGCGCGTCCGCCGGTACGAGGTCGCCGGCATTGAGCCGGACGATGTCCCCGCGGACCAGCTCCGCGATCCGCAGTTCCTGCTCTCGCCCGTCACGCAGCACGGTCGCCGTCGTGGCGACCTGCTTCTGAATCTCTTCCACCGCATGTTGCGCCTGGAACTCCATGAAGAAGTTCAGCAGCACGCTGAGCAGAACCATCGCGATGATGATCACTCCGCCGACCGGGTCACCGAGCGCCAGCGTAATGGCACTGGCCACAAGAAGGATGACGACGAGGGGATTGGCAAGAAAACGGAGGAAACTCATCAGCCCCGCAAAGCGCGACTCGCGCACGAAGCTATTGGGGCCGTAGAGACGCAGCCGACGTGTCGCCTCCTCGGAGGTCAAGCCGGTAGGCGTTGCCTGCACCAGCTCGAGCACATCGCGAAGCGGCTTATCCCAAAAGCCGTGCAGAGGTGTGTCTGGTCCTGTCACAGCGTCTCCAACGCGGCGCATTCATATCCGGCTGCCGACGCCAAAGCCACGCCTTCATCGCAGTATCGCCTCGGCCACCCGCCGATAGAGCTTGAAGAACTCGTCATCCCCGAAGCCAGCTCCGCTGTGGAATAAACCCGCATTGTAGGGAGTACCCTCGATCAGCGAGTCTTGCCGGTCGTAGTGTCCAAGCACGTCCGCATGATCGGCGACAACAAACCCACCCACCTGCGAGAGGTCATCGGGGTCGACCAGCTGCCTGATCGTATTGACCACGCCGTCGTTCAACTCAACGTGGATGGCGCGAGGCCTTCGGCTGTGGGCACTGCGGATCACCAGATCAGGCTTGCGCTTGATGAGGTCTTGCAGCAAGCGCTTGCAACCATCGACGGATGGTGAAGCGTTTCCATCGCCCTTCGTGAGGTCGTACATATCGGTAAAGAAGGAATCGCTGGGACGCTCGCTACGCGCCCGCAATTCAGTTCCCGTGACAAAGCAGGTCAGCGCTATGCCCGGCTCCGGCTTGAGCGTCGAGCGCAGCTTCTCCATGTTCGCGGGCCGCAGATCGGCAATCAGCTCGCGATGGAATGCCACCTCTGCCAAGAACGCGACCACGTCGCGCGCCAGCTGGATTCGCTGTATCGCGGGAAGCTCTTCAGGCACCAGCCGCAACACGTGATAGCCGAGCTTGATCCCGTGGACGATCGGAGCCCAGCGGACGAAGGGATTCTCGGCCCAATAGGCGAGCCAACTGTCCGCAAGGCACGTTCCATAGTGCGGCGCCGAGATAGTGACCACCGACCTGATCTTGCGCCGCACGGCGTTTGCCTTTTGATTCCACGCTCGGCCGTCGAGAGGCTTTGTGCAGGTGAGAAGTTGGGCATCCACCCCACCGGTGCTGTGGCCAACCAAGTGTATGCGCTCCACTCCGGCGAGCGTCTTCGTACAGAGGTTGCCCAGGTAGTCGACGAGGTGGCGCTGCCGTTCCGCCAGGGCGTTCGTGGGATGTGTCGTACAGGGAACAACCGGTACCGGGTAGCCGAGTCGCTCCTCAACCACCCCGCGTACAACTGCCACCACGCGCTCGGCAAAGTAGTAGAACCCGCCGAAACGCGAGAAGCCCAAGAAGCCTGGGACGAGAACCACTACGTCGGGCGTCTGCATTGGCGCCTATTTCTGCCTGTCAGCAGACGGGGTTCCGACGGTGGTCCCGCCCGGGGCGATCTGTCGTTCGATCTCCTGATCGATGTTCTTCGCATCCTTTGCCGTCAGAACGGAAAAAGGCTCAGTGCGCCGCATGAAAGCGGCAAGGAAGGAAGGCATCTCTTCTTGCTGACTGCCGTACTTTGCCATGGCCGCACGCTTGCCGGCCATCTCGTCGTCGCCCAGTAACAAAACAGCCTGATCGAGTCCGCGCCTCGGCAGATTGGCAGGCAAGGTGAGCGTCGCCTTCGCGCTGTCGCCGGGCGGCGGCGCGTCCCACCCGGGTGGCCAGGCAGGCCAGTGCACCAGGTACGCCAACAGGCGTGGCATCGTTCCCGGCGGCTTGGCGCCTTCGCCGGCCCATTCATCGACTGCGAGCAGGGCGAACAAGCCGGCGGCGCGGTGGTCTGGATGCTTGTCGAGCGGATCCGGCAGCGCCAGGATCGTGGGCTGCACCTCGCGGAACAAATTGACCAGCTCGCGCACGAGGTCGGAGCCGTCATACGCGACATCGGGTTCGAGCGCCTCGGCATATGGTGGATCCTATGCGCCGGTGGTTTGTGAACGCTCCGGATGGCTGCGCCGCCAATGCGCATGAAGGAGGCGGTCGAGGCCGCCATCGGGGAATCCCAAGAGCGTGAGCCGAAGATGGTCGCCGCCGAGAACGCGCACCGCAGCGCGGCTTTCGGCCAACCGGCGCTCGCCGTAGGCGATGTACTGGGCCGGGCGCGGCCGCGGCAGGTGGGTCTCGTGCACCACGGCTTCCACGTAGCCGTCGCCAGCCGTGACCAAGACGACGCGGACCGTCCCGCCACGGGCGAGCACACGCTGCACCAGACCCGCGGCACCGAGAGTCTCGTCGTCAGGATGAGGTGCAATCACCAGCAGCCGCTCGGCCGTGGCTACATCGAACGGGCTGGGTTGAATGTCGACAGCGCCAGCGATTCGCGCCACGAGGGCCAAAGAGAGGAGCGCGAAAGTGATCAGCCGAAACTTCGCGGCACGCGACTCTCCCCTGAGGAAGAAGCCTGGAACAGGGAGTCGAAGGGGAGTCGTCATCCTCTCTCCCTCACTCCGAACCGTCGGCGCTAGAACGGTCTAATGCCTCGCGGCGTGGGCAGCGGTCGAGCGATGTTTGTGGACCTCGCCGGCTCGGACCGTTCGACGCGCCTTCGCCTCGGCTAGCAGCTCCGAAGCAAGCGTCCCGACTTGCTGGTTGACCTCCCGAATGACGTCGTAGATGGCGCCGATCGTGTGGTCCTGAACTCGCTTCGCCTCCTTCGCAGGACCTCGCAAAAGGTCGCTCTCTTCGAGGATCGTCAGCGGCAGGGCGGCGATCGATTTGTGGATCTCTTCGACCGTCGTTGCTCCTTTGTCGATTGCTTCTTCGATCAGCTTGGGCAGGGTCTTCTTGGCGTGCATAGGGATATCCTCCTGTGATGATACTCGCAGCAAGGGCCGTACCCCATCGCTGCATGTGCCCCCGCGGTCCGACTCGCTCGACCCGTTTCACTCACGATACGATAATCGTCTCGCATTCCCGCGTCCGGAAACCGGCCAAAGCCCACTGACAGCGGTGGCTGGGACGGAAAGTCGACGTCATTCTCGGGCCGCCCAACTCAGGCGAGCGAGCTGCTCGCGCACGCTGGACGATCGGAGGAATCCACCGCGTTCAACCGCCCAAGGCGCTGCGGAAGCGCTTGATGGCCGTGGTGGCAGTCGCTCGGGCATCGACGAGGACGGAATCGACCGTGCGTTTGATGTCGGTCCACGAGTCGCCGGCGGCGCCGGAGACGCGCTTGAGCGCACCTGCGGCCTCGCGTTGCTTGGCCTTCAAAGCGCCCAAATGAGTGCGTGCGTCTTTGCGCAATTCGCGAATCCGCGTGCGCGCATCGGCTTCCAGCTTGTGCTCCGCCTTGCGCAAGCCGCGCTGGATCTCACCGATCGACTTTTCCAGGTGTCGGACGCCCTGTTGAATCTCGGCATATGCGGCCCGCGCCTCGCGCGACATCGCCTTCTGTGCACGCCCGGGCGCGCTCTTCGCTTTGGATCTCTTCTTTGCCGTCTTGGGTGACATGTCTATTCCTTCCCGCGTCGTTCGATCGCAGCACGCGCTTCGTGGTCCCTGCTTCCATCAAACATATCTGAAGCGAACCGACCGTCGCTGCAGCCGGTAAGCAATCCGAAGATCAGCTAAGGTGCGACTCAACTGATCGCATCCTTGACCTTGTCGATGACCTTTTCCACTTGCTGCTTGAGTTTCCCGACAGCCTGATCGGCCTGGCCCTCGCGCTTCAGTTTCCTATCGCCGGGGAGAGCACCCGCCGCTTCCTTTACGCGTCCCTTCAGCTCATCCGATTTGCCACTTGCCATGGTCGATCCTCCTTGTCCTCCAGGTAAACCGCAGCAAGCCCTGTGCCCCAAGAGGTATTCGCCAAGCAGGACCGACTCATTGGACTGTCACGTTTAGGGTTCTCACCACTGAAAATCGCTTGTCTATGATGCGACAGGCAATGTCCGACTCAAAACATCCCATCTCTCTTTTTCGCTGCGGATGAAGGGAGCATTTCGCTCTGTGTTTTGAGAGGATGGTTTTGTGCGCGCGTATTTCTACGACTACTGTTTCGACGCCGCCACCGTCGCGTGGCGCTCGACCGGCAGCCTACCGGCTGCCCTGTGGTGTCTCGCTTCCGAGCAAACGATAGGCGACGCCCGCGAGACCGGCACCGATCAGCGGCGCGACCCAGAACAGCCACAGCTGCGCCAACGCCCAACCGCCGACGATCAACGCCGGACCGGTGCTGCGAGCCGGGTTCACCGAGGTATTGGTCACCGGGATGCTGATCAGGTGAATGAGCGTCAGCCCCAGGCCGATCGCAATCGGTGCGAATCCTTTCGGCGCGCGCTCGTCGGTCGAGCCAAGGATGATCATCAGGAACATGAAGGTCATCACCACCTCGGTGATGAGGCCGGCAAACAAGGAGTACCCTCCGGGCGAATGCGCCCCGTAGCCGTTCGAGGCAAGCCCGCCGCTGAGATCGAACCCGGCCTTGCCGCTGGCGATCACATAGAGCAGTAACGCCGCCGCAATCGCACCGATCACCTGGGCAATCATGTAGGGTACGGCGTCGGAGGACTTGAAGCGGCCGCCGACGACGAGACCGAAGGTCACTGCCGGATTCAGGTGGCATCCCGAAATGTGGCCGATGGCATACGCCATCGTCAGTACGGTCAAACCAAAAGCGAGTGCCACTCCCAACAGCCCGATACCCACGTTTGGAAATGCCGCGGCCAGCACAGCCTCCGAGTACGAGCCAGAATGTTCCAACAAATTCCGCGGCGACACGATTTCCGAGCGACATCTGTCTCTCCTCCTTGTGTGCGCAATCAAACACCGCCGTAGGCGCGGCATAGTAGTGTGGAGTACAATCCTATCTGCCACAAACAGCGGGAAGCTAGAAGGAGGGGGTGAGGCAGTAGCATGCCTTCTGAATCGAAGCTCAACAGGTCGATCGATTCGGGCCTATTCGGCTTCATGACGAGCGACTGTGCGTTCGCCCCAGTGCCGTCAGACGTGCTTCGATATTCCAACGTTCGAACCTCAGAACAAGTAGTCGCGCGCGCTGCCGAGATGCATCGTCCAACATCTCGTCGAACTGCCAGCGCCTTAGAATCGCCAGCGCCTGTCGGGGCGAGGCCCGGTGAGCGTTGGCGAGGAGCACGTCTTCCATTTCCGCCACGTATCGACCGACGTCGATCTTGTGACAATTTGAGTCGGAGGTGGTCGCAGCCTTCGCCCACTGTTCCACTCCGGGTGTTCCTCGAGGACTATACGCCTCCATGGATCTCTAACTCTACCGAAAGTACAGCGACGTTGTAAGCTCGGAGTTCTACGCACGTAGTTCTACGTGTCCGGTCTCGTGCCTTGGCGCCCAGCTTGCGGAAGGGCGGAAGTATCGAGCACGGCATCAGGCAAGGCTGTTTCGCGCGAGTAGAACTACGCACGTGTTACTCCGAGCTTGGGGCAGATGACTGCGACTGGTTATAGTTGATCCCTGCCCGACATGTTGCGCACGAAGCGCACTGGCTCTGGAGCAATAGGTCGTCTCCTGGCTTGCGCGGAGGGAGATAGACAATAACTAGAGTTGCACCGTTGCTCACGGCACAGTGATATCCGCCGAGTCGCGCACGGTCGTCGGATACTGTTGCGCTGGAGATGGTGCGAGGTAGTTCGAATCGTCGAAGTTTCGCCCATAGCCGGTCAGCAACGCGCGGCCGTCGGTGGTGACGGTGATCAGCGTGTATCCAAAGTAGGGGGTCGCGCCGCTTGCTGCCCACATCGTGTCGACCGGGCTGCCGCCGTTGCCGGCCACGACCTGCCATGTCTTTGTGACGGCGGTCTGCGTTGGCGTGGTGGGTTGCGAGCGGTTGTAGAGATGAGCGTGTGAGGTGATGTATGCGGTGCCGCTGGCGCCAGTGAGGGCGTCCCAGAAGACATTGCGCATGTCCGGATTCGAGTCGAGCGAGCAGTCGGGCGTCGCGTCCGGCGGGGTGAATGCCGGCTTGTGTCCGAGCGCGAAGATGCGCCGTATCGACCGATCTCGCCGCGCCGCTGCTAGGTCATCCGCGATCCAATGCACCGGCACGGACGCTACCGCGCCGACCGGATCGGTGTTGAGGACGACAAAGTGGGTGTCGCGGTAGTTGAACGAGTATGTCAGACGGCTCTGATCGGTCTCCAGCTGGTCGGCGCCGCCGGCCGTGGGACCGTTGTCGCCGGCGATGAATGGGGCCATGACGTCGAGCCACACCGCCTCGGCACCGGGGTTGGACACGCCGCACTGAACATCCTCCAGCCCGAGGTGCAGCGACTCGTGGTTGCCCGGCAGCGCCACCAATCGGATCGCCGGGTTCTGACCGGCCGGCGAGGCGCGGTAAAGCTGCACCCAGGCTTCGAGCTGGCTGCGCAACGTGTCGAGATCGGAGGTGAGCCCAAGTACCAAATCGCCGGTGAGGAAGATGAGGTTGGGCGGCGGCTGCATGGCCGCAATCTCCGCGAGAGTGCGCTGCAGATGCGGCAGGTTCGCAGTGCTCGGGTCGTCGGACGGAATGGGCGGATTGACACGGTTGCAGCCCAGGACTGCGAAAGAGTACGCGACACCGTTGTTGTCACCGTCGCTGCCACAGGCGGAGAGTACAAGCGACGCAAGCGCGGCGACGCCGAGCGCCATCCAGGGTACGCGCCGTTGGACACTGCAGCGGGTCCCGCGGTTCGCTGATGGGAGTATCATTTTTCTACCTCCTCAAAAGGCTTAAGGCGCGCGCAGGCGACCGAGGTCAGCACGCCGACCGTCGGACATCTTTGCACGCGGGTGGTTCTCCTCGCGGTTCTTGCGCAGGCCCCTTCCCGTCGGCGCGTGGGGATAAGGCTTGTTGCCCATCATCCCTGTCCAGAGAATGCGGTTGTAGCGTGCGAAATCGACACGGTCCTCGACCGTGAAGTCCATTCCCTTGGTAACTCGGGCCCAGTACTGCGCGTCGTGCGTCCGCTTTGGCACGTGCAAGCCGGCCGTCTTGGGAGGCAGCGGCAGTCGCGTGTTGTAGAGCAGCGCCGACGGCCTGGCTGTAAAGCTCCACTTGCTCGGCGTCGTGTTGAAGATGTCGGCCATCGGCTTCGCCAGCGCGTCGTTCAAGTTCAACGGCGGAAGGCCGAGAACTTCTTCCATTGTGCGCACGAAGTCGATGGTGTTGTACGCCGTCGAGACCACCGCGTGTTGCTTGACGTAGGCGCCCGCCACGAAGGCGATGGTGCGGTGCGAATCGACGTGGTCGGCGCCATCCTGCGCGTCGTCCTCGACGATGAAGATCAGAGTGTTCTGTGCGTAGGGGCTGTTGGCGATCTTCTGCACCAGCAAGCCGACGGCATAGTCGTCATCGGCTTGCATCAGCTCCGGCGTGTCGACGAGATCGATCGCGACATCGAAGTTTCCGGTGTGATCATGCATGAAGCGCACCAGGCTCAACGAAGGCAGACCGCCATTGGCGTAATTGGCATCGAACTCCCGCTCCCACTCCGTGTAGCGGTAGTAGTCCGGAAACGAATTGTCGAAACCGCGGAAATACGGATCGGTGTACGGTGCGAGGGCGGCATTCGTGGGATATGCCACCATTGTGTTGGTCGATGCCGGATCGTGTGCCAGGGGAATTTGGCAGATGGGTTCGTTGTAGCAGGTGACATCCACGAAGAACCCGTAGTTGCGAACCGTGAGATTGGCGCGCAGCGCGGCGTCCCACAAATAGCCGGTATTCACTTCATTGTTCGGTCCATCCGGCGCACTGGTGTCGGTCTGACCGGCTAACAGATCCGGATCGTCCGGAGTCAGCGGATCGCCCACCTGGCGCCCGGCGACGGTCGGATAGGCGACGTTCACACTGCGATTCATACCTTCGGAATCCAAGCTGAGGGCGCGGAACCCGTAGACAATCGGGTATTGGCGTTCGACCACGTCGGGGGCACGAGCTGACGTGGTCCACGGCCAGCCGTCATAGCTGACCTCGGAAGTGGCCATGAAGTTGTCGAGCGTGACGAAATTGAGCGCCAGTTGATGCTGGTTCGGCGTGATCGACTGTCCCCACTGCGTGAAGGTAGGTTCGCCGTTGCCGACAGGATTGCCCTTGTCGTCTTTCAGGTCACCCAGAACCTGGTCGTACGTCCGGTTTTCCTTGATGATGAAGATCACGTGCTGGACGCCTGCGCGCACAGCCTTCATGACCGCGAGGTCGTCGGCGCTCTCGGTGCTGGCGAAGTGGTTGTTCGTGGCGACCTGCGCCGTCAGCGTCGCCAGCTGCTCCGGGGTGGTGGGGCGCGGGAAGCTCTGCAAGCCGGCCTTGGTCAACTGGGGATTGTACTGATTTGCCGGAAAGCAATCCGGCACAAAGTCCGACGGCCCATAGCCATAACACCATCCGGGATTCGCACCCGTTGGCGACTTCATATTGACCACGTAGGCCCACGTACCATCGGCGCTGAAGCTCACGGAGCTCGGGTACCAACCGGTGGGAATGAGACCAACGACTTGGTCGCCGCGGTCCGTACCGCCCAGCGCCACCACCGCGATGCTATTCAGATTGCCATTGGCGACGTAGAGCTGCGTTTCATCCGGCGACAGCGTCACGCCGTTGGTGTTCGCACCCGTATAGGGTGCCAGCGCCGCCGGCAGAAGGAGCGGCGGAGCGATGACCGGGATGGTTTCGACGACCGCGTTTTTCGTGGTGTCGATGACGTCAACCGTATCCGACTGGTCTTCGGCGACATACAGGCGCGTCTGCGCCTTGTTCAGCGTCATCTTGTTGGGCTGGCCTTTGACCGCGATCCGGTCGGTTACGTGCAGCGGTGTCTGGCTCAGATCCACTACATCGATCTCGCGGTCGCGAATGCTCGATACGTACACGGTATACGGTGTCGCAGCAGATCCGTCACCCGTCACTTCCACCCAAAACGGATATTCGCCGCCCGGGATACCCGGCAGCTCTGAAAGCAAGAGATTGCTCTTGCCGGGGCGCAGGTCGAGGTTCCCGGGTTGCTGGTTCGGGCCTGATGTGGTGAGTGGAGAGGTTGCAAGCGTGTCCATGGGCGTCCAGTTGCCGTAACCGCCGGTGAACACCGATATCGAGTCGTTGTAGTAATTCGCCACCGCTAGCGTCTGGCCATCCTTCGAAATAGCCACGCCGGCAGCGCAAGGATACACGAAGACTTGGGCGTTCACCGGCTTTGCTCCGCTGTCAATCACAGGCAGGCCAACGCCCGCTCCGTGGCTCAAGGGGAGCAGCGCCGGCTTGCCGTTGGGGAGCAGATCCTCCGCCCACATTTCGGTGGCGGCGTTCAGAGTAAAGGTGTGGACAACGTCCTGGGCACAGCCAGTTACGTAGAAATGCGTGCCAGCCGGATTGCCGGGAACGGATGGATCCGGGGATGGGTCGAAGACGATCCCGTTGTAGGTAGTTGGGATCTGCAGTACCTGCTTCTTGATCGGCGTGTTTGTCGAGATGTCGTAGACGAACACGTACTCATTCGATTGCAGCGGGTCGAACGTTGTGAGCGAGTTGCTGGCGGCGTTGAAGACACGGTTGTATCCGCTGGTCAGAACCAGCAGGGTATTGCCGTCCGGACTGACGACGGTGGTGACCGCATGCCCGGCCAGCCAGGGGTCGCCGTTTACGATCATTCCGGTGTCCAGCGGTTCGAACTGCGAACCTTGGGGCGCCAGCGGCGAAATCCATTGGCTCATATTGGGCAGGAATTGCAGGCCGGCCGCGCCGGCGTTCACCGTGATGGTCAGCGTTGCCGTGGTGCTGCCGGCCGCGTTGGAAGCGGTTACCGTGTAGCCGGCCGCGGCGCTTACCGCTGTGGGGGTTCCGCTGATGGTACCCATGCCCATGCTCAGGCCCGGCGGTAGTGCCGGACTGACACTGTATGAGGTTACCGCTCCGCCTGAATTGGTCGGTTCGTTCGGCACAATCGGCACGCCCATGGTGTAGGCCGCCGTGCCGGTCGTGTAGCGCAGCGCCGAGGGTGGCTGAACCGAGTCGCTGCCACCGCAGCCGCAGAGGAGAAGCAATACTGCTGTCAGAGAAGACCCAAGGCGTTGGCTGGATCGCATCGAAACCTCCTGCTCCATGGTCCTTGTGGAAGGTGGAAGCGCCGGCGGTAACCTCGGACTACTACGCACATGCTCTACGGGCACACCGGCGCGCCCGAAACCTGGACCATCGACTTGCTGACATTCGTCATCGGACGGCCAGTGCAACCCCCTGCCGCGACGTGCGCACGCAGCATGCCCAACGCGCTTTGACCTGTTGCCCCCGTGAAGTCGTTTATCGAAGCGTCACGAACATGACGAAGAACGTGAAAAGCGGATCAACGCAGCGCCGCAAACGCGATCCCAACCACCTCGCTCGCCCTTGTCGACACGTTCGATCCGCCCGAGCCGGGGGTTGCCCAAGTCGAAAAAATGGTTTCAGCGCCCTTCGGCAAGCTCGGGACGAGCGGAAATCGGCAATCAAATTGGGGCAGGGAACCGCTCACGCTGAGCCTGTCGAAGCACGGGGTGTTTTTTTCAGTAACCTGTTAGAACAGGTCCCCGATGACGCGGAAAGGGAAACTGATAACCGCCCACACCAGGCCGAAAGCACTGCCGATGATGCCTGGCGAGCGCTTGTCGTTCTCGGTCGTGGTTGTGGTGGTCGTGGCAATTGATTTGGCCGCAGGTTGCGGTCGGGTGTCGTCGGTATCGACCGCTGGGGACGTCTCTACGACGGCAACGGTCTGCTTGGTTTTAGTGGTGTGACTCGCGCACCCGGCGGCTGTGCCGAGCGTCAGCATGCCGCCGAGTAGCACGGTGGTCATCGTCTTCGTTCTGCAGTGCATGTCGTACTCCTTCTAGATTTGCAGGTCGACGCGAACCCGGGCTACAGCCCGAGGTCGAGCGAACGCACCTTCTGAAAGCGCCGCGCCACGTCCTCCCAATTGACTACCTTCCAGAAGGCCGTGACCCAATCCGCTTTGAGGTTTTGAAACTGCAGAGCGCAGCAATTCTTTCGACCATCTTCTTCTCCTCCCCTAGACCCGACGCCTGGGGCACTAGAAGGTCAGCCGACCGGTCAGGAACATGATGAGTAGGACGAAGAGGACGATGCCGCCGATCCCGGAGGGAGCATACCCGTAGTTGTGGTATCCCCAAGTCGGCAAACCACCGGCGACGACGAGTAACAAAACAAGCAAAAGTAGGAGTGACATGACGCTCTCCTTTGTGCCCGAGGCTCAGGCGTTGGCTTCTGGCGGATCAACAGAAGATGAAGAGAAAGATGATGCCGGGGATGATGCCGAGCACAAAACCGATGACGATGATGATGACCTCACCGTTCGTGTAGTTGCAGCCATGGCCGCCGCCGGTGTCGACATGGACAGCCGGATGGTCGAGATTGTTCTCCGCCAGGACCATGAGCGAGCTATCCGTTGCATTGTGATCTACGATGTTGGAGCGTTCCGCATCGGAAGGTACGGCGAGGAAGTCAGAGAAGTCGTTCGCAACCTCCGTCTGAGTGTTTGCGGCGTAGACTCGTTGTTCAAGTTCCGCGATCTTGTCGCGCGCTTCCCGGACCGAAGAGCTGAAGGGTAGGAGCCACGATGCGGTGGACAGCACCGTCCTGGCGCGGCCGGTCTGCGACAGAATGAGTTGGCGCGCCTCTTCCACTGTCGGAGCGTTCAAGATCGACAGCTCGTATGACTGCAGTACGTCTTTCGCCGCCAACGGAACACAGCTGCCGCCAGTCGCCCGGTTGAGCGCTGGCTGCTCGGCGGTCGGGCCGAGATCGCTCTTCATGGCAAATGCTGGTGTGACCGCGGCCGACACCGTGAAGACGGCGAACGCCGCGAGGACTTCCTTCCACTGACTTCCGATTTGATTCCAGTTCATGGTTCTTGTCCTTTCGTTTGCGCTGCCGTGGCTCGCATGAATTCGTTCATGGCCAAAGAATTCGGTGAGGCCTGAGGACACGAGCTCTTCAGCAACCCGTTGGGGCGGGCTTCGCGGGAACCCGCGACAAGCGTCCCCGGCGGTGGTGACTCTTCACGGTGCGGCCGGTGTGCAATACCGCTGCGACCTCTTTGGACGGTTTGGCCGCGATCGGCAACTCCGTTGTTGCGCGCCCGCGTGGCCGATGCGGCGCGGGTAGCCCGCTGACGATGGCACGGTCGGTTGTCGCCATGCGTGCCTGGTGATCAAAGTCGATCGCGGCACCGATGCGCTGCAGCAGCACCGCGGGCGGTGCCGGCTTTTGCAGGAAGTCGAATGCCCCCGCCTTCAGAGCGCGCGTCGAGGTCTGCTTGTCTCCGTAGCCGGTAAGCACGATGATTGGCAGGATCGCCTTGCGGCGACGCAGCTCGTCCTGGAGGTCGAGGCCGCTGCCGTGTCGCAAGCGGACATCCAGTACCATGCAGCCCGCGTGCTCGGGATTGTAGCCGGCGAGAAACTCTTCCCCGGAAGCATACGTCTCGACCGCCAGGCCTGTCGATTCCAGCAACGCGCGCAACGATTTACGAACCCCACCGTTGTCGTCCACGACAAACACAGTTGCTACAGCGGCTATGTGGAACGTGTCTGCCGCCTCGTCCGCCGGCGTGGCCACGACAGCGGACAGTTCGGCGGACGGAGCCTTGGCGCACTCTCTAGGGGCGAGGAAAGACGGCATGGCCAGAGCTTGTTTCTTCTCGGGTGCTGGTTGGGGCGTCTGACGCCACACGCAAACGCTGGCGCACGGCGCTCGAATCCAGATCGAGGACACCGCAAATGCCTTCAAAAGAATACGGCCAGTCGACCTCGTTCGCGAGGAACCATTCCTGCGCCTCGCGGAAGATCCGTCGATCGCGACCGTTTGTCGCAAAGCGATGCTTCTCGACGCAGTCGAGGGCATCGTGAAGGACGGCAATCATTAGCCGCTGCTCGGGTGTCTGCTTGCGCCGC
>JACQEN010000315.1 GCA_016200585.1 Deltaproteobacteria bacterium
AATCAGAGTCTGCACCGCGTTGGGCCAGCGCTTCTGGAAGATACCAAGGTCGCGGATGGCATTTTCGAACGCTTCGCGATTGGCGTTGACGGTGCCGAACAGCACTTGGTTCTTGAGCACGAGATTGCGCATGATCAGGTCGGTGTCGACGGCGACCGGCGCTTTGCGACCGGGGACGCCGGTGAAGACGAAGATGGCGTTGGTACCGAGCACCTTCATCATCTCGAACGACACCTGCGATGCACCGCTGGCTTCGTAGACGACGTCGATGTTGCCGACGAGTTGCGCCAGCTGTTCGAGCGAGTGCGTCGATGACGAGACGTAGGTTGCGCCGATGCGTTCGACAAGATCCGACTTCGGATTCGGGGCCGCTTCGCGCGAGTAGACGTAGGTCTTGAAATCGTTGGCCGCCAAGGCCATGGCGCCGAGCAAGCCGACAGGTCCGGCACCCAACACGACCGCCGAATGACACTTGCCCCGCGCCTGGCCGGGTTCGAGGGCGCAGGCCCACGGCAAGCGCTGCTGAACTTGCCAGATCTGGGCCAGGCCCTTTTCGGCGATGGTCAGAGGTTCGACGAGGACTGCCACGTCGCGGAGCTGTGGCGGTACGATGTTCATGTACTTCTCGTCGTCGACGACCAGCTCGGTCATGAACCCATGACGCTGTTTGATGCCGCGCTCGGTGAAGTCGCCCGTAAAACAGAAGTCCTGGCGTTCCTGACGGCAAGCCAGGCAGTTGTCGTGTAGGCAAGGGCGACGCACCATTGGAACAACCAGGTCACCAACCTTGACGCGCCGAACCTCGGCGCCGATCTCCACGACCTGGCCCAGCGATTCATGGCCGATGACCAGGTGATCCGAACCCGCCGGTGGCGTTCCGTAGTCGAAGCTGCAGATCTCACGGTCTGTCCCGCACACGCCGACTTCGAGGATGCGCAGCTTGACGTCGGTCGAGCGCCACACTTGCGGCTCGGGCTCGTCGACGATTCTCAATTCACGTTTGTCCGGGAAAACAGCGATGGCTTTCATAGTGCGGGTTCGATGCCGTTCGGCGCGGCGGCGTTTCGTGGGTCGGCGGGAGCATGCCTCTCGTGCGGCGCCTTCAGCCCTTTGCGCGCGCCGCGAGAATTGCCTGCACCAATTGCTCGGGTACGTCGTCACCCAGTGCATCGTCCGTCGCGGCGGCGGCTTTGCTGACGCGGATCGTTTCCTCGTATTGCTTCACATAGCGGACGCACTCCGGGCAGTCTCCCAGGTGTTCGTCGAAGCGGGTGCGCTCGTCGGCAGAGAGCCGCCCATCGAGGTAGTCCACCAAGAAATCAACGAGCTCACGGCAGGTCATATGTTCCTCAAGAACGGGCTACGGTCGCTCATAAATCATCCAGGCTAGCCAGTAACCCATGACCTTCGATGCCAGAAGCGGTGCGCAGGTTTCGCAAGATTCCCATCCGCATCTCTGCGTCGCGCTCACGCCATTCCGATGATTTGACCGTCCTGCAGGTCGATCTTTTCCGCCAGGGGCTGGCGTGGCAGGCCGGGCATACGCAGGATGTCCCCGGTCAACACGACCAGGAATCCCGCCCCCGCGTTGATCTGGATGTTGCGCACGGTGACGTCGAAGTCGACGGGCCGGCCCGTCAACTTGGGATCGTCGGAAAGCGAGTTTTGCGTCTTGGCGATGCAGATCGGCAGCGACTCGTAGCCAAGGCGCCGAATTTCGGCGAGGTCGCGTTCGGCAGCTTTGGTAAAGATTACACTACGGGCACCGTACATCTTTTGCGCTACGGCGAGGACCTTCGCCGGTAAGGGGGCTTGCCAGTCGTACAGTGGATGGAACGGCTGGCTGCGCTTCTCGGCGTGCGCCATGACCGTCTGCGCGAGACGCACCGCGCCTTCGCCGCCGCGGGCAAAGTGGTCGCTGACGGCACACGGCACGCCCAGTTCCGTGCAACGCCGTTCGACGATGGCGATTTCCTCGTCGCTATCGCCGTCGAAGCGGTTCAACGCCACGACCGGGGGTTCACCGAAGTGGCGAATGTTCTCGACGTGCTTGTCGAGGTTGGGCAGACCGCGCGCAACCGCGGCGGCATCCGGGCTCTTGACGCTGGTGTAGGCAACCCCGCCGTGCATCTTCAGGGCTCGTACCGTGCAAACGAGAACCACGGCGGCGGTGTCGAGGCCGGCGCTCGTGCACTTGATGTCGAAAAACTTCTCGGCCCCGAGATCGAAGGCGAAGCCGGCTTCGGTGATTGTCCAGTCCGCCAACTGTAGCGCCAGCCGCGTTGCCAGTACGCTGTTGCAACCGTGGGCGATGTTGGCGAACGGCCCGCCGTGCACGACGGCCGGAGTGCCTTCGGCGGTTTGTACCAAGTTGGGCTGTAGTGCGTCGCGCAGCAGCGCCAGCATGGCGCCGGCGGCTTTCAACATCGAAGCGGTGACGGGCTTGCCGTCGTATGTGAAGCCCACCAGGGTACGTTCGAGGCGCGCCCGCAGATCGTCGGCGTCGTTTGCCAGGCAGAGGATGGCCATGATTTCCGACGCCGCGGTGATGTCGAAGCCGGTCTCGCGCGGCACACCTTGCTGCGGCCCGCCGAGGCCGACGATGACGTTGCGTAAGGCACGATCGTTCATGTCGACGACGCGCCGCCACAGGACCCGCCGTGGATCGATGCGCAGAGCGTTGTCGAAGAAGATGTGGTTGTCGAGCATGGCGGCGAGCAGATTGTGGGCCGAGGTCACGGCGTGAAAGTCGCCGGTGAAATGCAGATTGATCCGCTCTGCCGGCACCAGTTGGCTCTTGCCGCCACCGGTGCCGCCGCCTTTGATGCCGAAGCACGGCCCCATCGACGGTTCGCGTAGCGCTACACACACCGATTGTCCCAAGCGGTGAAAGGCGTCGCCGAGACCGATGCTCGTCGTTGTCTTACCCTCGCCGGCCGGGGTGGGAGTGATCGCCGAGACCAAGACCAAGCGAGGTGTTTGCGAGCGCCGGCGCGGACGCGCCAGAACCGACAGGTCGACTTTTGCGATGTCATGTCCGTAGGGATGCAGATCCTGCGCCGTCAATCCGAGCTCCGCCGCCACCGCGCCGATTGGCTGTGAATGTCGAGATGCAGTCGAAGGGCTGTCCATGAGCGCCACCTCCGCGGCGACCTTGGATGAGCCGCCGGTGCATTTCAAGCAAACGGTTGCGAAGGCCGATGGATCCGACTTCCACCGCTGTCGATATTGCGAGGGCGAGAGGGTTGCGTGAGATCGACGTCTGCGCCAGGAGACAGCATGGCTTCATCGATTGCTACACCGCTGCGGCGCCTCCTCGACCGTCTCGATCTACAACAGGTCGGAGACAGCACATTCGCCGGAACGTCGGGCCAGGGCGAAGGCACCTTGTTTGGTGGCTTCGTTGCGGCGCAGGCGGTCATCGCCGCCGGGCGCACGGTCGGTGATCGCTGGTTGCACTCGCTGCACGCGTATTTCTTGCGGCCAGGGCGTCATGGGGTTCCGATTCACTATATGGTGACGCCGCTGCGCGATGGCCGTACGTTTTCGACACGACAGGTCGTCGCCCGCCAGGGCGACGAAGCGATCTTCACGCTCACGGCCGATTTTACTCGTACGACAGACGGCTTGGCGCATCAGCAGTCGGCGGCTCCCGATGCGCCTCGACCCGAGTCGCTTCCCGATTGGGAGGACCTGCGCGCCGAGCTCCTCGGTGGCGCTCATCTGCGCCGCGGCGACGGAGCGCTCGAGGTCAGGGTCTGCGACCCGGACAGCCCCGAGCCGGGCGTTCGCTTGCCGCCGCGCCGGCGCGTTTGGATGCGGCCGCGGGGCGTCCTGCCGGAAGAAGCGCAGGTGCACGCTGCGGTGTTGGTCTACGCGACCGATCGTACATTCTTACGCACCGCGGCGCGTCATCACGGACTCGGCTGGCGTCTTGGCGCCGGGGCCAGTCTCGATCACGCCGTCTGGCTGCATCAGCCGGTGCGTTTCGACGATTGGATTCTCTACGCCAGCGAGAGCCCTGTCTGTCGCGGCAGCCGCGCTCTGCTGCTCGGTGAGATGTACAACGCCGCCGGTGTGCGCATCGCCTCGGTCGCCCAAGAGGGGTTGCTGCGGCCGGTTTAGTACGCGTCGCCAACCTCCTGCGGATGGGTGCGGATGTTGGCAAAGGCGAGCGCTGCGGGCTATGAGGCATTTCCTAATATGCCCAGCCGACGTCTGCTAGTCGTCATTCCGACCTACAACGAGCGCGACAACCTGGAAGAGCTCTTCACCGGCATTCGACAATACCTGCCAGACGCCGACATTCAAATTGTCGACGACGCTTCGCCTGACGGGACGGCGGAATGGGCTGAGGAATTGGGTAAGCGATTGGGTCGGGTCAGCGTCAGGCGACGCCCCGGCAAACTCGGCATCGGCAGTGCCTATCGTGATGCATTCCGTGAAGGACTCATTCAGGGCTACGAACGTCTGGTGTCGATGGACGGCGACCTGTCGCACGAACCGCAGTATCTGCCGGCGCTCGTCGAAAAGACCGAGTCGGCCGATGTTGCGATCGGTTCACGATACATGCACGGCATCAGCGTGCTCAATTGGGATCTGCATCGCCTGGCGTTGAGTGTCGGCGGCAACGCCTACACGCGCCTGGTCACCGGGTTGCCGATCAAAGACTGCACCAGCGGTTTCCAGTGCTTCCGGCGTGAGGTGTTGGAACGCGTCGACGTCGGGCGGTTGCGCTCGAACGGTTACGGTTTCCTCGTCGAGCTCAAGTTCCTTGCGCACCGTCTCGGCTTTCGACTTGCCGAGGTTCCAATCGTATTTGTCGACCGACGTTTCGGCGCTTCCAAGAACGGAGTTGCGACCATCTTCAAGAGCATGTGGACGGTATCGACTCTGCCGTTTTGGCGTCACTAGCCCGGGGGTCGTCGATGACGGCGAGGCCACGCCAGCCGAAACGCAAGCCGACGGCGAAGATCGAGCAACCAGCGGTTGTGTCGTCGTCGCCACCGTCATCAGTGCTCGTCGAGCGTCTGCAAGCATACGCGCGTCAGCCGGTTGTCCGCTGGGCCGTGGTTGTGTTGGTGCTTGCGTTTTTTGCCGTCCACGGGATGATCGCGGCGCGCCGGAACACCCCGACACCCGACGAATTCGCCTACGTACCCGAGGGATACTACCACCTGCGGACTCACGATCTCAGCTTCGACACGACCAACCCGCCGCTGCTGAAGATGATCATGGCGCTACCGTTGCTCGCGATGGACCTGCAACTCGATACGGATCCGCGCTGGCGAGACAATACCAAGGGCTGGGGACCGTGGATCTTCGGGACGCGGTTCATGCGACTGAACCAAGCACGCTATCTCGACGCGTTCTTCGCGGCACGGCTGGTGATTCTTGCCATCGGTGTCGGCCTCGGCGTGGTCGTTTTCCGGCACGCCGCGGCGTTGCTATCTCCGCTTGGCGCGCTGGTGGTCATGGTGCTGTACGGCACGACGCCGACGTTGAAGCGATCGATAGTGTCGCGCGTGCCGTAGAGGATCGACAGCAGCTCGCGCGCGGCCGCCTGCATCGCCGTCATCTTGCCGTCGTTGGCCATCGAGCCGG
>JACQEN010000316.1 GCA_016200585.1 Deltaproteobacteria bacterium
CCCGCGTTTGGCCGCCGCTCCGACAACCGACGCCGCCTATGACGCCTTGATCGCTTGCATCACGCACTCGACGGATGGCGATCTTGCCAGCGGCCTGACGTTCGATTGGATCCTGCGAGTTTTTCAACGCAGCGTGGGTACCGGTGCGGTGGCGCCCAAAGCCAAACCCGGTCCGGCCGACCTCGATCCGCGTACGCTCGTCCACTTCGACGGATCGATGATGACGCAAATCGGCACGGTCAACTCGGGTCTTGACGCTGCGGGTGACAGTACCACCCCGGGGGCGCTGAGCGTGTTCGGCCTGGCCTCGTGCACCGGCAATGGGCGTCCATCTTGTCTCAACAACGCCGACTGCGGGCGCGCTGCCGACGGCACCACACCAGGTGTTTGCGTTCCCAATCTGCCGACCACGTGCCCAAGCGGAGCGGCGTGCCGAGGGTTGACCGGGACGCAGCCGTTGAAGACCAACGGTGTCGACGGCGCGACACTGTCGCTGACGCCGGGTTGTTCCGGCAGCATTGCCACCTGCATCCGCACTGTGGCCAAGAGCGCCGGCAACGGCACGGCGGCCAGCGGCGGCATCGACTTCTCTACCGGCGAGCTCTTTGAAACACTGCCGCTGGCGTATGAAGTCTACGTGACCAGCACGTCTGCCGATTGCGCGACGTTCGACCCCTGTCCCGTTTGCTCGGCCGGCAAATGCAGCACCGGCGCACGCTCCGGAAGGCCTTGCGCGGCCGCCGCAGGCTCGGTGACGATCGAATGCCCGCCGTCCCTTCCTCAGGCATCGACCATCTTCAACCCGGTCGTGCTCAGCACCGAACCGAAGTCGATGATCGCCAGCCCAATGGGAGCGTTTTGCGGCTTCTGCGACACAAGCGCAGTGCAGAATGGTACCTGCGACGGAGGCTTCGCGACCTGTGCGACGGGTTGTGCGTTTTCCCAGTCCACGGGAGTCGGCGGCGATGCGGAATGCGTTGCCAAGCTCGGCCCTGGGCATTTCTGCGACTTCGGCGCCAGCAAACGCGGGTTCAACGGTGACGACACCGTAACGGTGATCAGCAACGATGGCGTACGCAGCCAATACGCGCCCCTCCTGACCGGTTTGTCTTGCGATGGCATTTCAGGGAGCATGGTCATCGACAACGCCGCTGGCCTGCCTGGTCCGGTGCGGACCCGACTGTCGTACGCCAATGCCTACGTATTTTCGAAGGACAAGTAGGACGGGTTCCGTCGAGGATGGATTCGATCGGGAATTGACGTCGTATGCGGCCGCGCTTCGGTGCTACCCTCGGCGGAGGCATTCATCGTGTCCAAGTCGCACGCCGTTGAAGACAAGCTTGCCGCGCTACACCGTCTGCGCGCCGAGCCGATTTCCAAGGCGGCCGTGGTCGAGTTGCGCAAGTCTCTTGCGGACAAGTCGCCGCACGTTGCCGCGAAGGCCGCGGAGATCATTGGCGAAGCGGAGATCGCTGCATTGACCAACGATCTCATCGCGACCTTCGAGCGGCTGTTGGTCAATCCGGTGAAGAGCGACCCGAACTGTGTTGGCAAGACCGCAATCGCCGACGCTCTGTATCGCCTCGGCGCCGAAGCAGGCGAGGTTTTCTTGCGCGGCATTCGATATGTCCAAATGGAGCCGGTTTGGGGTGGTCGCAATGACACCGCCGGCACACTACGCGGAGTCTGTGCGCTGGGTTTGGTGCGCATCCAGCACCGCGATGCGCTGCTCGAGATCGGCGACCTGCTTGCCGATCCGCAAGCCCGCGTACGCGCCAACGCCGCGCGTGCACTTGCCTACAGCGAGAGCCTTCAGGCGATTCCGCTGTTGCGCTTGCGGGTGCTGGCCGGTGATGAACCCGAGGTGATCGGCGAATGCTTGTCGGCGCTCCTGGCGATCGATCCGACGTCGTCGCTGCCGTTGGTGGAACGGTTGCTCGCCAGGGACGACCCGCCATTGCAGGAGACGGCGGCTTTGGCACTCGGCGCCTCGCGTTTGGCAAGCGCCTTTGCAGTTCTGCGTTCGTGGTGGGAGCGCACGTCGCAGGTCGATCTGCGAAAAACGGCCCTGCTGGCAATCGCCATGCTCAAGCACGACGAGCCGATCGACTTCCTGCTGTCGCTCGTCGCCGAAGGCAAGACCATGGATGCGCGCGCGGCGATCGCCGCGCTGGCGATCTACAAGCACGACGATGCACTGGTGAAACGGGTTCGCGCAGCGGCGGCAGTGCGGGCGGAGGAGCTGTCAGGGTCGTTGACGGCAGCCTTGGAAACGTAGGCCGGGTGGAACTAGACGCAGTTGCCGTTTCGCACTTGGGGCAAGATTCACTTCATCGCTTGCCGTACCTTGCCTCGAGCACCGTCATGTACGGCACACAGACGCGCCGTGCCTTGACGAATTCGCACGCTTCGCGAAGAGGCAAGCGACGGTAGACGTGCAGGTAGGCAATGGCGATGGTCGGCGCTCGGTTCATGCCGGCATTGCAGTGCAGGTAGATACGGTGTCCGGCGCGAAGTGCCGTCTCGATGAGCTCTACGGCGCCGTCGAGACGTTCGGCGAGCATCTCGGCATCGCAGTCGGTAATCGGCAGGCGGTGAAAGCTGATATCGTGTAAGCGATACGCAGCTTCGAGCTCGGTGAGCCGCAAGCCTTTGCTCAACAGGTCGCCGTCGTCCTGCAGGTTGACGACGGTTGTGATGCCGAGTGTGCTACGCAGCCAGGCTGCGTCTCTGGGTGTAGGATATTCGCCGATCCATAGCTCCGGGAGGATGCTGTCGAGGTTGGGGCGGCTTCCCGGACGCTGTGACGGTCCCCAGGTGCCGTGCCAATACGGATCATTCTCACTCATGATTTGCTGCGTATCGTTTGGCCCGAACCCCTGCAACCGGGTCGACGGGAATTAGGTGTGCAATTTGTCTGCTGACGTGGCAGTTGCTTTGCGTATAATCCGCCTCAACCAAGACCAGAAGGAGAGAAGATGCCCGCGATTGGCAAGCAGTTGGTGGTTGGCGTCGTGCTCGGTGTTCTAGCCCTTGTCGCATCGGCGAACGCTGTAACCGACAAAGTTGC
>JACQEN010000325.1 GCA_016200585.1 Deltaproteobacteria bacterium
ATGATCGCTTGGTATCAAGCGGAGGCCGATTGCTCTCAGCGGTGAGAGCGCGTAAACAGTGCCGTCCGATTCGTAAAGTGAGAAATCCGGTGACCGCCCAAGTTGCGCCCACAGCGTTCGACCCTGCAGCGACGTGCCAGTTGCTGGATTGCGCGGCCGTGGTGGTCGGGCTGGCGTGCAACGACGCTGCGCTCGTGGAGTTTGTCGACGAGTACTTCCACCCATGGTTCCGGCCGGCGCAGCGTGCCGTCGAAGTGTTGGTGACGGTCGTCAGCTCCAAGTCGACGTACGTCGCGGCTCAGGCGCAGTTCCCGGCCGACGCCGAGTTGCAGCCGTGCTTCGCGCAGGATCAGCAAGTGATGTCGCTGCCGGCATCGCGGTCCGGGAATACCACAACCGTCTACGACAAAGAGCGCTCCTGTTTTTTGCGCTTCGGTCCGCGCCGGGTCGAGTTGATCGGCGATCCGAGTACGCGTCGATGGCGGTTTACGTTGATTTGGACGCTTTTGGAGATCGCCGCAACTCGGCTGCGTCAGACGCATGTCGATCTGCACGCCGCGGCAATCGAAAGTGCAGGCCGCGCACTGCTGTTCCCCGGTCCGAAGAACGCCGGCAAGACGACCCTGTCGTTCCATCTGATGGGCTCGCGCGGTTGCCGGCTGATCACCAACGATCGCTGTTTTGTCAGCGCGACGCCGCCGACGACGGTTCTGGGGAGTCCGACTGCAATCAAGATCAGGCCGCCGACGCTGGCGCGATTTCCCGGTCTCCATGACGGCCTGCCGCCGGTCGCCCGGCCCTACCTCTACAGCAGCGCGGAGCTCGAGACGGCCGGACCGAGTGCGGAGCCCGTCGACGCGGTGGAGTTTGCGCTGACACCGAACCAAGTTGCACTGCGGCTTGGGACAAGCACTTCGCCATCAGCTCCGCTGGGTGTAATCGTGTTTCCGCGGATTTGCGACGAGGTGAAGACGTGGACTCTCGAAGCGATGCCTGTGGCGGAGACTGCTTCCGCCATCCGTGCCAACCTCTACGGCAGCAGCGGACGCCAACGTCCAGCGACGCTGTTCGAGAGTCTCGTTGAGGGCGTGCACTTTCCATCACACGATCGGATCACGGCACTCGCCCATGGATGCAGGGGACATTTGCTTCGATTGGGACACGGTGCGTTTGCGGATGGGACGCTGGGCGAGCAGTTGCTGCGCCTGGTGACCCCGCCATGAATGACGGCCTTGGTGCGGTGGAGGCGGACATTCGTACGGCCGTTGAGATGGCCGGGTTGCACGCGCGCGGCCTCTCATTGATATCGCCTCTCGGCGTCGGAAAAGGGATGCGCTACGCGTACCGCGTCGAGACGGCGGACGGGCGTGTCATCAAGGCACGGCATTTCGAAAGTCCAGGCGAGTCACGGCGCGTCTTCGAGTTGCGCCGCGGCATTGACGACGCCTTTGCCGCCGTGTTCGGCTGTTTCGGGACGGTGTTGCTCGAGGAATGGATCGCCGGCGAGATGCTCGATCCTCATGATACCGAAGGGTGGGCCCAAACCGCCGGCGCGATTGTCGGACGGCTGCATGCGCGGCCGCTCCCATCGCAGATTTCCCCCGACGAAGGGACCCGGCGATGGAATGAGAGTGCCGCCGGCGACATCGAAGTGCTACGTCACGCAAAGGTCCTGCCCGAAGCAACTTGCGATGCCCTGCAGATCGCAGTCCGATGCCACGACCCCGGTCGGGCTCGCATCGCTCTCATCCACAAGGATTTCTGTGCCGAGAATATGTTGGTCGATGCAGCCGGCCGCCTGCGGATCATCGACACGGAACGGATCACGTTTGAGCCTGTCGGCTTCGAGCTTGGTTGGACCTGGCACCGCTGGCCGATGCTACCCCCGGCGTGGGAGCGTTTTGTCGACGGCTATGGATCAACGGCGCCCGCCGCGCCCGAGGCCGAAGAGTACTGGCGGCTCATCTGCGGCCTGACGCTGTCGCGGGTCTTCTTGCAGCGCGTGCCGGCTCGTCGCGACGCTCAGATCGCTCGACTGCTGCACTGTCTCCACAACGCGGCATGAGCGCAGCAAGAGATGTCATGAAGCGATCGATTGTCGTGCTCTGCATTCACGGCGTCGGGCATCTGCGAGTGGTGCTGCCGGTGGTCGCCGCGCTGCATCGCCGTGGTTGGCCGGTGCACGTACTGACCCATGCAGAGTTCCGCGACGAGGTCGAACGTAGCGGTGCCCGGTTCATCGACTTGTTCGCGCGGTACCCGCTGGAGGCGGCCGACGCATCGTCGCAGCCGCTACCGAGCCGCTATGTCAGCTTCGCCGGTGTCTACGGCGAAGCCTTGGCAGCGGACATTGCGGCACTCGATCCGGGGCTGATCGTTTGCGACACGTTCATGGTTGCCGGCCCCGTGGTGGCGCGCCTTCTCGACATCCCGTATGTCAACGTGCTCCCGAACCATGCGCCGGTACCGTCGCGGACGCTGGCGGCGCTACGCGATGATCCGCGGGTGTCTACGTCGTCGGACTGTTGGAATGCGATCCGCCGCTTGCGTGAGGTCTACGGCATGGTGGACGCCCATCCGTTGTCCTACGTCGATACGTTCAGTCCGTACCTGAATCTGTACGCCGAGCCGGCGGAGTTTCTCGACGCCGACGATCGCAGGGTGTTACAGCCGCTGGAATTCTTCGGGTGCCTGACCCCCGAGTTGCGGGAGAATGATGGCTGCGTGTTCCCGCAGCAGCGGCGCGGCAAGCGTATCTACGTCTGCTTTGGAACGGTTGTGTGGTGGTACTTCGAAGCGGCGGCGACCAAGGCGTTGCGGGTTATCGCGCAGGCTTGCGAGCATCTTGATGTTGACGTCGTGGTGTCGCTCGGCAGACATCGACTCGATGCCGCGACGCGCAAGGAAGTCGTGCGGCGCAACGTGACCGTCGTCGACGCCGTGGATCAATGGGCGGCGCTACGTGAAGCGGACGTCTTCATCACTCATCACGGGATCAACTCGACGCACGAAGCGATCTTCCAACAGGTGCCGATGCTTTCGTATCCGTTCTTTGGCGACCAACCGGCCTTGGCGACGCGCTGCCAGCAACTTGGGCTGGCGTTACCATTGGCACGGCAACCACGCGGCGGCTTCGACGAACAAGCGGTGCGCGACGGGTTCATGCAACTGATTCGAGCGGAGGGCGGCTTCATGCAGCGGTTGGCTGAGGCGCGGCGCTGGGAGTTGCGAACGATCGCTGCGCGTGACGGCGTGGTCGACCGCATCCTTGCGTTGATTGCAAGCGGCGAAACGGAGCTCGGCGCTCCGGAGCGTGGAGAGGGCGACGAGTGAAGGCGTTGTTGTATATCGTTGTCCGACGAACGACGGATTGGACGAGCGAGGCCACCGTTCGGGCGCAGCTTCCGGACGGCTTTGCGCCGCTCGTCGATCTTTGGAACGAAACGTTCGACATGCCGTATCACCAATTCCGCCAGCGCTTGAAAGAGATTGCCCAAGCCAACCTCGCCGGCGTCGAGGGTGCGGTGACGGCGCGACTGGAGGACGTTCCTTCCGGTGCTCTGATCGCTCCGGTCGATGACGATGATTGGTTTTCTCCCGAAATGGCTAAAGTGGTGAGCGGCTCCGGCGAAGATCGCTACCGAGCGTATCGTTGGCCGAGTCGCTTCCTCGAAGTGCCGCCCAATTTCGATCAGTGGCTTGGTGCCTGGCGCCGGCGCTTGTTTCCGCGCACGCCGCTGCGCTGGCTGTGCACCACGAACAACTACGTCATCGAAAAGATTCCCGCAGTGGAGCCGATCGTCGATTCTCACATCAAAGCTACCGAGTGGTTCGTGCGGAACGATGGCTTGGTCAAAGTGCTCGACGCGCCGCTGAGCTTGCAGAACCGCAACATCGCTTCGCAAACCGCACTGCTGTTCCGCAGCGGCGTGATGATGACACGTTCACGGCTGCTGCGACGGCACGGTCAGTACCGTCGTTTGTATGCAAAGGCGGCGCGCAAGGCGCCGGGCTGGTCGCGGCCATCCATCCGGGCGATGCATGAATTGATGCAAGCCGTGCACGTGCGGCGCGGATGAATCGAGCTCCCGCTGCCGCAAGTAACGTCGCGGCGACGCCAACCCGTCGATCAGCGGGCGGAAACCTCGCGCGTCATTTCAACCATGGTCGGGCGGAAGCCCAAACGCTGGAAGAGCCGTTGGGCCGGTGCGTTGGGCTCTGCGGTCCACAGCATGATTCGGGGAACGCCGGCGGCGCCGAGCCATTCTGCCGCTGCGTTCACTAATCGTGTCGCGATACCGCGACCGCGGGCGCCGGATTCGACGAAGACATCGTGGATGAAGCCGGCACGGTCGCGCAGCTCCTTCCACGACAGGGGTTCGATCCCGGCGTAGACGTAACCGATCACCTTGCCCTGGAGCTCGGCGACGAAGAGGATCGAATCTTGGCTGTTCAGCTGCGAGAGGAGGAAGTGACCGTAGCCGGCTTCCGCGTTCTTGCCCGGCGCCAGGAAACGTTGGCGGTCGAAGTCGTAGTGGACGCGCATCAGCGCCGCCCCCATTCTGCCGAGGGCGGCTTCGTCGGCGCTCGTGGCGCGCCGAATCATCAGGGTGTCATCCATGTACGCAGCATACAGGCGACACGGCCGGGCCGCTACATGAGCGAGTGTTAGCGCGCCAGGAAGTCTGCAAGCGCTGCGACGAAGGCTTGCGGTTTCTCGTACGGCAGCATGTGCCCGGCTTCGGCGATGAGCTGCAGCTGCGTTTGCGGGATGAGCTGCTTCCAGCGCTCGGCGTACACGGGAGGGATCAACGTATCGCTCTTGCCCCAGAGCAGCGCCGTCGGTGCGGTCAAGCGATAGAGTCGCTTCGCCAGGCCGCGGTTGGGGATCGGGAACAGCAGCTTACCGGCGTTGCCCATTTGCTTGGCGTTGGTGATGTAGAAGTCGCGCAACGCTTCGAGGTTGCTGAAGTCGAGGCCGCCGGTCAGCAGCGCGGCACCGGTGATTGGGTCGTGGAAGAGCAGTTGGGCGAGCTCGAACGGTAGCATCGCGAAAAGGTCGGGAATCGGATGCGCGTCCAACCACAACCCCGCCGGAGCGACAAGCACCAGCTTGTCGAGATCGTTGGGTGCGATGCACGCCATCTCGGCGGCAATCATGCCGCCCAGAGAGTGGCCGACGAGATGGGGCTGCTTGAGCCCGAGCGCCGCGACGACATCCCAGCCGTGCAAGGCAAAGTCGAGCATGTCGTCGAGGAACTCCTCGCCGGTCGATTCGCCGTAGCCCGGCAACTCGGGTGCAAAGACGTGAAAGCGCTCGGCCAGCGGATCGAGGAACGGATTCGGCTCCAGCAGACCGCCGGCGCCGTGGAAGAAGACCAGCGGTGCACCTTTGCCCGCTTCAAGGACGCGAACCTTGGCCCCGCGCTTGGTTTCGATGCTGGTCGTTTTCATCGGCGCTCCGCTCCCGGCAGCGACTTCTCCGGCTGCACGCGGTTGTCCATCGGTTTCGGCCACCAGCGGTCGTCGTGCTTCCACTCCGGCCACACGTCGCGCAGCTGCGGCATGACCTTCTCGGCAAACAGCTTTGTCGAATGGCGTGTCTTCCAGTCGGGCATGTTGCCGTTGTGGAACAGGCCGAAGACATGTCCGATGTGCAGGCCCTTGATCATTTCGACCATCTGATCACGCACCGTCGCCGGACTGCCGGCGATGATGTAGCGGTCATCGACCAGATCCTTCCACGTCAGTGTAGGAAACTTGCTGAGCGCATCTTCGGTCAGTTGCGACAGGACGCCGGCTTTGAGCGTTTTGATGGTGCGATAGCCCGGCGGATCAGCGAAGCCGGGGTAGACGTGCAAGCAGCGGTTGAAGAAGTAGCGCACGTGCTCCGAGTAGAGCTCTTCGGCCTCCTGGTCGGTTTCACCGACACAGATGATCTGCGCGAAGGCGCCGCGGTAGGGCGACTCGTCCTTGTTGCGCTGGGCGACACGTTCCCAGTAACCGTCCATCAACAGCTTGCCGCGCTTGTAGCCGCCGAACGACAGGTAGGAGTAGTTGTAATCGTGGTCGAGACAGAAGTCCCAGGTCTCGATCGATCCGCCGCCCGGAATGTAGATCGGTGGGTGCGGTTTCTGGATCGGCTTCGGCCAGCAGTTGACGTAACGCAGCTGCGTGTACTTGCCGTCGAAGGCGAAGATCTCGTCCTCGTGCCAGGCGCGCATGATCAACTCGTGCGCTTCGCGGTACTTGTCGCGGGTAATGATCGGGATCTGCCCATAACAGAAGTTGGTGTCCATCGGCGTGCCGACCGGAAACCCGGCGATCAGCCGGCCGCCCGAGATGACGTCGAGCATGGCGAACTCCTCGGCGACGCGGATCGGCGGATTGTAGAGGGCGATCGAGTTGCCGATGACGCAAATGGCGGCGCGCGAGGTGCGCCGCGCCAGGCCGGCGGCGATGATGTTCGGCGACGGCATCAAGCCGTAGCCGTTCTGGTGATGCTCGTTGACTCCGATCCCGTCGAAGCCCAGGCTGTCGGCGTACTCCAGCTGATCCATGTACTCGTGGTAGACGAAGTGGCCGCGGCGCGGGTCGTAGAGCGTGTTCGGAATGTCGACCCATACCGACCGATGCTGCTCGCGAAAGTCGTCGGGCAGATAGGGCCACGGCATCAAGTTGAACCAGGTGAAACGCATGCCGACCTCCTGAAACGTTTCGCCGACCGTATCAGGCGTCGCGCAGCGAGGCGAGCGCACAACGGGCCAGCAGCGCGCCCTTGCCGTGCCGCGGCACTCAGCGTACGTTCGCCCATACACTCATGAGTACAACCGAAACGGTGCGAGCGGGGAGCTCGACGCGCTGGACGCTGGCCGGGCAAGTGCTTTTGAATGTCGTGCTGGTTTCGGCGGTCGCCTGGATCGGATTTACGGGCAATCACCGGGCCCGGTTCTTTGCGCCCCTGGTTCCGCTTCTGTTCGCCCCGTTTTCGTACGCCCGTGTCCGTCTGCAACGTTCCGTTGAACGACATGTGCCGCGCAGCTCCGCTGTTCTGATCGCCGCGGTGGCGTTCTTGTGCGACGCCACGATGGTTGCCCAGTTGCTCGACGCTCGGCAGCCGTTTGCCGTGCCGCTGCTCGAGACGCTGGGCGTCGAGTGGCTCGGCGAGGTCTGGTACAGCGCCTATGCGCTGCTCTTCGTGTGCTACGCCATGACCGGCCTGCTGCGCGCCGCGACCTGGCCGCTGCGACGGCGGCGAGCGCTACGTCCGGCAGAGCCTGAGGAAACAGATGCGATCTTGATGGGCCGGCGTGAGTTGCTACAGCGCGGCGGGCTGCTGGCGGCGGCCCTGCCGTTCGGCGTATCGCTGTCGGGCGTTTCGGTGTCCTACGACTTCCGCGTCGAGCGTCGCGAAATCGTCCTGCCGCGCTGGCCGCGGGCTCTCGATGGACTTGTGATCGCCCATCTCTCCGATATCCATGTCGGTGGTGAGATGAACCGCGAACGCTTGCGGCGTGTCGCCGAGCTCACCAATGCCGGCCATGCGGATCTGGTGCTGCATACCGGCGATTTTCTGACCCATCGCTCCGGCGACTTCGATGCGCCGCTGTACGAGGCGCTGAGCCGCATTCATGCACCGTACGGCCAGTGGGCGAGTCTCGGCAATCACGATTTTGATGATGTGAGCCGCTTTATGGAGCGCTTGCGCGACAGCGGGGTAGGGGTCTTGCGCGACCGAAAAGTCGACCTGTCGATCCAGGATCAACCGGTCGAGCTGGCCGGGCTCGACTTCCAGTTCCACTTTCCCGGCGGCGTGTCGACTTACGGCAACACCATCGCCACGTTTGGTGAACGCAGCGCTGTGCCGCGCATCCTCCTCAATCATGATCCCACGTCGTTTCATGAGCTGCCGGCCAACTGCGCCGATATCGTGCTCTCCGGCCACCTGCACGGCGGACAGATCGGCGTGCAGCTCAGCCAATCGCATGCAATTACGGTCGTCGGATTGGCCGGTCTGCCCGACCAGGGTGTGTTCTCGCGCGAGCAGATGAAGATGTACGTTACCCGTGGCGTCGGCTTCTACGGCTACCCGATGCGCATCGGCATCCCGCCGGAAATAGCCTTGCTGGTCTTACGCTCTCCGTCATCGGTTTGAGCACCAACACATTGAGCCTGGGAGGTGTGAAGTGGAGATCCTCTTGAATCCGAAGCGCCAAGTACGTTCGTATCCCGACGAGCCCTCGCGCCAGGTGATGCAGAAGACGATTCAGTTCTTCGAAGCGCGCGGTAAACGCCGGCTCAAGGAGGACTATCACGCGCGCCTCTGGTACGCCGACTTTCTCGACTTCGTACGCAAGGAAAAGATCTTCGCGACCATGTGCACGCCGGCCGGCTATGGTGTGGCGGACTCGCGCTGGGACACCTGGAGGATCTGCGAGTTTGCCGAGATCCTCGGTTTCTACGGATTGCAGTATTGGTACACCTGGCAGGTTTCGGTGCTCGGGCTCGGCCCGATTTGGATGAGTGGCAACGAAGAGGTCAAACAGCGCACGGCGCGGCTGCTCGACGACGGCGCGATCTTCGCTTTCGGGCTTTCGGAGAAGGCGCACGGCGCCGACATCTATTCCACCGACATGGTGCTGACGCCGGTCGACGAGGGGCGCTACGTCGCCAGCGGCCGCAAGTATTACATCGGCAACGGCAACAAGGCGGCCATCGTGTCGACCTTCGGCAAGCTGGCCGGATCGGGCGACTACGTGTTCTTTGCCGCCGACTCGCAGCACGAGAAGTTCGAGCTGGTGAAAAACGTCTGCGCCAGCCAGAACTACGTCTCCGAGTTTGCGCTCGACGCCTATCCACTCACCGAAGCCGACATCCTGGCCAAGGGACGCGACGCTTGGGACGCAGCGCTCAACACGGTCAACGTCGGCAAGTACAACCTCGGATGGGCGTCGATCGGCATGTGCACGCATGCCTTCTACGAAGCGATCCAACATGCGGCGAATCGCCGTTTGTACAACATGCTCGTCACCGACTTCGCGCACGTACGCCGCATGTTCGTCGACGCCTATGCCCGCTTGGTGGCCATGAAGCTCTTCGCCCTGCGGGCGTGCGATTACATGCGCTCGGCGTCGCCGCAGGACAGGCGCTACTTGCTCTACAATCCGATGGTGAAGATGAAGGTGACGACCCAGGGCGAGGAGGTCATCAATCTGCTGTGGGACGTGATCGCCGCCAAGGGCTTCGAGAAAGACATGTACTTCGAGCAGGCCGCGGTCGACATCCGTGCTCTGCCCAAGCTCGAAGGCACGGTGCACGTCAATATCGCGCTGATCGTGAAGTTCATGCCCAACTACTTCTTCGCGCCGGTGGCATACCCGGACGTGCCGCGCCGCGACGACGCTGCGAATGACGACTTCCTGTTTCACCAAGGCAGCACCAAAGGCCTTGGGGCAATCCGTTTCCACGACTACCAGAAAGTGTTCGAGCGCTGGCATCTGCCGAATGTCGAGATCTTCAAGGAACAGGTTGCGTTGTTCCGGGATTTGCTCGCCAACACGCCGCCCAATGAAGAGCAGATGAAAGACATCGACTTCCTGTTGGCCGGCGGCGAGTTGTTCGCGTTGGTCGTCTATGCGCAACTGATTCTGGAGAACGCCTCGATCTATGGGGTCGGCGAGGACCTGATCGATCAGATCTTTGACTTCATGGTGCGCGACTTTTCGAAGTTCGCCCTCGACCTGTACGGCAAGCCCACCAGCACCGCGGCGCAGATGGAGCAGTGTCTCAAGATGATCCGCAAACCGCTGCGCGATACGGCGTCGTACGATCGCGTCTGGAACGAGCAGGTGCTTGCGCTGAAGGGCGCGTACGCGATGGATGAGTGAAACCTCTTTCGGGTTGTGGCTCTAAGCAGCCTTGTCCCGGGGCGTCCCGATGAGCGAGCCCTGAAAGGGTGTGGGCTCTATCCTGATCGAGCGAGAACGAGTAAACTTCGCCTGTACGTGTTGATGCGCAAGATGTCTCTTTCGACGCCCGGTGAGGCTGCCGTGCGGAGATTGGCAGACGCCTGAGAGGAGATCCGATCATGATGGAGCGATTCCTCGCTGCGGCGATCGTGTTTTGCGTTGTGTTGTGCGCCGCGACCGTGAACGCAGATCCCAAAGTGCCGTCACCTCATGTTCCGAAGGGATGGAAATTCAGCCTTCCGCCTGGTGATGCAGCGGCTGGAAAGACGGCGTTTCGTAAGCTCGAGTGTTACACCTGCCACAAAACCAGGGCAGGCGAGTTTCCGGAGCCGCGCAGCAGCGGCGGCACGGGGCCGGAATTGGTTGCGGCGTACAGCCGGCTGCCTCGCGAGTTTCTTGCGGAAGCCATCCTCAACCCGCACAAGTACATGTCGGGTACTTTGGAACACTATCGCGGCGTCGAAAAGGTCTCGGCGGAGATGCGCGACTACAGCAGCTTGATCACCGTCCGCGAGCTGCTCGACCTGGTAGAATTCCTCAAACATCTGGACGCTGAGCCATCAGCCACTCCAGGCAGTTGAAAATCAGCGCTTGTTAGCCTCAATCCGAAAATGAATTGGAACCACGGATGAACGCGGATGCACACAGCTGTAGATGAGAACCGCTTCGCAGGAAATCTTCGGGTGGAGAAATTCTTCCTCTAAGCCAAGCCGTAGGTGGTGAGCTTCAGAAAACGGACAGCCATGTTTTCCGAGTGCTAGCCATCCGCGTTTATCCGTAAGACAAACGTTGCGTTTCTGCGCGGGGCGCGAAGATTTGCAGAAAGCGTTTCGCGGTGTCTTCACACAAACCGAACCCCCTGGTCCCCTTCCCGACGCGGGGCTTTGCCCGCCAATGACCAAACGCGTGCTTTGGACCGGGGCATGAATGCCCCGGCTGAAATCAGGCGCCGGCTCGAAGCAGGCGCAAGCATTGAAACTCCCAACCTGTTCCGCACCCCGTTCACGGGGTGCCTGTTTTCAGCCCGACGATTCATCGTCGGGTTTGAGACGCCAAGCCTGCACAGACCGAACTGGCGGGCAAAGCCCCGACGCGGGAAGGGGACTGAAAGCCCTCATTTTCGCCGCGATCCGCCCCCTCTTCGCGTCGGAGACGGGCACAGGGGAGAGGTAATCGGCGCGTCGCAATCAAACTGAGACAGTACCGGATGACCCGGCTGAGATCGCCTCAGGCGATCGATGGCCCTGTTCTCTTTTGCCCGGCTTCATGCCAGCACAGGCTGTATGAAGACCCTTCTGGTTGCCAACCGCGGCGAGATCGCCGCTCGCATCATGCACGCCGCTGCCGAGCTCGGTATCCGTGCCGTCGGCGTGTTCTCGGAGGACGACGAGCTCTCGCTACACACGCGCCGAGCCGACGAAGCTCTGCCGTTGCGCGGCAGGGGTGCGGCCGCCTATCTCGACATCGACCAAATCATCGACGTCGCACGCCACCACGGCTGCGATGCGATTCACCCCGGCTATGGCTTCCTCAGTGAGAATGCAGCTTTTGCGCGGCAAGTCGTGAGTGCTGGCCTGGTCTTCGTCGGACCGGCAGCGGATACGCTCGATACCTTCGGCAACAAGAGCGCTGCTCGCGCCCTCGCCGAACAGTGTGGCGTGCCGATCTTGCGGGGCAGTCGTGCCGCCGTAACCCTGGATGAAGCCCAGTCGTTCTTTTCGGCGTTGGCGACAAACCCGGCAATGATGATCAAGGCGCTGGCCGGCGGCGGCGGACGCGGCATGCGAGCGGTGCGCCGCGCCGACGAGGTCGCGCAAGCCTACGAGCGCTGCCGCTCTGAAGCACTGCAAGCCTTCGGTGTCGGCGAGGTCTACGTCGAAGAGCTTCTGCCGAGGGCACGGCACATCGAGGTGCAGGTTGTCGGCGACGGCTCGGGTCGTGTCGTCCATTTCGGCGACCGCGACTGCAGCGTTCAGCGGCGCCATCAGAAGCTGATCGAGATTGCCCCGAGTCCAAGCCTTACTCCTGCCCTGAGGGAACGGATCATTGCCGACGCGTTGCGCATGGCAGAGGCCGTCAAGGTCCGGAACGCAGGTACATTCGAATTCCTGGTGGACGCGTCCGCTACCCTGACAGGGACGGGATCGAAAGCCGGTTACTACTTCATCGAAGCCAACCCTCGCCTGCAAGTCGAGCACACCGTGACCGAGGAGGTCTTCGGCGTCGACCTGGTCCGCATCCAGCTTGAGCTCGCCGGCGGCAAGTCGTTGGCTGAGCTTGGCCTCGATCAAGACAAGATCGGTGCGCCGCGCGGCTTCGCCATTCAGGTGCGGATCAACACCGAGAGCGTCGCCGCCGACGGCTCTGTCCGAGCCGCAGGCGGCACGCTGGTTGCCTTCGAGCTGCCGTCGGGACACGGCGTTCGCGTCGATACATGCGGCTACGTCGGCTACAGAATGAATCCCAGCTTCGATTCGTTGCTGGTCAAGCTGATTGGTCACTCGACCGCCCCACGCTTTGCCGACGCGGTGACCCGTACGGCCCGCGCTCTGGGTGAGATCCGGATTGAAGGGGTGCGGACGAATATTCCATTTCTGCGGCGCCTGCTCGACGACCCGCGCTTCGTCGCCAACCAGATCGACACACGCTTCGTCGAGGACAACGCTGCGGAGCTGGCGGCGCAGGACGAAGCGGCCGATGGCGAAGGCAAAGCGTCGAGCCCCAGCTTCGATAAGATCGATCCACTGGCCGTCCTGGCTTACGGAAAAGGGCAGGTGGGTGCACCGGCCGTGCACGCCGGAGAAACGCTGGCGATGGCTGCGGCGGACCAGGAAGTTCCGCAAGGACTGGTTGGTCTTTGTGCGCCGATGCAGGGGACGATTGTTAGCGTTGCGGTCGACGAAGGCGACGTGGTTCGACAGGGGCAATGCGTCCTCATCATGAACGCCATGAAGATGGAGCACGTCGTCGAAGCGCCGGTGAGCGGTATCGTGCAGCGCATCGCCGTGGCCGAAGGCGACACGGTGAACGAGGGCTTTCTCTTGGGATTGATCGAGCCGCAGGAGATTTCCGAGTCTGCGCTGGCCGCGGCGGCGACATCGGATCTGGGCGCACGTGCCGACCTTGCCGAGGTGCAGCAACGACATGCCGCAACCCTCGATGCGGCACGGCCCGACGCGGTGGCGCGCCGGCGCAAGACGCAGCAACGCACGGCGCGCGAAAACATCGATGATCTCTGCGATCCGGGTTCATTCGTCGAATACGGTGCCCTGGCCCTGGCTGCACAACGGCAGCGGCGCACGCTCGAAGATTTGATCGAACGAACGCCGGCCGACGGTCTGGTGGCCGGCGTCGGGCGGATCAACGGCGATCCGTTCGGCGACGCCGCGCAGTGTGCCGTGCTGTCGTACGACTACACGGTGCTGGCCGGTACGCAGGGCTTTCTCAACCACCGCAAGAAGGATCGCCTCTTCGAGCTGGCCGAGCGGCAACGCTTACCTCTGGTGATCTTCACCGAAGGTGGTGGCGGGCGGCCGGGCGATACCGACGCTCCGGGTGTCGCCGGGCTCGACTGTATGGCGTTCCATCTCTTCGGACGTCTCAGCGGGCTGGTGCCGCTTGTCGGCATCAACTCCGGACGTTGTTTTGCCGGCAACGCGGCCTTGCTGGGTTCCTGCGACGTGGTGATCGCGACGCAGAATTCGAACATCGGCATGGGCGGGCCGGCGATGATCGAAGGCGGTGGGCTCGGCGTTTTTCGCCCGGAAGAGGTCGGCCCGATGGCGGTACAGGTTGCGAACGGCGTCGTCGACCTTGCCGTCAAAGACGAGGCGCAAGCCGTCGCGGCAGCGAAACGGTACCTGTCGTACTTCCAGGGCAGCCTCGGCACGTGGGACTGCGCCGACCAACGTCGATTGCGGCACGTAGTTCCGGAGAATCGCATGCGTGTTTACGACGTGCGCTCGGTCGTCGAGTTGTTGGCCGACAGCGGTTCGGTGCTCGAGCTGCGACGACAGTTCGGCGTCGGCATGATCACGGCGTTGGTGCGCATCGAAGGTCGCCCGGTGGGTGTGATCGCCAACAACCCCAAGCATCTCTCGGGTGCCATCGACGCCGCTGCTGCCGACAAGGCCGCGCGCTTTATGCAGCTGTGCGATGCGTTCGACCTACCGATCTTGTTCCTGTGCGACACGCCGGGGATCATGGTCGGCCCGGAGGCCGAGAAGACGGCGCTGGTGCGCCACGCCTGCCGCATGTTTGTCGTCGGGGCGAGTGTGAGCGTGCCCTTCTTCACCATCGTTTTGCGCAAAGGCTACGGCCTCGGCGCGCAGGCGATGGCCGGCGGGAGCTTCAAAGCCGGAGTCTTCACGGTCGCATGGCCGACGGGCGAATTCGGCGGCATGGGCCTCGAAGGTGCCGTCAAGCTCGGTTTCCGCAAGGAGCTCGAAGCCGTCGACGACGCGGCCGAGCGCAAGAAGCTCTTCGACTACATGGTCGGCCGAGCCTACGAGCACGGCAAGGGATTGAACATGGCCAGCCATTTCGAGATCGACGATGTGATCGATCCGGCCGAATCACGGCACTGGATCATGAACGCACTGCGTTCGGTGCCGCCAGCGCAGCCGCGGACGCACAAGAAACGCCCGTGCGTCGATACCTGGTAACCCTCACGTCATCCCGGCTCAATAGGGTTGCGTGCTCCAGTCGATGGCTGTTGCGTCCGCATTCGGAGGAGTCGCCGGCACACCGTGCGCCTCCGTCATCTGGATGAGGTATTCGGTGATGGCGGCGATGTCCTGCTCCGGTGCATCGACCTTCGGATCCCCGTCGCTATCGTAGAAGACAGCCGGCATCCGTGTTGCCGTTCCGACGACCGTCTTGGGGTGGGCGAGAAACTTGCGGATCCACGACGGGCGCAGGCGCACCTTGGTGAGGCGCAGATCGATGGAGAGATCCTCGGGATCGATACCCGCGGGTATGGCTGCGCCCGTCACGGCGACGTGACACTGGATACACTTGTGGCGCACGAAGCGCCGCTCGCCGAGCGTGGCGAGCTCGGAGCTGGCTGACTTGGGCGGCTCGTCGGCCGCTTGGACACTGGCCAAGACCGCAAAGTAGGTGGCCAGCATCTGCGCTTCGGCGGGTGTCAGGCCGAAGTCCGGCATGTGGATTCCCAGCCACGGACGCAGGCTCCGGGGCTGTTGCAGATAGTCGACGAGCCACGACGTTTGGACGCGCGCGCCTTCCCCTTCGAGGGTTGGCGGCGCAAACGACTTGCGTTCGATGTAATCGGCGATGATTCCACCTTGGCCGTCGATACGGTGGCAACCGCGACAATTGTAGTAGGCCACCAAGCGCCGTCCTTCAGTGAGCGCGCCGGTGACGTCGATGGAGGCCGCCGCCACGGGCTGCATCGGCGCGCTCTCCTCGTGGCATGCGGCGCAAGCGCGTGGCGGCGCTCTCCACCCAGTGCCCCTTTCGAGCAGGCGCACGCCGTTGACCCGGTGGCAGCGCGGGCAGTCAAGGCTGGTAATCAATTGTTGCGCGCTGTTCGTCATCACACCCGGAGTGGCGCGTGGAACATTGGCAACCAGATCGGCGTTTTCCCGGTGCGACATCAGGAACGCGACCAGGTCGCGGACGTCCGCGTCAGTCAACTGCATCCGCGGCATCGCCGTGTCGGGATTGTAGTTGCGCGGCGTTTTGATGAAGTCGATCAGCCAATCGGCGCGTGCCTTGATGCCGATGCCTGCCAGATCGCGGGTGCTCGTCCACTCGGAGGGCGGTGGTTCGCCGATCGTGTGGCAGGCGCGGCAGCCACGGCTGATGAAAAGCTTGGCGCCGTTTTCTTTGTCACCC
>JACQEN010000326.1 GCA_016200585.1 Deltaproteobacteria bacterium
AAGAACCGGGGGAACCCGACTCTCCCCGTTATTGTTGGGGCTCGACACACCCCCACCTGGAATCTGGAAACAGGGCGCGATTGGATTGACGCCATCTTCACAAACGATGGCCCCTTGCGAGGCCAACCACGCGACCGGCTGCCGGGCGGTGATATTGACCACGAAGTCTGTTTCCTGCCATCCCGGAACGCATACCGATGTTGTGCCACAGGCTGGATCGCGGGGAACCAAATTGGGATCGCAAATGGTACCTGGGGAGTTCAAGCAGTGACCGTTTGCGTTGATCCAAAAGCATTGAATCCTAACTGCCTTACTGTCCGTGTTGCTGATGCGAATCAGAGTATCATATTTGCCATGCATGCCACGATTGCTGGTGTCGACAGCGACCTTCGGGAAAACCAAAATTGCGGCCGGCTGATCGGAGGCAACGTCAGCCAATGCTGTCGTTGCCAGAAGGCCGACACAGGCTGCCAGCAACGGCGACACTCCGGACCTCGGAATCATGGAGTTACCTCGGGAACAACAATGGCATCACCCCCAGGACGTTCACCCTCGCCGTGAAGGTTGAGCGCAGCGCGGCTAACTTGCCCCGGACCCGAACTATCGTCGCGGTGGAACTCCTCCGAAACTCCGATAAAACCTGGCGCCGGAGGATCCTGCCCTGGAAGGTCGGCAGGTGTCATGCGTGTTTGGGCAAACCGAGTCCCCAGAAAACTCGCATCAAAGATTGGGCCGAGATCGCCAAGACGCAGATTCGCCCAACAGGTTACAGTAGTACTCGTAGAAAATTGCTCTTCGAATTCATTCGTAACCTTGAACTGTACAGTAACCGAGGCGGGTGCTTGATTCTCGAAATCCTCAGAACATGGGATCAGGGTTAGCTCCGTCTGAACATTAGAAGCGGTGGCACCAAGAATCTCGATGGCGGGCTCTGTAGCGTTTTCGGCGAAGTGGTTGAGAATTACGGTTTGCGGACACGCTTCATACTCCGCACCAGCCGGACAGCCGGACCGTACTCCTCCGCCAAGACACAGAGTCTGGTCACCATTGTTCGAGTTGGTATCGGTATTCAAGCCCTGGATTCCGACCGCGTTATACTTGCTGACGTCACCAAGAGGAATCATTCCACGCCCGGTAACCGCCGATGCTGGCGTAACCAGGGTGGCTTGACCAATCAGCCTGTTGCCATTCAGCGGTGCCCCGGAAGAGTCGACCTCGAGGCAAACCAGATGCCCGATGAACGGATCCGTTACCGGCGGGATCAATCCGGGGTCAAAACCTGCGTTGACGCAATTCGGCTGCATTCGGCCACACTGCTGATTGGGCTCCACACGTCGCCCTGGTCCCACGATCCAATGCGTTGGCTGTTGTTTCGTGAGCATGATGTCGAAATCAACTTCCTGCCATTGAGGCGGGTTGAACACCCCAGGCTTCGAAAAGGGATCCTCAGGGGTCGACGTCACGTAGAAGCAGTGAGCGAATACTAAAGAGTTGGAGGTGTTGGCAATCTGGATGATTGTCTCGATCGGGAAACCGTCGGTTTGGAGTCCGCGCGAATCAGACATCACCTTAGGGAACAATAGGATCGAGCTGCCCTGCTCGGTGGTGACCTCTGCTCGCGCCGCACTTAGCGCGAAGAGCACCATGAGCGACGTCGCGACGCCCCGTCGTGCGATCATCCCGCTCGCTCTTCCCATCGCTCCACAGTCCTCCGTCGCGTCAACCGGCTGGATAATGCTTCCCCAACTCTTGCGTGCATCAGCTGGGTCGCAGGTTTCCGCGCTTATAAACTCATAGGCATTGCGTGTCAACAAAAAAGGCGCCGAAAGGGGTGGACTTTGCTCCGCTTTTTACGCTTCCTTTTGCTTAATTTGTGACCGACGTCAGCCACTCCCGAAAGCGATCGTCCTCGCCGCGGACCGCGGCCCGATACCGTCGCTGCAGGTCGGTCGTCACCGGCCCCGGCCGTCCTTTGCCGATGCAGCGATCATCGACCTCGCGGACCGGCGTGACCTCCGCCGCCGTACCAGTCATGAAAACCTCGTCGGCGAGATACACCTCATCCCGGGTAAAGCGTGTCTCGACCACCTGGGTACCGAGCGCTCCGAGCAACTGCAGAACCGCGTCGCGCGTGATCCCTTCAAGCACTGAAGTCAACGGAGTCGTCTTCACCTGCCCCGCCCTGACGACGAAGAGGTTCTCGCCGCTGCATTCGGCGACATAGCCGTCGACGTCGAGCATCATGGCTTCGTCGTATCCACCACGCCGTGCTTCTACTGCAGCGAGAATCGAATTCACATAGTTGCCCACGGCCTTCGCCTTGGTCATATGTGTGTTCACGTGCATCCGCTGGAAAGACGATGTCTTGATGCGGACGCCACTGGTCACACCGTCGTCGCCCAAGTAAGCGCCCCAAGGCCAGACCGCGATGGCGACGCGCACCGGATTGTTCACTGCAGCCAGTCCCATTTCGCCATCGCCGAGAAAGACCAAAGGACGAATGTAACAAGCGCGCAGATCGTTTACGCGGACGGCCTCGACGCATGCCTTTTCGATCTGCTCGCGCGAGTAGGGAATCTCGATCCCGAGGATGTGCGCAGAACCGAAAAGTCGGGCCACGTGTTCGCGCAATCGGAAGATTCCTGATCCGCCGTTTGCCCCTTGGTAGCAACGGATTCCCTCAAACACACCGAGACCGTAGTGGAGGGTGTGGGTCATGACGTGCACCTGCGCCTTCTCCCAAGGAACGAAAACACCGTCGAGCCAGATGAGCTTCGTTTTTTCCACGTGATGCTTCCCTCGTCCGCGTCGCTAGCTCACAGGGAGCCAGGCAGTCAATCGCCCCATGCAACACGAGCGCTTAAGATTAAGAGCGGCGCGCAGCACTCACACCGCTCCGCTTTCGCAGCGATCAAACCATCGGTCATAGCAGGCGCGTATTGTCTCTCGTCGTTGCGCGAACTCCCGCCACAGGGCCTCACCCGCAGCAGCTGCATCGCCAGCAAAACCCATTCGTCGCGCCACCACGCCAACATCGATGTCGCCGCGTTCAAGATCTTCGACCGGCCGATCGTACGCTAGCCGCAAACCATGCTCGACACGACGGATGAACTGGTAGCCATCGATGAGAATCCGCTGATCAGACTCCGGCAAGACACCGACGGTTCCGAGCGCCACAAGAGCGTCGAGCGTTCGCCGTGATCGAACGCTGCTCTCCTCCGTTCCATAGCGCAGTTGCAGCATCTGGGTTACGAATTCCACGTCGACCAAGCCACCGCGACCCGTTTTGATGTTTACGTGGCCCTGGGTCTCACGCGCCAACTCTCTCTCCATACGAAAACGCAGGCGACGGATCTCGCGAACATCATCACGAGTCAGTGGCGCCCGATAGACGAACGTTTCGATCACGTCCTCCACGGCCTGAATCAACTCCGGGTCTCCGGTAATCGGTCGCGCCTTGATCAAAGCCTGGCGCTCCCAGAGTTGGGCGCTCTCTTCGTGGTAGTGTTGAAAGCCGTCCAGCGACGTCACCAGAGGGCCCGAACGGCCGGAGGGTCGCAGTCGCGTGTCGATCCGATACGCAAGCCCCTCTTTCGTGTTCACCTGAAGGATCGTGATCAGACGTTGCACGATTTTCGTGAATCGCTCGTGCGCCATCACCCGTGCCGACTCGTCGCCGCCCTCGTCATACACGAAGATCAGATCAAGGTCGGAGTTGTAGTTGAGCTCTCCGCCCCCCAACTTGCCCATCGCGATCACCGCGAAGCGCCCCGACAGCGAGCGCCAGCCGTAGCGCGCGCAAACCTCTTCTGTCGCCAATTTGGCGGCACAGCGAACGCAAGCTTCAGCCAGAAGAGCTAGTTGGGCAGCAACATCCTCCGGCTCGAGCAATCCCTGTAGATCATTGATACCGATCCGCAGAAACTCCTGGTTGCGAAATCGGCGTAGGACATCGAGCGCCTCCTCGAAGTCGCTTGCGCCAGCTCTAAGGCTGTCCAGCTCTTCACACAGATCGACCAACGTTCGATGAACCCGGACGAGGTCGGCACGCACCAGCGAATCCAACATCTCCGGATGCCGCAAGAAAGAATTGGCCAGAAACTGACTGGCGCCGAAGAGCTCGACCATCATCCGCAAGGTTCCGGGGTTCTCGCGTAAGAGCACCAGAAAGCTGGTACGCGCGCCGACGGAGGACACAAACGTCGCCATGTTCTCGAGAGCCAGATCCGGATTGGCCGATTGCCGAATGCAAGCCAGCAGCGCCGGCGCCAAGTCGTACAGAACCTTTCTACGCCGCGGGCTAGCCGGCGCCGAACGCGGCCCATCGCGGAGCAGAAGCAGACTCTGTTGGGCCGACTCCGGCTGCGCAAACCCGAGCTCCCGCAGTCGTGGAATCGACGCCTCCCCGTCGTCGAGTATCCGGATCAGCTGCTCGGCAGTTGCGTCACCGACGCGCTGCGTCTCGGCTGCCGGCTCGTAGAAGAGTTGCTCAAAGGCCCGCCGGACAATTGCAGTCTGCCGTTCGAGATCGACCCAGAATCTTGCCGCGGCATCATCACCGCGATAGCCCAAACGCCGCGCCAACGTCTCTTGGTCACGTGCGTCCTTTGGCACCGCGTGGGTCTGGCGCTGGTGAACGATCTGAATCTTGTGTTCCACGTCACGCAAGAATCGATAGGCATCTGCAAGTGCAACACCTTCACCTTCGGGAAGATAGCGACACGCGGTGAGGCGACGCAGCGTGTTCAGCGTGCCGCGCGTACGCACCCTTTCATCGCGGCCGCCGTTGATCAGTTGCAGGACTTGCACAACGAATTCGATCTCACGCACGCCGCCGCGGCCGAGCTTGACGTTCCCCCGACTCTTCGCGCCAAGCTCGCTTTCGACCCGCGCTTTCATCTGTTTCATGTCGGCAACCGTCGTGTAGTCGAGGTAGCGACGGAACACGAACGGCCGCACGTCGTTCAGAAACCGCTCCCCAAGGGCCGTGGAGCCCGCAGTCGGCCTGGCTTGAATGAGCGCCGTCCTCTCCCAGGTCTGACCGTACGACTCATAGTATAGGAGGGAATTGGCCGCCGAATTTGCGATTGGCCCGTTCATCCCGTCCGGACGCAAACGCAGGTCGACACGGAACGCAAATCCCGCCGGCGTCACTTCTTGCATGGCGCGGGTGATCGACTCCGCGAGCTTGGTGAAGAAGGCCCGCGGCTCAATCTGGCCGCGGACACCGCCGCTACTCAGGCCAACGTCCGACTCGTAAAGGTACACCACGTCGACATCAGAGCTGAAGTTCAGTTCGCCGCCACCAAGCTTGCCCATGGCCAGCACCACAAACGCGTTGTCGCGGTCTCCCTCGCGATCCGACAACCGCATCTCGCCATAGTCTTCACGCAACCGGTCGCGCGCCCAGTTGTAACAGGCGACGAACAAGCCCGACGCGAGCTCGCTCAGCTGCTGCACCGTCCGTTCGATCGAATAGCGACCGATCAGGTCGTTGAGTCCGATGCGCAAGTACTCATGGTGACGATAGCGTCGCAACTGTTCGGCAAACCCCTCCCATGGCAACTTCCACGCCGGCGCCAGCACCGCAGCATGCCGAGCGGCGTCGTGTTCGTCGATGCGCAAGCACTCCTTGAGAAGCTCTGCCCAGGACGGCCCCGCCGCAGTCAATGTCACGCAAAGGGAGGGACTGCTTCCCAGCAAAATGAACAACGCGCGACGATCTTCGACCGTGAGCTCCTTCAGCCCACGCGAGCCCCCAGCCGCATCCAGCAGGCTCTCCAGGTTCGCCAGCGCCATCGCCGGGTCGGGCACGTCCGCCACGCCATCGTAAAGTGCATCGGCAAAGTCGGGAACGTTGGCGCGCAGGATTTGCTTCAGCTTCCCGAGGCGCTGAGGGTCGACACCGAATTTTTCCAGCTCTTGTCGCAAGGGCTGCACGGTTTGTTCGTCACCCTCAAGGCGACGTATCGGCAACCGCCTCGGCCGCAACCGTCGGGTTGATCTCGTGGTCGACGATCCAGCCGTCGAAGTCTTCGAGGGCACGACGCGCCAGCCGCTGCCGCTTTTCGCGTCCCTTCTCTCGCCCCTCCATTGGCGGAAACAAACCATAGTTGGCGTTCATCGGTTGGAAGTCGTGCCGCTGGGGATCGGCGACGTACGTCAGCAACGAACCGAGCGCGCTGGTCGGCGGAGGGGTTACACACGGTCGAGCTTCAAGCAGGCGCGATACGTTGATCGCCGCAAGCAGGCCGGTAGCAGCCGACTCGACATACCCTTCGACACCGACCAGCTGGCCCGCCAGAAACACCTGCGGGCGCGAGCGCAATTGTAACGTCGATAGCAGCACGCGTGGGGCGTCGATAAAGGTATTGCGGTGGAGACTCCCCAGGCGGACAAACTCCGCTGCCTGCAAACCGGGAATCATCCTGAACACCCGGCGCTGCTCGGGGTAGGTCATCTTCGTCTGAAAGCCGACCATGCTGTAGAGAGTCGCGGGCTGGTTGTCCTGTCGCAGCTGAACTACCGCAAACGGACGCTCGCCGGTACGCGGATCGACCAAGCCGATGGGTTTCATCGGGCCGAACGCCAACGTATCGCGTCCACGACGGGCCATTTCTTCGATCGGCATACAGCCTTCGAAATACACACAGCGCTCGAAATCGCGCGTCGCCACCTTCTCGGCGGCAAGCACCGCGTCGACGAAGGCATAATATTCGTCGCGCGACATCGGGCAGTTCAGATAGTCGTCCCCGCCCTTACCGTAACGCGATGCCGCAAAAGCAATCGACCTGTCGATCGAGTCGGCGTTCACGATCGGTGCAATCGCATCGTAAA
>JACQEN010000006.1 GCA_016200585.1 Deltaproteobacteria bacterium
ACGAGCAATCCATGCGAATCTTGCCGTCCCAAACGACGCACATGAAGCGGAACGATGGATCGACCGCTTCGTTTACGACAGTGATGTCGAGCCCATGCCGCGCCGCGATCGGCGCCCAGTAGGCCACGCCTGCGCCACCCATCGGATCAACGCCAATGCGCACTTTCGCCGCACGAATGGCGTCGATGTCGATGATCGTTGCCAAATCGTTGGCGTAGGCCGCCGTATAATCGTGGCGATGCGTTGTCGAAGCTGCGAGCGCAGGCTCGAACGGCAGGCGCTTGATCGTCTGCCAATCTCCGCCGAGCAGAGCGTTCGCCTGTTCCTCGACCCACTTGGTGATGTTCGTGTCGGCGGGCCCGCCGTTCGGCGGGTTGTACTTGAAACCACCGTCTTCCGGCGGATTGTGCGACGGCGTGATGACGATTCCATCGGCGAGCTGGCTGCGTCGTCCGCGGTTGTGCGTCAAAATCGCCAGCGACACGGCCGGTGTCGGCGTGTAGCCGCGGGCACTGTCGATCATCACGTCGACGGAATTCGCCGCCAGCACCTCCAGCGCCGTGGCCAACGCCGGCTCCGACAGCGCGTGGGTGTCCATGCCGAGGAACAGCGGTCCGTCGATGCCCTCGCTCTTTCGGTAGCGGCAGATCGCCTCGGTGATGGTGACGATGTGCGCTTCGTTGAAGGCCGACTTCAAGGACGATCCACGATGCCCGGACGTGCCGAAGGCGACGCGCTGCTCGCGCACCAGCGGATCGGGACGTTGGCTGTAGTAGGCGGTCACCAGTCGAGCGATGTTGACCAGCATCGAAGGGTGCGGCGGCTTGCCGGCGTATGGGCTGAGGTTGGACATGAATCGGTTCTCTACCGTTCAATCGCTCTGTTTCAACCACATCCTGCCTTCTTCTGTCGCTCCCGGCAATGTCGTCGAGAGGGATGGATTGCCCCCCACACCTCCTGCTACGACCGCGGCCAGAGGAGCACGAGATGCGGCAACTGGTTCTATTGCGACACGGTGAGAGCGTATGGAACAAAGAGAATCGGTTCACCGGTTGGACCGACGTCGGTCTCAGCGAAAAAGGCGTACAGGAAGCCATCGAAGCGGGACGCGTGCTGCGCAAGGACGGGTACGGTTTCGACATCGCCTACACCTCGGTGCTCAAGCGAGCCATCAAGACCTTGTGGCTGGCGCTCGAAGAGATGGATCTCATGTGGTTGCCGATCCAGCACAGCTGGCGCCTCAACGAACGGCACTACGGTGCGCTGCAGGGGTTGAACAAAGCCGAAACCGCCGAGCGCCACGGCATGGAACAAACCAACATCTGGCGCCGTAGCTACGACATCCCGCCGCCGCCGCTAGCTCCTGACGACCCACGCAGCCCGGTCGGCGATTTGCGCTACGCCCATTTGCAGGCGAATGAGCTGCCGCTGACCGAATGCCTCAAGGACACCGTCGACCGCTTTCTCCCCTACTGGCATGAAACCATCGCCCCGAGCCTACGCGCCGGACAACGCGTGCTCATCGCCGCGCACGGCAATAGCTTGCGCGCTCTGCTGAAATACCTCGACGACATCTCCGACCAAGAAATCGTCGGCATCAATGTCCCGACCGGTATCCCGCTGGTCTACGAGCTGACCGACGACCTCAAGCCGATTCGCCACTTCTATCTCGGCGACCCCGACGCAGTGAAAAAAGCAACCGCGGCGGTGGCGGGTCAGCTGAAGAAGAAATAGGCGGGTTCAACGAGCTCGTCGGGCGTTGGGCGACGAGCGCAGGGCGTCGAGAACTGGCGCGCCGGCAACGCGACACGAGCCAAGTCGCGGTCTTACTTGGCGCGGACCGTCAGCACCGGCACCGGGCTCTTGCGCACCACCTTTTCGGCAACCGAGCCGATCACCAAGTGGGCGATGCCGGTGCGGCCATGGGTACCCATGACGATCAGATCGCTATCCAGCTCGCACGCGGCTGCCATGATTTCGCTCGACGTGTATCCGTCACGAACGTACGCGCGAACCCGGCCGCAGCCCGAAAAACCGTCAACCGCAAACTTCTCCACGCGACGGCGCGCATCCTCACGAATCTCAGCGGCGCGCTCTTTGCGGTAAGAAGCGTCCCCGTACGCCTCGACCAGAGGTAAGGTATCGACCACGGTCACGACGTCCACCGAGGCCTTGAGGCGACGCGCCCACTCCGCCGCCAACCGCGCCGCAGCATTCGCCCCCTTCGAAAAGTCAGTCGCGATCAAGATTCGTCGGATCGATTTCATAGCCTTCTCCTCGACCAAATGAAGTAGCGAATGCTGCGCCAGCCGGCGTGGCAAGACACCGCGGACACTCACCCCCCTTATGACTGAAACTAACACGCAATGTCTCCCAGTTTTGCAAACCTACGAAAGGTTCCCGAGGGGCAGCACCGCCCTCCGGCTACGGCTCGTGGCAGGCGGTTTGCAGAATTCACAAAGTGGATAGTTTCGCCAAATTCCTACGAAAGGAGGAGAAGTCACTATGGCAACCTCAGAAGCCCTGAAGGCAAAGGAGGCGAAGCCGGCCGCTCCGGTGCGTGCGCTCGCACCGATGTCGGCCTGGGAGCGGGAGATGGATCGCTTGTTCGACGACTTCCGCCACTTCGCATGGCCGAGATTCTTCAAACCCGAACGTTGGTTGGCGCCCAAGGAGGATTTCGTTCGGCCACCTGCGATCGAAATCAGCGACGAAAAGGATCACGTCGTCGTCAAGGCCGAGCTACCGGGGATGTCGAAGGACGACATCGAAGTGAACCTGACCGACTCGACGCTGACGATCAAGGGCGAGAAGAAGCGCGAGAAGGAGGTCAAGGAAGAAAACCGCTACTGGAGTGAACGCGAGTACGGTTCGATCTTCCGCTCGATCGATTTACCGGCGGAGGTCAAACTCGACGACGTCAAGGCGACCTTCAAAGACGGAGTCCTTGAGATCCGGCTCGCCAAAACGGAACACGCGAAGCGCAAAGCGGTAAAGGTACAGGTGCAGTAGCGCTGCCGCCAACGCTCGTCGAATCCGCAGCATCGATTCGAAGCGATCGTTGCGGTAGTTTGCGCTGATGCACTCGCCGCAGAGCTGGGATCCTGAGCGTTACGCGCGCAATGCGCGTTTTGTGTCCGACCTCGGAATGCCGGTGGTCGAATTACTGGCGCCGCAACCGGGTGAGCGCGTTCTCGATCTCGGCTGCGGCGACGGCGTGCTTACCGAAAAGCTTGCAGCTTTGGGCTGCGATGTCGTAGGCATCGACGGTAGCGCCGCACAAATCGAAGCGGTGCGGGCGCGCGGCATCGACGCCCGCGTCATGGACGGCCAAGAACTCACGTTCGGCCCCGAGTTCGATGCCGTGTTCAGCAACGCTGCCATGCACTGGATGCGACGCGGTGAAGCGGTTGTGCGCGGCGTCCACAATGCGCTCAAGCCCGGTGGTCGCTTTGTGGCGGAATTCGGCGGGGCCGGATGCGTCGAAGTCATCCGCAGTACGTTGATCGCCGCACTCGACCGTCGTGGAGTCGACGGCAAGGCCGCCGATCCGTGGTATTTTCCAACCGACCAGGAATATCGTCAACTGCTCGAAGCAAACGGCTTCGACGTTTCGTACATCGCCCTCATCCCGCGACCGACGCCGCTTCCGGGCGACGTCGGCGGCTGGCTCGAGACGTTCGCCGAGAGCTTCATCTCGAAACTGCCGCGCGAAGACCGTCCGGTCTTCGTCGACGAAGTACGCGAAACCTTGCGACCCAAGCTCTGCAACGCCGCGGGTCAATGGACCGCTGACTACGTCCGCTTGCGTTTCAACGCCCGCAAGACGGCCGTATAGGCTTGCCCCGCGCCGTCCTTACGACCCTCGTCAGCTTGGCGCGCGGGCCCTCACCGGCACAGCCGAAAAGCTTCGACAAGACGTCGAAGCGCTCGCCGCCGCCGGCGCCAACTATCCGGTTCTCAACCTGCGCCAAGGCAAGACCATTGAAGAGGTCATCAGCCAACTCGACCAGCTCCCCGCCATCCTGCAGGGCTAGGCCAAGACACCTACGTTTCACGCCACGATCTCATCCAGCCCGGCGCGGAAGACCGACACCGCCTCTTCGTGACCCAGCAGCCGTGTCCGCCGATGCGTAATCAACCATTGACCAGCGCGGCGCTCCAGGGCCCAGCGGTTGTAGCTGACTCGATATATCTCGATTCCTTCGTCGTTGCGCAGATAGACGCGTGAGTAGCCAACCGCGACCGCCCGATCGCCGTCGAGCTTCACCACCGCCGGCCCGATCTGATGCGCGCACCGACCCACCATCTGTTGGTGGCGCGGCGAGCTCACCATGTCGCGCACCGCGACTCTGCCGCGCATGATACGTACGTCGGCATCATAAATGCCGTCTTCCGCAAAGACCTCGGCCGTGCGCTCCACGTCGCCGATGTCCACCGCCAGCCCGTAGCGCGTGATGAGCTTGTGGATGGCCAGCTCGTCCTCGACCGCCTGCAGGCGCTGCCCCAATTGCTCGACCCGTTGCTCGAGATCCGTCATCGCGTCATCCCTTCTGCGCGCCGATGGCCCGCACGTGTTCCTTGAGCCCGCACTCGGTCAGACCCTCAAATCACCTGGTCGCGCCGCAGCTCGGCGATCTGTGTATCGGTCAATCCGAGCTTCTGCCGCAACACCTCGTCCGTATGCTCGCCAATCGACGGCGGCGGCGTCGGCGCTACGGCGCTGCTCTCGCCCATGTGGATCGGCGTACCAATGGTCTTGACCCGTCCGCGCGGTACGCAGTCGACCTCGCGCACGACGCCGCGTTCAAAGAGATGCGGGTCGCGCCCTACTTCCGGCAAGCTGCGCACCGGAGCGCTAGGAATGCCGGCCTCGGCAACCAAGCGCGCAACATCGTCACGTTGGCGCGTCGACGTCCAGCGTTCGACCGCGGACTCGATCTGCTCCCAGTCGCGGGCCCGCTCAGGGACATTGTGCCAGTCCTGTTTCGCGGCCAGGTCGGGGCGCTGCATGACCTCACAAAGATCGAGCCAGTGTTGGTTGGAAACGCACATGATGGCGACGTAGCCGTCGACGCAGCGAAAGTTGTTGTACGGTGTCGATCCACCCACCACATGCCGATTGCCGCTGCGTGAGATTTCCTGATTCAGCTCGTAGAATGGCGCCAGATAGCTCAGCAGTGCCGGCACGGCGGCATCGAACATCGCTACCTCAACCTGTTGCCCACGGCCGCTGGTTTCGCGCTGGCGCAAGGCGAGAAGGATTCCACCGAACAGGTGGGCTGCACCGAGCATGTCGATGAACGTCGGGCCGCACTTCACCGGCGGCCGATCGGGATAGCCGGTGATCGACATCGCCCCGACCAGCGCCTGAATCGTGAAGTCCATTGCCGGATACCCGACGTACGGACCAGTGCTGCCGAAGCCACTGCCCGACGCATAGATGATGCTTGCGTTGCGCGCGCTCAAGACATCGTAGCCGAGCCCCAGGCGTTGCATGACGCCGGTCGCGTAATTCTCCAGCAGCACGTCCGCCTTCTCTGCCAGCTGCAACAGAAGCTCGCGGCCGCGCGGCTGCTTGAGATCGATGCGCACGCCGCGTTTGTTGGTGTTGAGCATGAGAAAGGGATAGCTGGCCCCGCCCGGCGAGCGGTCCATGCGGCGCAGCACGTCGCCCTGTGGCGGCTCGATCTTGATCACGTCGGCGCCGTGCTGCGCCAGCAGGAGGGCACAGTACGGACCGTTGTAGACGTGGCCGAGCTCGAGGACGGTAAGTCCCTGAAGGGGCTGTGGGCTCATGAGTGGGTGGTGTAGCAACACCCTTCTCGAACCGAAATGGAAAATCAGGAACCGGGAATCAGGAATGCAGAATGAAGGACAATCGAAGCCCCACTGGTTCGCCGGTGCTCCGTTTTCGCTTCCCGATTTTCAATTTCCCTTCTCCTTGCGGTAGCGCGTGTCCTCGCCGATACTCGCGCAGCAACACCAGGGAGGGAAGCAATGAAGCTGTACAACACCAATCTCAGTAACTTTGCCTCAAAGTGCCGGCTGGCGATCTACGAGAAGCAGGCGCCGGTGGAAATCGTTCCCATTCCGGGCGGCGACCTCAAGTCGCCCGAGTACCTGAAGATCTACCCCCTCGGAAAGACGCCGGCCCTCGAGGTCAACGGCCAGATCATCGGCGAGTCGGAAGTCATCAACGAATACTTCGAAGACAAGTTCCCGGAAAAGCCGTTGCTGCCCAAGGATGCGGAAGGTCGGGCTCGTTCGCGCGAGATCGGCCGCTTCCACGACCTCTATCTCGAGCCACCGCTGCGTGCGCTGTTTCCACAGGTCGCGGCTAAGGAGAAGGACCAGAAGCTCATTGCCGAGAAGCTGCAAGAAGTCTCGTCGCGACTCGATCAACTCGAAACCATGATGTCGTCCGGACCCTACGCGCTCGGAGCCCAGTTCACCTTCGCCGACTGCGCGCTGGTCCCGACATTTTTCTTCCTCAACCTGCTGGCGCCCATGCTGGGCGGCGAACCGTTTTCGGAGGGCCGTCCAAAGCTGGCAGCATGGTGGGCGAAGGTTCAGGAACGGCCGACGGTGCAGAAGATCCTCGAAGAACAACAGTCGGCGTTGATGCAAAGGATGCAAGCGGGGAATTGAGGCTGATCTGAGGTCCAGTGAGTCGACAGTCAACCGTCGAGGGTTCAAAATCCAGGCAAGAAGCTCTCGACTGTCGACTCCCGACTCTTGACTCAAAAGAGGAGAAACCGATGAGCTACGAATTCATCAAGTACGAGAAGCAGGGGCGCTTGGCGCGCATCGTCATCAATCGACCCGACGTCATGAACGCACTGCATCCACCGGCCAATCAAGAGCTGTCGAAGGCGTTCGACGACTTCGACGCCGACCCGGAATGCTGGGTCGCGATCATCAGCGGCGCCGGTGAGAAAGCCTTCTCCGCCGGCAACGATCTCAAGTACTCGGCGCAACATGGGATGGCCGGCGAGATGGGCAAGGGAGGTTTCGGCGGCATCACGGCGCGCTTCGACCTCTTCAAGCCGGTGATCGCCGCGGTCAACGGCTTGGCGTTGGGCGGTGGTTTTGAAATCGCCCTCGCCTGCGACATCATCGTCGCCGCCGATTCGGCGCGTTTCGGTCTACCCGAACCAAAAGTGGGTCTAGCTGCCCTGGCGGGCGGCATGCAGCGCCTGCCGCGCACCGTTCCGCCCAAGATCGCCATGGGCATGATGCTCACCGGCAAGCCGTTGACCGCTGCGGAAGCTGCCCAGTGGGGCATCGTCAACGAAGTCGTGCCGCTCGACCATCTACAAGCGACGGCTGAACGCTGGGCCAACGAAATCCTGGCGTGCTCGCCGTCCTCGGTTCGCGCCACCAAGCAAGTGGCGTTGCAGAGCCAAGGCCTGGAGCTCGAAGAGTCGATGAAGAAATCATACCCGCTCGTCGGCAAGCTGTTCGGATCGGAAGACATGATGGAAGGCGTCATGGCCTTCGCGCAAAAGCGCAAGCCGGAGTGGAAGGGAAAGTAAAAGTCTACGCCAACCTCGCGGGCGTGGAAGTCGGCGACGGCTTCCCCGTCCGCATCGTCGGCGCCATCAACGTCAGCCCCGAGTCGTTCTTCGCCGGTTCGGTTGCCCGTGATCGCCGTGCCCTGGGCAAGCTGGCCCAGCGTATGGCCGACGAAGGCGCCGCACTGCTCGATATCGGCGCCATGTCGACCGCACCGTACGTACGCGGCGCCATCGACGAAGACGAAGAGCGCAAGCGCATGCTGGCGGCGGTGCGGATCGTACGCGCTGCCGTCGGCATCCCGCTGTCGATCGACACGCAACGCGCCAGCGTCGCCGCCGCCGCGCTCGAAGCGGGAGCCGACGTCATCAACGACATCAGCGGCCTGCGCCGCGACGCGGGTATGGGTCCAGTGGCACGCCACGCCCGTGGTGCAATTCTCATGGCACTCGAATACGGCCCAAGCCGCGCGGCGCCGCTGTCACTCATTGCCGGTCTCTTGCGCCAGTGCCTGCAGCGCGCCGCCGCGGCGCGAATCCCGCGGCAGCAGATCGTTCTCGACCCCGGAATCGGCTTCTTCCGCCAAAGCAAGGTTTCCTGGCACGAGCTCGATTGCGAAGTACTGCGCCACCTCGGCCGGCTGCGCCGCCTCGGACAGCCGCTGCTCGTCGGCGTCTCACGCAAGTCATTCATCGGCCACCTCACCGGCCACAAGACGCCGGCGGATCGCCTCTACGGCTCGCTTGCCGCCGCCGCCATTGCGGTTGCCAACGGCGCCAGCCTGGTGCGGGCGCATGATGTCCGGGCGACCGTGGATGTGGTACGGGTGGCAGAATCCCTGCGCCGTTGAGAGATGCGGTCTCACGTTGACTTAGCCGAGCCCGAGCGTCTAATTTGCCCTGATGCGTACTCTCTGGTTCAGCGCGGCCTTGATGCGGCGGTCATCGGTAGGATCCCGCCGCCGGGGCAGACGCTCGTCATGACGGTGAGATCTGCGCGCGCCTTGCGGGCCACGGGCAAGGCGCCTCCGGCCGCAGCACACGAGCACCGCAGCTCGATCATGAACGTCGGAAGGCGCGTCGACTATGCCGTTCGCGCCCTTTGCTATCTTGCGGCGCAGCCACACGCTCGACTGGTGCCGCGCGCTGAAATTCAAACGCGGCAAGGCATCCCACCACACTTCCTTTCGAAGATTTTGCGCAACTTGGTCAGTGCCGGTTTTCTGGAGTCGGTACCCGGAGCGCGCGGCGGATTCCGGCTCGGGCGCCGGCCGAGCGATATTTCGGTGCGGGCGATCTATGAAAGCGTCGAGGGGCCCCTTGCATTGATCGAGTGCGTTGACCATCGTGAGGGCTTCTGCTGTTTTGCGACGGTATGCACCCAAATCGACATATGGAGCGGCGCTCAGCACCTGCTGGCGGCGTATCTGGAAAAAATCACCATCGGCGATATAGCCGACCGGCACGGGCTGGTGCCGCGTCTGCGGGATAGATCGCCGGCCGTCGGGATGTGACCCGAGGCAATCTGAAGGAGGAGAGAATGGCGTACATCATCACCCGTTTGTGCAGAGACTGCGTCGACACAGCCTGTGTCGCGGTTTGTCCGGTGGACTGCATTTACGAGTACAAAGGATCGGACACGGCTGCATTTCCGAACCAGCTCTACATCCACCCCGACGAATGTATCGACTGCGGCGCTTGCGAACCCGAGTGCCCCTGGCAAGCAATCTTCGAAGAGGCGGCGGTACCGGACATCTTCAAGGACGACACACCGCTGAACTATAAGATGATGGAACTCACTTCCGATTTCCACGTGAAGAAGCACGAGCAAAAGCCGAAGCCCACCGCGGAAGAGATCGAAGCCAACAAGAAGAAGTGGAGCTGGAGCTGAAAAGCACCGGAGTTAGGGGTTGAGGGGCTACGCCGTCTCGGGAAGATGTCCCCAACCCCTAACCCCTAACCCCGAAACCTCATCGCCACCTGCTTTGCTCAGCCCACCCTGGTCCAGCCGGCCTGCCACAACCACAGGTACAAGGCTGCGACCGACAGGCTCGATGCCATCACAGCCGCATCGCGCCAAGTGAACTCATAGCGCTCGAACGTCGTTCTCGGCTTTGGCGACTGGAAGCCGCGCGCCTCGAGCGCCATCGCCATGCCGTCGGCGCGTCGCAACGCGCCCATGAACACCGGTACGATCACCGGCACATAGCGCCGCATGCGCTGCAACAGATTGCCCTGGTCGAAGTCGAAACCGCGACAGCGCTGCGCTTGCACGACCGTTGCGGCGGCGTCGATGAACACCGGCACGAGGCGGAACGCCAGAGTCATCGTGAAGCCGAGCTTGTAGGGCATGCCGACGCGCGTCAGCGCGTAGGCAAATTCCTCGATCTTGGTGGTCGACAGGAACACGACGCCGACGCCGAGAAAGGTCACCAGCTTGAAGGCCATGCCGAGGGCGAAACGCATGCTGGTCGGGCTGATTGCGGCCGGCCCAAATCGTACCCAGGGCTCACCGCCCCGGTAGAAAAGCGTCCACACCGCGAAGGTCATCACGAAGACCAACATGAAGATGATCCGCAAACGCCGCACGTTCGGCCAGGCCCCGGCACTGTGGATCAATGCTGCAATCCCCAGTGCCAGCGGCAACGACGCCGCCGGTTGCTCGCTGACGAATGCCGCCACAAAGAAGCAAGCCATCGAAAAAACTTTCACCGTCGGGTGCAACCGGTGCAGCAGCGAACGGCGCTCGATGTAAAGGAAGAGAGGCATCGCTTCACTTCCCCGGAATCAACTTCGCCACCTCGGCTGCCAAATCGTCCACGCATCCAACCGCCAGCCCCAGACGTTTGCCAAGCCGTGTGACTTCGGGCGAACGGAAGTGAGCGCTGGCGAGCAGATCTTCCTGCAGCAGCAGATCGAGCAACGGCCCGTCGAACAACACGCGCCCTTCGCGCATCAACACGCCACGCTCGGCATACTCGGCGACGACCCAGGGGCTATGCGTAATCATCAGAATCGCCATGCCTTGCGCATGCAGCCGTGCGATCAAATCCATCATCCGCCGCTGCTCGAAGTAGTCGAGGCCCGTCGTCGGCTCGTCGAGGATCAGTAGCTGCGGCCGTTGTGCCAACAGCGAAGCAACCGCGAGTCGTTGCCGATGCCCTTTGCTCAAGAGGAAAGGGTCCTCGCCTTCCAGCCCGACGAGCCCAACCGCATCGAGCGCCTCAGCCACCCGTTGCGCTACCTCGCCGCTAACGAAGCCGAGATTGCGCGGACCGAACGCCACCTCGTCAAGGACCGTTGCCGCGAAGATTTGATGGTCGGGGTTCTGAAACACGTAGCCGATGTCGTGCGCCACGCGGTTGAGCGGCAACTCCCGAACGTCCTCACCCGCAAGCCTCACCTGCCCCGCCAGCGGCCGCAAGAGCCCATTCAGATGCTTGGCCAACGTCGTCTTGCCGGAACCGTTTTGACCGATCAACGCGATGAACTCTCCCGCCCGGATCGTCAGCGAAACGCCCCGCAGCGCTTGTTGTCCCGAGTCGTAGTAAAAGTCCAACCCCGCGGCTTCGATGAGCGGCTCGCTCTTCGCTTGCGCACCGGGAACGCCGAGGCTGCCCGTTGAGATGGCCGCAGAAGAAGCGACCTTCTCAGCGCGAGCGGGAAACGCATACCGTGCCCGCAGCCTTGCCTCGGCATCCTCGATCGAGGTCAGCGGCGCGGACAGCTCAAAGCGCCGGGCTACGCGGCTCAAGTCGGGAGGGCGCACACCGTACTTTTCAAGAAACTCGACATCGGCAAGCAAGCGCGCCGGCTCATCGTCGGCAACCACGCGGCCATCGCTCAAGATGATCAGCCGATCGGCAAGCTCGGCTGCCGCCGTCTCATGCTCGATCACCACCAGTGTATCTCCCTGTCGGCGCATCGCGGCCAGCACAGCGAAGATTTCCAACTTGCCGAGTGGATCGAGATCGGTCGTCGGCTCATCGAACACCAGGAGCTGCGGCCGCAGCGCCACGGTTGCGGCAATCGCCAGACGTTGTTTCTCTCCACCCGAGAGCGTCGAAGGGTCGCGTCCATCGAAACCTTCGAGACCGACGGCCGCCAGCGCGGCCGGAATACGCCGCCGCATGTCATCGGAGGTAACACCCAGCTGTTCCATGCCGAAGGCGATCTCCTGGACGACGTTCGTTGCGAAGAGCTGGGCTTCGAAGTCTTGCGAAACCAACCCGACCTTCCCTGCCAGGTCGGCAACCCCCTGCCCCAACATGACTTCACCGAGGATTTCAATCTCGCCTGTCAGCTCGCCGGCTTGGAACGCCGGGACCGTGCGATTGAGGCATTTCGCGAGTGTCGACTTGCCGGCACCGGTGGCGCCCATGACGACAACCATCTCGCCGGGTCGGACGGAAAATGAAACTTCGCGAAGAGCCGGCGCCGCCTGCTCCTGGTAGCGGAAGCTCACACGCGAGAAGCGAACCGCAGCGTCGGTAGATGGAGTTGTCACGCTAAATGAGCACGATCCCTAAGGCCAGCAGGACCATCACCGGCAACAGTCCAAATCCGACCGCCGCGGCGCCGGTACCACCCTCCGACGGCGGCACGAACGGCGGATGCCAGGACCCGCTCGAGAGCAAATTGCCGACGACGATGCCGCCGATCGCCGCTACCGCGACGACCAGCAAACCGGCGCGCCGACTGGTGCGACGCCCTCTTTGCCTCTGCGGCATGACGTCGCGGTACAAGAGGCGACCGCGTTTGGCGCGCGGGTAGATCACCGAAAGCAGGAAGGGGCCGAGGAGCAAGCTTGCCGCGACGTTGTTGAACAGGACGATGTTGCCGAGCACTCGAAACGGAATGAAACCCAGGAGATTCAGTCCCCACCCGATGGTCATCGCGCAAGCGCTGCTGGCAATCGAAACCACGAAGACGAACTTGATCCACGCGCCGGCGCTGCGCGGCACCGGATCTTCGTCTGAGAGCAACTCCCAGGCGCGGTAGGGAATGAAGCCGTAGAGAAAATTTCCGACGAAGCCGAACATGTCACCGGGCCCGATACCGCCGAAAAAATCGCCGATGATGTTGCCGATCGCCGCACCCCAAGCCGCCGCCGGCCCGAACAAGAACGAGCAAACCACCGGCACCGCGTTGGCTGGCCGCAGCTCGGTGACCCCAGGAATGATCGGCAGAACTTTGAAGGGAATGAGAATCGCAGCGTAGAGCGACGCACTCATCGCCGTCAGCACCACCATGCGAGTGTTACGCCACATGTCGATGAGATCGCGCATCGACAACGTTCTAGGGTCCGGACAATCGCAGGGTCAAGAGAACGCAGGCGGGAATGTTGGGTCTCGGCCGCGGTCGAGCTTCATTGGGCACCGATCACCGGAGGGTGGTGGCCCCCGTCGCCGACAAATCACAGATGGCGCTTGGCCGGTGGCGAACCTTCGGACTCACCGTGCGGATCGCTTTGACGCGTTTCATTCTCCGTGACCAGGGGCGCATCGCAGTGCGAGCAGATCCCACTCGGCGGCTTCACTTCGAATCGTTCTTCACACTTCGGACAGATGTAGCGCATGTTGCGCTCCTTTTGACGACACCGCCACGCTACCACAACTACCGATGCGCGCTACGTCCTTTCGCGCGCTGCCGCCAGCAACTCCTCACGGAAATCGGGATGCGCAATGCCCGCCAATGCCACGGCACGTTCGCTGTCCGTGAGCATACCCAGATTTGCCGCGCCGTGCTCGGTGACGATGTACTGCACGTGGTGTCGCGGCGTCGAAACCGGCGTACCAGACGGCAGCTGCGGCACGATCGTCGAGACCAACTTCCCGTCGACCCGCGCCGTCGAGTGCAAACAGATCGTGCTCTTGCCGCCCGGGCTGTCGTGCGCGCCGATGACGAAGAGCTCGTGCCCGCCGACGCCCGAGTACTGCCGCGGGCCCACGGTGTCGGCCATGATCTGTCCGCTGAGATCGACCGCCAACGCGCCGTTGATGCTCACCATGTTGCGGTTCAAGCGGATGATCGCCGGGTCGTTGACCTGTGCCACCGGCAACATGCGGACTTCGGGATTGCGGTCCATCCAGCGGTACAGCTCGCGGCTGCCGGCGCCGAACGTCGCAATCGAAAAGCCGTCGTAGACTCCCTTGTGGTTGGAGATTTTGCCGGCCTGGTGCAGGTGCATGATGCCGTCGACCATCATCTCGGTGTGAATCCCGAAGTCGCCCTTCTTCCCCTCCGCCAGGAGTTGAGCAATCAGGTTCGGAATTCCGCCGATGCCGATTTGCAGAGTCGCGCCGTTCTCGATGAGATGTTCGACGTGCGCGGCAATCGCCCGGTCGTCATCGACAACCTCCTGCGGCGGCAACTCGAAGATCGAGCGCTCGGATTCGATGATGCAGTCGACTTCCGAAACGTGGATGCGATTTCCGCCAAAGCGTCCGAGCCCGAGCACGTGCGGCATTTCGCGATTGACCTCGGCGATCGCCAAACGGGGAAGTCGGCAGGCAGATACTGAACCCGTGCGCCCATCGCCTTCATCATGCGTTCGATCGGCCCGTAAAAGCCGCTGACCAGGCGCACCCCCGGCTGCTGCAAGACCGAGTAGGGCTCGATCAGCAGGCCGGAGAACAGCAGCAGATCGGTGAAGTCATTGCGTTCACCCAGGGCGCTCAGGAACATCGACGGCTGCCCCGTCGCAATCGGCGCCGCGAGGGTATCCTGCCGCTCAATCAGGCTGACGGCGTCGGCGACGCTGCGCCGCTTGCGGTCGTAGATCATCTGCGCGTCGCCGTGTGTCGCTCGTGCCATGTCGCAGTCTCCGCTCTTCGGTAAGAAGCCGATACTATGCCACGTAATCGTTGCGGGGTAGACCCGCAGAGCGCTGCGCAGTACTCCTAAGGGCGCGAATCGACACGCACGCAGCTTCTTACAAGTAGGCAGGGAGCACGATCGATGACGACGACACGGGTACGCTTCAGCATCCAGACACCGCTCGAAGGCGACAGGCGGCTTGACGAACCTTGAAGCCCACGACGCGCTGTGTTAGCGGAACGGCTTCGTCAGCGGCGCCCAACGTCGCAAAATGGTCCCCGGTAGCTCAGTCGGTAGAGCGTTCGGCTGTTAACCGAATTGTCGCTGGTTCGAGCCCGGCCCGGGGAGCTTTGAAACCGAGGGGTTGGTTCCAAGAGGAACCAGCCCCTCGGTGTTTGGGCCGATTTCTTGGCGAATCGGCGGCGCAAATCGTCGTCGGCCGGCAGGATCGCTCCGATCAGGCTTCACATGACAGGATGACGGGCGAGCGGGAGCCGAGTCATTTGCGCTTCGCATGGGTCGACTTCGCATCGGCCGACTTGACGTCGTCCGCCGACGTATCGTAGCTAGATTCTCTCTAGCTTCCCGTGCGGCTTCCGCCTCTCGAGGACGACCATGATCATGATTGCGATCACGCCCTGCGCGCATCGAAAGACGTCCAACTGCCAGGACTGCAACGATGAAGAGAAGTACGGCAAGGTGTGGAGTGAATACTCTCACCTTGTCTCAGGTAGGTTGTACGAATCGGAGCTCGGCGACTTGCCGAAGCTCTTCCCTTGTCAGGGGTGCGGCGGGAGCGGTTGGGTTGCGATCGTCGAGCCTCGGGTCTACTCAAAGAGTTACGGCTATTCGCCCGTGGTCGAGCACGACGAGATGTGTTCAGCATGTGGGGGAAGGAGAACGGACGCCGTACTCGTCCGTTCCCAATGGATTCCGTGCGATGACTGTCAAAGGGTGCGCAAGTCTGCTGCAGGTGGTACGCCGTGCAGGGACTGCCGTGGTCGAGGTCGGTTAGGGCTACTACGACGGCAAAAGTGCAACCGCTGCGACGGACTTGGGCGGGTCCACGAGTACTGCTTCAGCTGCCATGGGAAGGGCGGATACGAGTTGAGTGAGTATACGCTCAAGCCTGAGTATCTCCCCACGAGAATGAATCAGGCCATTGACTTTCTGCGCTCCCTGCCGCCGCAGCACCAAGCATACTTGCAACGCAAGATCGCAGAGTCCGCGGCAACGGACCCAAACCCCGGTCAGACGTAGTCGAATCAACATCGAGGTCGTCGGAAACCTTAGATAGGGAATTTTATGCCGTCCGTGAATCAATCAACCGTTCATGCTCATCGAGATCTGGTTCTCCGACTGTTGACAGACAACCCACTGACGGAGGCGGCCCTCGCTCTACTCCCCGAAGACGCGCGTGATACAGAGGTTTGGCAACAGTATTTCCTTGCGGAGGGAACAGCGGCCATCGAACAACTGCATCAGGCTGCTTCTCGTCGATTCGCCGCCCGTACCGCGACGACCACCGTCTTGGACAGATCGGCAGGCGGCCCAACAGCAGTGCATTTCGTAGAGGTCAACACGTGCCTGGATCTCCAAGACGACGGGGGCATCGCCGTGCGCATCTTCGCACGGGGGAAGTCCGTCGGGCCCGTCGGGTGGGGTACTTCGGACATCCGGGAAGCCGGCCCCGGATACGCCCTCGTCGAGATCGAGGGCGAGTGCGGTACGGTGGACAACGAGTACTATGTCTGGGGTTCGCTGTTAGAAGACTGGCTCGAAGAACCCGACTGCCTCGAGAGGAGAAGATGGTGTCTGTTGCTGCGGGACGGTGCGTTGCTTGGTTTCTGCGAACGAACCGTCTCTTATCCTGCGCTAGAAATCCGCGAGGCCGTTCTTTGCACACGCGAAGGTCATCCGATTCCAACGAGTTTCTTACCACGTGATCTGCCGGCCGACATCGAAACGTTTCGCGAGGCTTTCGTCACCGGGGCTACTACCGCTCCCGTGTATCCGAGCCCAAGACGGCTATGCGGATCCTCCAAGAGCCATCACCACGATGGAGATGTGATTGCCTCCTTCTCATCCGGCGAGGCGGAGATACGCTTTGTTGTGAGGGAAGACGGCAGAAGCGTCCGACTAGAGGGTGATGGGGGATTCTCAAGGTACATCTGCAAAGTTGGTGGCTTTCGTCACGACGGCCGGGCAAACGACGAGAGAGGAACCCATCACATCCGCCTTCTGAACGTCAGGGAATCCGCCGGGGACACCTTTCTGGAGGGTGTGGCTCACTGTGTAGACCCCGACCGAACGGTCGCCAGGCGATTAATCATCGTCTTGAGGCACGGTCGGTTGATTGCGGTGTTCCCGATTGACGACCCGAACCTCACGATAGTCGCTGATGCAGTTTTGAGGACCGGATTCGTAGGAATGAGATAGCCGGCATGAAGGCGATTATTGCCGCCGGCGGCGACGCGACACGCGTCCGTCCAGCCCAGGACAAGTCTCAACAGATCGTCTACGACAAGCCTGTCCTGTACTATCTATTGACGAATGCGATGAAGGCACAGATCCGTGATGTGATGATCGTGTGCAACGAACGCAACGTTGCCGCCGCCGAGGCGCTTTTCCGCGATGCGGAATGGGAGTTCGGGGTAAACGTGAAGTTTGCGACGATAGCCGTGCCGAACGGCCCGGCTGGAGTATTCCGGCTGCCACAGGTGAGGCGGCACATAGGTACCGAGCCGGTTTGCCTGATTCTCGACGGCATCTATCACGGCGGCAACTTCGATGAGGTTGTCCGCAGCTGTGCCAAGATCACTTCCGGTGCAACCGTGTTGGCAGCGCGCACTTCCGACCCACGGCCATATGGCTGGATCAACACCGACGCCAACGGGGATGCAATCGAAATCGTCGAGAAGCCGGGATTTGTACCAGAACCTGATCGCAGCTATCTGGTACAGACACACATGTACTTCTACGGCCCCGAGGTGATCTACTTGGCGAGTCAGCTACTACCGTCAGACCGTAATCAATATGAGGTAACCGATCTTCATACTCGCTTCCTGAGTCAGCAATCGCTCGACATCAAGATTCTAGAGGACCGAGGCTGCCCTCTGCTTTGGGACGATGCGGGGACCGCAAGGAAACTGCTGGCCCTGGCCATTGCGGTTAGGGGCATACAGGAAGATGGAAATGCAAGGACGTTGGTGGGATCGCCGCATCTTCAAGCGCTTCGAAATGGGTGGGTAACGAGTCGACAGATTCGCGAGTTGTGTTCCCCATTCCTGAAGAGGGGGATCGAGTACTACGACGCGCTGAGCGCAGAGGTGACGAAGATCGGCGGGGAGATAGGCTAACCCTGTGCGCTGAGGCGCCCGATGAGTCGATCCGCAGTGCGGACCGCCAGGGCCATGATGGTCAGCGATGGCGCGTCGCCGCTGCCGCTCGAGGGCACAACCGCTCCACCGGCGAAGGCGAGATTGGGCACCTCGTGACTGATGCCGTCACCATCGGCTACGGCCGTCTGCCGATCAGTTCCCATGCGGCAGGTGCCGAGCACATGCGCCGCGGAGAAGCGGTCGAGCGCCGACGTCTCCTCTACGATCTCAGCGCCCGGTACGGCCCCAAACACCGCTCGCGTCGTGTCGGCCATGTGCCGCAGCAACTGGCGCTCGTTGTCACCGAGCTGCGAGTGAATGCGCGCCACGGGAAGGCCGGTAGCGTCGCGCAGCGATGGATCCAGGTCGACGTAGGTTTCCTGGTTCGGCAGCCACTCGCCCATGGCGATGAGGCCGACGGCGTGCCCGAACTGCGCCGCCATGCGCTCTTGATGGGCCCGCCCGAACCCAGCGATGAACCGCTGTGCATACGCCGCGGGACCTCGCAACCCCAGCGCGCCATGCGCCGTCGACAGTCGAAAGCCGCCGACATAGCCGCGTGGCGACTCGTTCGGCACAGCAAACCGCCACGCCGTTCCGTCGATCGGTTGTCCGCGATGTGCATCGACACGCTCCGGCAACATTGCCACGGCCGACCAATGGAGGTGCTCGGTAAGATGCAAACCGACCTGCCCGCTGTTGTTGGCAAGTCCGTGCGGGAATCGTTTCGATTTGGACAGCAGCAGCAAGCGCGGCGTTTCAATTGCCCCACACGCGACAATCACGGCATTGCAAGATAAACGCTCTCGCGTACCGTCCGGCTTGGCGTAGGCGACAGCGTTGACGCGGCCAGCGCCGTCCACCTCCAACTCGACCACCTGGACATCGGCATATAGATCGAGGCGCTTCGTACCAGCGGCGGGTGGAAGGAAGACCACGTCGGCGCTTGCCTTGTCTCCCAATGGACAACCTTGCGTGCACGAATTGCAGTAGTTGCACGGCGGACGACCGTTGTGCGGCTGCGACAAGATCGCCAACGAGTTGGCCACGAGCGGAGCTCCGATAGCCTCGAACGCAGCAGATAGCCGACGACTTGCGTACGACAGCCCGTGCGGCGGCAGCGGTGGCGCTTTGCTGCGAGGCCGCCATTCGTTCCCAGAAGGTGCGGCTACGCCGATGTGCTCTTCGATGATCTCGTAGTAGCGCTCGAGCTCGCTGTAGGAGAGCGGCCAATCGGTGCCCTCGCCGAAGCGCGAACGCATCTCCAGCGCGTACGGATGGAATCGGTGCGCTTCACCTTGGAAGTGCAGCGTGCTGCCACCAACGCCACGTACGTGTTCGTAACGCACGAAGTCGCGACGATCGCCGTTCACGTACCGCCCGAAGACTCGATCGAACGAACGATAGGCTTCCCACTCGGGTCCAATCTCCTGCCCTACTCCAAAACCGTAACGTGGACGTCCCTCTGCATCGCGCTCCGGGTCGTATGGAAAATCGTGCCGCTCAAAATCGTCTTGCGTTTGCGGATAGTCGACCGCTGGTGAGAAGCGCCGTCCGCTCTCGAGCAGCGCGACGCGGACGCCACGGCTCGTCAGCCGCCAGGCCGCTGCCAGCCCGCCCGGGCCGCCGCCGATGATCACAATCTCTGTGTCACCCATGCGGCGCCTGTTCGTAGTCCGGATAGCCTCCCGGTTGCGGTCCGTGCGACATACCGACCGATTTCCACGCCAGCGGGTGGGTATAGTGCAAGCGCATCGCCCGATCGCGAACCGTACGGAAGAAGAACCAAGGCAGCGACTCGTTCTCCGCTGCCGCGCATTCCGCCAGCACCGCCTCACGCTCGGAGATGGGGAGAGCTTCAAAAGACAGCGCGGCCCGGCGCCGGGCCGCGCGTTCGACGAGCGCAACACCCTCGACCAGCGCGCGTCGCGTTTGCCGCGTCGCTTCGCACTCATCCACCAGACGGTCGAGAACGCCGGTCTGCCGTGCACCAGGCACGTAACCGTCAGGAATGAGCGTATCGAGCACCACTTCCAGCGTCGCACGTTCGCGACTGCCGATGCGGGACGGAAGAAAAATGCGGCGCAAGATGTCGGCGCCGGTCAGGAGCAATATCGCTCCAATGGCGCGGCGTAGGAAGACACGCCTGTTCCAACGCAGCCAGTGCACCTGCTATCGGTTCCCGACGGGGCTACGAAGGAGCAGCAACACGCTACCCAGGTACAGCACGCCGCGAAGGTTGCATACCTCGATATCGCCTCAGGTATGCAGAGGTCTCAAGCCGAGGCGAGATCAGCGATTGCGCAGGGAGAGGAGACCGGCCCCAAACAACCCCACACCAACCCCGATCAGCCCTGCGTCACCCAGCGCTGGGGCCTGCGACCGCACTGCGAGACCGGCAAAGGCCGAAGCGGGAATCAGCAGCGTCAGTAGAACGAGTATCGATGCTTTCATAGCCCCGAAATTTCAGCGCCTACCGATGAACGCAGCACCTGCACTCACAAGGGCGACACCAAATACGATCAGGCCTCCGTCCCCGAGCGCCGGAGCCACTGCCGGTACCCGCTCTCCCGCAGTCGCTATCCATGGAGTCACCAAGCCCATCGCCGTACCGAGCAATAGAATCCGCACCATCGAGCGTCCTCCTCCCAGCGCCGTAGCTACCTCTTACGCAACGCACGGTCAAGGCAGACTCGACCCAGCCAAACGGCACCTGCACCAATGTATTCGCCGATTATTTCTTCTCTGGCACCCGGAACTTCTCGTGACAGCCTTTGCAGTTGTCGAACATTTTGTCGGCCGCGGCCGATACATCACCGCCACTCTTCGCAGTTGCGGCTAGATCTCCCGACGTCTTTTCGAGGTCCTTGGCGCCAGCTTCGAAGGTCTTCCAGTCAGTCCAGATTTCCGGCTTGGCGCGCGACTCGGCATGCGTGCTTCCTGGCGGGAACAGCGGGAGGATCTTGGCCGCGTCCTTCTTAATCGCCGACGCCGCCTCCGGTACCGCCTTGAGGTCGCCCGACTTCAACGCGTTGCCAATGGCCTTGGCGTTCTTGCCAATGCCTTCCATGAGCTCGTGGCGGTCGTGAATCGGACCCGGCGGCAGATTCTTCGCATCATGAGCCCGTACCTGCGCTTGACCTGCCACAACTCCTGCGACGACCACGATACCCATCCACTGCTTACGCATCTCGCCTCCTTGTTCAGCACTCGCAATTTTCGATGTGTGGGGCGCGCAACCTCCAACCCCTGGCCCCGCTACTTGGCCGTCACTGTATTGTCAATCGGCTGAATGCTCTTCAAGTACGCGGCGACGGCTCGCAAGTCGGCTTCCGGCGCGTCCTTGTAACCTGGACCGCCACCATGCCCATCGACGACGTCGGCCATCAAGCCCTGGACATTGTCGAAATCCGGCGTCCTCCCTTTCTGCAACAGATTGACAATGTCGGCCTCGTCCCAATCACCGATGCCGCTCGCGTGCGGGGTGATGTTCGGAACACTCTTGCCGTTCGGCCCCTGCCGCGTCCCCGCCAAATACATCGATGCCAGCGGCTCGCCGAAGCGTGAGCGCGGCGTGTGACAGTCGCCACAGATCGCCACATGGTCGACCAGGTAACGTCCGCGCTCGACGCCGCCCTTTGGGCCTTCCCGTCCACGCCGTGCGCTGGATCCGAAGAGCAAGCGCCAGCCGCGATATGCCAGGCGCGCCAGCGGCAGCTCATCGCGATGCGCCTGGTTCGCCTTGTCGACCGGCGACAGAGAGCGCAAGTAGGCAATCAGATCGGCAACGTCGACGTCGCTCATTCCGGCGTATCGATAGTACGGCATGACCGGCGCCTCGATGCCGTGAGCGCGCGTCTCACCGTCGCGTACGGCCGAAGCGATCTCTTCGTCACTCCAAGACCCAACCCCGGTTTGCGCGTGCGGGGTGATGTTGGGTGCGTAGAACGTGCCGAACGGAGTTTTCACCTCGCCACCGCCGGCCCCGATTGGTCCGCTCTCGGGCGTGTGGCAGCCACAACCGGCGGCCAGCGCGAAAAGGATCTTGCCATGCGCCGCGTCGCCCGCGGCAAACAACGGCGATGGCGACACAAGAAGCGCCATCAGAAGCGCGAACGACGAGCCGAGCACGTGCGCCAGCATCCCCGCAGAATAGAGAGTACGGAGGATGGGAGGAAGGGCTTGGCGCTTCGCGCCCGCAGCGGTCAAATCGTGAAGCGCAGGTCCTCGCGTTCCGAAACGACGCGCACGACGATCTCGCGACGCCCGTCCGGTTCTACTTGCCCCCAGCGCAAAGCAAACGACTCGGCTTGAAAGTCGGGTGGAAACTTGGCCGAGCGCCCGAGAACGACCTGCTGCGCGTCGAGCTCTTGGGCTGTGCGCGCCACGGCAAACATGGCGTCGTTTGACGTCACGACAATCGGAATCACCGTCTTGCCGTGGGCCTCGGCCAGGTTCACCACGGCGGTGAAGATGTTCTGCTCGTCGGTGGTGAAATGCGGGTTGTCGTCGTTGGCTGCCAAACCGCTTTCGACCTTTACGGTCGGCACCACCAAATCGACGTCTTCGTGCTCCGCCTCCTTGAGGGCCCGGTCGAGGTGGTACAGGTTCTTCGGATCACGCACCGGAATGATGCGACACGGGCGTGTTCCGAGGCCGAGCCTCGCCGCATCGAGCTCGGGGCGATAGTCGAGATTGAACTTCTCGAGGTGATGCGTCGCATGACCGCGATGGCTCCAAAAGCGCTCCGTCAGCGCAAAGATGACGAAGAAGATGGCCGTGAACGTGATGCCCCATTCCGTCGCTACGGTCTTGGTCACCAGATTGATCAATGCCACCGCCAACAGGACGAGGAAGATCAGCGACAACCCGATCGGCAGCTCGATCGCGCCGACCCGAATGTTCAAAGGCACCTTCCAGGCGCGTGGCTGCTTGTCCTTGAAGCGCAGCACGACCATCGAGAGCGACTTGAACACGAAACTCCATACCACGCCGAACGCATAGGCCTCGCCCAGGGCATAGACGTCACCACGGCTGGCGATGATCGTAAAGATCTGTAGCCCGACCACGAGGTTGATCAGGCGGTAGGACGTCCCGTAGCGCCGATGCGGGTGACGAAACCAGTCGGGAAGCACCCCGTCCTCCGCAACCCGATTGAGTACGCCGTTCGAACCGACGATTGCCGTGTTCACCGCGCCGGCGAGAATCAGGAACCCGACAAAGACCACGAAGGCGCGCAACGCCAAGCGCACCGACAATGGTCCGACAACGTACATCGCCAGACCACCGATGAGATTGTCGCTGTAGTTGCTCAAACGCACCTCGTCGGGAATGATCAGCACGGCAAAGAACGAGATCACGCCGGTTACCAGCATGCTGTAGAGGAAGATGATGAAGCCGGCGCGCGTCAGGTTCTTCACCTTCGGATAGGCGATCTCGCGGTTGACTTGCGCCAGCGACTCCTCGCCGCTCATCGCCAGGATGGAATGTCCGAAGGCAATCGCGATCCCCAGAGCACCGATCCGTCTCGGCCACTCCGAGCCGGCCAGCCAGCCGAGCGAGTCGTCGTTGAACTGTAGCGCAAAGGGCGGCAACGTGGCGCCGCGCATCCACACCGTCAGGCCGCACCACACCATCATCACCACGACCATCACGGTCGTCACCGCCATGATCTTCAGGGCTTTGTCGCTCGACTCCGGGATACCCATGATGTTCTGGTGCCAGAAGTAGAGCGTGATGCCGACGGCGATGGCCGCCGACCCCGGGCCGGAAGGGATGCTTGCCGGTGCATGCATCACGTTCAACAGCTCGTTCAGCAGGCCGACGATGTACTGGCCCGCCGACACACCGCTGATCGGCCCGGTCAGGACGTAATCGAACATCAGCGCCGACACCGACAGCTTCGCCAGGGTGCTGCCCATCGCCTCTTTGACGACGCGATAGACGCCGCCGCGCACGAACATGGCGCACGATTCGATGTAGACGCCGCGCACCGCGTAGGCGAACAGCATGACTGCCCCGATATACCAAGGTGCGGCCTTACCAATGGCGTGCTCGACGATACCGCCGATGTAGTAGACGGTCGACGCCATGTCGCACAGCACGATGGCCGCGGCGCGCCAGTAGGAGATGAACACCAGCATAGCGCTGGTCAGGACGATGATCTGGGGACGCCCACCAGCAGTTCGTCCACCCGTTTGTTCTTTGATGATCGGTTGAGCCAGTGCCACGGTTGGAACCTCCAAAAGCGGATAGATCAGCCCCTGTTGCGTCCCGTCCGTCGAAAAAGCGGCAACGCCGACAGATCTCCCGAAAACGCCTGTACTGCGAGTTACGCGGGTGTGTGGCCCACAGGAGCTACGACTTCGAATCGTGCTCGATCAGGCGTCTGTAAATCTCCGAGCGGTCGTGCGCCTGCATCAAACTGTTGCGCAGGCCGGCATCCTTCATCAGCCGCGATACGCGCGCCAGGACCTTCAGATGCTCGCCCGTCGATTCCTGCGGCACGACCAGCAGGAAGAACAGCCGCGTCGGCTGCCCGTCGAGCGATTCGAAATCGACTCCCTGCGGATGGCGGCCGAACACCGCGGCAAACTTGGATACACCTGGAAGCCTGGCATGAGGGATGGCAATTCCTTCACCGATCGCCGTGCTGCCGAGTCGCTCGCGTTCCTGCAGCGAGCTCAACAACCCTTGAGAATCGATCTCGAGGTTCTTCGCCGCCGCCGAGTCGGCCAGCTCCTGGAGCACACCCACCTTCGTCTGCCCCGCCAACACCGGAATGACCACCTGCTCCGACAAAAAGTCTGCGATCTGCATAGTTCCCCCTGCAATCCGCAAGGGCCGTGCCGAATGCAGTGACATCGGCCCTCTTTGCGACTCACAGGCGAGGTCGGCGTTGCATCATGCAACCTACACGGCACCGCGGTGCATTTTGCAAGCTCTGCTCATCTTGACCTGCCGCCGAGCCTTGTGTTTTAGGACAGCCCCATGCGGGCGGACCCGAGCCCAACGACCCCCGACGCGTTCGTCGGACGGACGCGCGAGCTCGGCGAGCTGCGAGCCGGATTGCGCGGCGTTCTCGGCGGCAGCGGACGCATGTTTTTGCTGGCCGGCGATCCCGGCGTCGGCAAGACGCGACTCAGCGATGAAATCAGCCGCGATGCGCAGGCGGCCGGCGCCCAAGTTGTGTGGGGACGCTGCTGGGAAGGGGGGGCGGCCCCTCCCTATTGGCCGTGGATGCAGATCTTCCGGCGCATGGCTCGCGAAGGGCTTCTACCCGACTCGGCACGATCCCTGATGACCGACAGCGCCCTCGTCCACTTGATGCATGAGGGCCCAGACGATGCGCTTCTGCCAGTGCATCCCCCTTCCACAGATCTGGCCGACCAACGCTTTCGATTATTTGACGCCGCCACCACCTTGCTCGAGCGTGCCGCCGAAGCCCGTCCGCTGGTCCTGATCCTCGACGATCTTCACGCCGCCGATCAAACGTCGCTGCTGTTGCTTCGCTTCACCGCCCGGGCGCTGCGCGGCAACGCTTTGCTCATCGTCGCCACCTATCGCGAAATGGAGTTGCGGCGCGTGCCCGCTCTGGGGCAGGCCGTAGCCGAGCTGGCGCGCGACGGCCGCGTCCTTACGCTGCGCGGGCTGAGCCAGCCGGAAACCGCGCAACTCATCGAGACCATTCTCGGTCGTCTGCCGGATGAATCTCTGGTGGGCGCCCTGCATGGCGCAACCGCCGGCAATCCGTTCTTCTTGAGCGAGATCGTACGGCTGATGCAGGCCGAGGGGCGCTTCGACACGACGGACGGCAAGGCCCTGACCGCCTTTACGTTGCCCAGTCAGCTGCGTGAAGCCGTGCGCCGCCAACTTGATCTGCTATCCCCAGCCACCGCCGAGCTCATGTCCAAAGCTTCGGTCATCGGCCAGCAGTTCTCCGTTCCCGTCCTCGCTCGGGTCGCGGCTGACAACGAAGGGGAAGCACCGGCTGCCGAAGTCGATCACAGCCGACTGATCGATCTCTTGGACGATGCTATCCACGGACGGGTGATCCGCTGCATTTCGGTGGCCGGAGCGCGTTACGAGTTTGTCCACCAGCTGATTCGCGAAGCGCTGTATGACGCCATCGCACCTTCGATGTTGCTTACGCTGCACGGCCGCGTCGGCACGGCCCTGGAGGCACTGTACGGCGACGCCGCGGAGCGGCCGCTGGCTGAGCTGGCGCATCACTACTTGCATTCGGGATCCATCAAAGGTCTCGAATACGCCGACCGCACCGGAGATGATGCCCTGCAACGTCTCGCCTACGAGGAAGCGGCACGCTGGTATGAAATGGCCCTCGCGGCGCTCGATCGACTGGCGCCGGACGACACGCAGCGGATGCTGGCTCTGCGGCTCGGCCTCGGAGACGCAAGCAAGGGTGCAGCCGACTTCGAAGGCTCGCAACGCGAGTACCGGCGTGCTGCCGAGCTGGCGCGTTCGCTGCGTCTACCGGTGGAGTTTGCCCGCGCCGTGATCGGCCTGTCGCGTCCCTGGATGCAATGGCAGCCGGACCATGTTCTCGACTCTCTCCAGGAAGAAGCTCTGCGCGGTCTCGCTCAGAAGGACAGCCGACTGCGTGTTCAACTCATGGCCTTGCGGGGAGCCAACCTGTACGCCGGCGATCGGTGTCAAGCCGTTGCGCTGATTACCGACTCCGTCGCCATGGCGCGACGCCTGCAAAACGCCCCCGGCCTCAGCCTGGCTCTGCTGCTCGAGCGTTTCCGTTTGGGCGACGAAGGACGAATCCACGAAGCGCTGGCGATCGCCGCCGAGGCCGTGACCGCGGCGGAGCGCGCCGGTGATCGAGAGATTGCCTTCAATTTGCAAATGGAGGAGGTCAAGAATTACCTGTGGCGTGGCGACACGGTTGGCGTCGATGCCGCGACCACCCGCTGTCGCGGCCTGGCCACCCTTCTGCGCCAACCGTTCTGCTTGGGGCAAGTGTTTTGGATGGACGCCATGCGTGCGGCGCTGGAGGGGCATTTCGACGAGGCCGAGCGCTGCGCCGATCGCGCCAATGCGGAGGAGAACCGCGCCGGTGTTTCGTCGCCGGTGCTGACGATCTTCCGGACTCTGTTGCGTCGCGAAACCGGTTCCAATGATGTGCTCGATGTCGAAGCGAAGATTCCCGAAGAGATGATCGACGTGCCGCAGGTGCGTGCCATGCTGGCGGTGCTGGCTTGCGATCGCGGCGACGCGCCGACGGCGCGTTTCCATCTCGACCGCGCTGCCGGCCGCGGCTTCGCGAGCTTGGCAAACGACTGGAACGGGTCGTGCGCCGTGGCGCAACTGGCGGAAGTCGCCGCCAGGCTGGGCGCGTCGGAACACGCCCGCAGCCTGTATGATGCGTTGAAGACGCACGCCGGCCTGGCGGTTTCGTTCAGCTACCAATTCTGCCTGGGCGCGGCCGGACGCTACTTCGGGCTGCTGGCGGCGACCTTCGGGGACTGGAACCTGGCGGCCCGACATTTCGAGGCGGCACTGGCGATGAATGCCGCGATGGGTGCAAGGCCGTGGCTGGCTCACACGCAACACGAATACGCAGCGGCCATGGCGCGTGCGTGGGAAGCGAATCCAGCCGGCGACACGCCGCAAAGCCGAGCCAAGGCAGTCGCCCTGGCGCGAGAAGCAAACGCCACCGCGCAAACCCTGGGCATGCGGCCCCTGCTGAGCCAGACAACGGCGCTTCTCGAGCAGCTCGCCACCGTGCCGCCGCGCCGGGCGGTACAGCCCCGTGCAGTTGCAGAGTCGGGCGGTGCATTCCAACGACAAGGCGACGTCTGGAAGATCACCTACGGCGGCACGACATGCCAGCTCAAAGATATGCGCGGTCTCGCTTTCATCGTGCACCTGCTGCGCCACCCCGGCGAAGACATCCACAGTACTGCCCTGGTACGGCTGGGCGATGGCGCCGACACCCAGGCGCAAGCTGGAGCGGCGGCAGCGACGACAGAGATACGCACCGACCTCGGCGACGCCGGCGAAGTCCTCGATCATCAGGCACGCACGGCGTACCGCCAGCGTCTCATCGAGCTGCGCGGCGAGCTCGAACAAGCCGAGGCGTACAACGACCCTGGCCGCAGCGCCGGGCTGCGCGCCGAAATCGCCTCGCTGACCGAAGAGCTGCAGCGCGCCGTCGGCCTGGGCGGACGCCAGCGCCGCTCCGGATCGCACACCGAACGCGCCCGCGTCAACGCCACCCGGGCCATCGCCGTCGCCATCCAACGCATCGCCGAACACAACCCGGCCCTCGCTCGCCATCTCAGCGAGCGCATCAAGACCGGTACGTTTTGCAGCTATCGCGCCAACGATGAACGCATGGACTGGAACCTGTGAAGAAGGAGCGGCTGGCATTCTTGCTGACGAACGCGACCTAGGCTCGTAAAAAAGGGGGTTTGCATGGGGTGGTACAAGAGAACGCAAATCGCAACGGCAGCCGTGGTGATCTTGACGATGCTGCTTCCCGCTGCCGTTGTGGCTGACGACGACGAACCGGACTCCGGCGAGGCAACCAAGAAGGAACGCAGAGAACAGGCCTCGAAGGACAAGCCAGCGCTGCTCCTCGAGCCGATCGTGGTCGTAGGCAAGCGCGACAACTCATACCTCTTCAGCGCTCCCACCTCGGCGTCGCGAATTCCCCTCGACGTCATGGACACGCCGCGCTCCGTGCAGGTCGTTCCGCGCGCCGTGATCGACGATCAGCAGGCGATCACGCCCAACGAGATCACACGTTCCGTGAGCTCCGTTCGCCCGTCCGGCGCCTGGTACGGCAACGACGAGGCGTTCATCACGCGCGGCTTCTTGCAGCAGAACGTGTACAAGGATGGTCTGCGCGGTGCGGCCATCGTCGGCTTCATCGATCAACCCGCCGCCGGCGACGTCGCTGAGCTCGACCGCGTCGAGGTCATCAAGGGCCCGGCCTCGTTTCTTTTCGGACGCGTCGAGCCTGGCGGCATCGTCAACTACATCACCAAGCAACCCTCCTTCAGCCCGGCCTACTCGCTGATGCAACGCTTCGGAAGCTACGACCTCTATCGCACCGAAGCCGATCTCACCGGACCGGTCACCGACAATCTGGCGTATCGCCTCATCGGTTCCTACCAGCGCGGCGGCCTCTTCGAACGCTTCACCGAGGAAGAGCGTGGCTTCGGATCGGCGAGTGCGCTGTGGCGGCCGAACGACTCGACCCAGGTGCGGCTGCGTACCAGCTTTGCGTACGACGATTCCGTCTTCGCTGCGGGCTTGCCGATCGTCGATGGACGGCTTCTCGATGGCGTCGCCTACAACCAGTTTCTCGGCGAGCCATCGGTGAACAAGCGCATCTCGAGAGCGTTGGAGACCTACGTGGAAGCCGTCCACCGGGTCAACGAATCGTTGCAACTCACGCTTCTCGGCGGCTACCAACCGGCCTGGCTGATCAACCGCGACCTCGAGCTCGGCGAGTTTCTGGTACCGGATCAAATCCCGTACTACGACCCCGACAGTCGAACCTTGGCGCGAACGCTGTACGACAGCAACTTCAAAACCCAGGACGCGCAGCTGGAGCTCGGGGCAAACCTCTCCTACGCGCCGGCGGATCTCGGTCTCGGCTGGCTGCGCGATGTACGTGGCAACCTCGTCGCCACAGCCGGCTGGGAAAGAAATGAGGCTCACGGTCCGCTGACCTTCGGTACGTCGAGCCGCGTCAACCCATTCACTCCGGTCTACCAGGGCTACTTTCTGAGCGAGGATATCCATGTGCACCAGGACCTCCACGGTGCGGCGAACGAAGTCAGCGGCGGGATCGAGAATAGCTTGCGCTGGCGCGACCGCGTCGAGCTGCTGGCCGGCGTGCGCGTCAGCTACGTCGACAGTCACGCCGCCTTCGATCTCGTGCCGGCTGAATTCTCGGAGCACGGCGGGTTTCACGAAACACGGCCGGTACCGTTCGTCGGCGCCTTGGTCCGGCCGCTGCGGCCGCTTTCTCTCTACACCAGCTACAGCGAGTCGTACTTGCCCTACCGGTTTCCTCGGCTCACGGCGCACGGCGGGCCGCTGCAGCCGGAGACCGGCTCGCAGATCGAGGGTGGGGTGCGTTGGGAGTCGTTCGATAGCCGTCTCCTGGCGACGGCCGCGATCTACCAGATCGACAAGGACCATCTCATCGCACCGGACCCGCAGGACCCGATCCATCTCGCCAACATCGGATCGGCGCGCAGCCGCGGCTTCGAGCTCGACGTCGCAGGAAGCCCGCTCCCTGGTTGGGATCTCATCGGCAGTTACGCCTACACCGACGCACGCATCACCGACTCGCCGGACGGCACGCAGGGCAACCGTCTGTTCGCCGTGCCCTACAACAGCGGCAGCCTATGGACGACCTACGAGCTGCAAACCGAGCCGCTGCGCGGCCTGGGCGCCGGCATCGGCGTGTTCTTCTCCGACTCCGTCGAGAACGACACACTCAACAGCGCCAAGCTGCCGAGCTGGGTGCAAGCCGATGCGGCGCTCTTCTACGCGCACGAAAAGTTCGAGGCGCGCTTGAACTTGAAGAACTTCACCGACGAGAAGGTGTTCCTGTCGCAGAACGATAGCTTCAGAGCTATCCCCGCGCCGCCGCTGACCGTGCTCGGCAGCATTTCCGTACACTTCTAAGCGCCGGACGCGACTTGGCGGTACATCCGGCGTGCCGGATTCGGCCGCCGAGCAGCCAAAACTCACACACCAACCATCCGTACTGAACAACTGTTCAGCGCCGGGTTACGCCTCTCGATAAAGGCGCGCCGGGGGCATGGGCGATGTCGCTGGCCCTGTTGGTCGGCGATGTTGCCCGGCGCAGCCGAATCCCAAGAGGAGGCACAGTTGACTGCCAGTATTTGCGCCGCATCCACGCCCGCTCCACGTGCCGAGTCGATGGCCGCCCTTACTCCAGCTCCTCGTTCCAAGCAAATCTTCCGCCGCGAGGGCGAGTACTGGACCGTCGCCTTCGACGGCGCCCTCTGCCGCCTCAAGCATACGCGCGGCATGCAACACATGGCGAGATTGCTCAGCCGGCCCGGCGAACGCATCGCCGCCGTGGCGCTTGTCTCGCAAGGTACATCGCCTGACGACGAAGCCGCTGCGGAACGGGCTCGGGTCAACGTCACGCGGCAGATCAGCGCGGTCTTGAAACGTATCGCCGCCTACCACCCGGCCCTCGCCGAACACCTCGCGTCGACCGTGCACACCGGCTTGTCCTGCTCCTACACGCCGGACTCGCGCCTGCCGACGCGCTGGGAGATCTGAGGGCAAAGGCAGGCGGCGACTGAACAACTGTTCCACGCAGAGTTACGCCAAGGGTTCGAAGCGGAAGTCGCTCAGCGAGCACCGGGGTCGGCAAGTGAAAATGCGGATGGGCACTTTCTGAGCTTCTCAAAAAAAGGAGGGGCATCATGAGAAGATCAAGTCTCAGTGTGGCGGCGGGAGTCACTCTGCTGTGGGCGGGGACGGCTCTGGGGACGCCAACGCCGCAGCAGAGCTGCGACTACGCCCGCATCACGGCGTGGAAGGTGTACCAGTCGTGCGTCGATGCGGTCGTCGCGAAGGACGCCAAAGGAATCGCTTTCGATTCATGGAAGGCCTTTTGGAAGTGCCGGCATGCCTATTTCAAGAAGTGGACGGCATTCCAGTCCAAAGCGTCACTCGCCGGCAGCACGTGCGTCGGCGCCCGATTCTCTGACGCCAGTTTTGTCGTCATCGACAATCTGACCGGGCTCTATTGGGAAAAGAAGTCGGACGACAGCTCTGTGTCGGACAAGGACAATCAATACAGCTGGGGCAGCGGCGGGTTTTCCACCGGAGGTGCCTTCACGACGTTTGTACATTTCCTGAACAATGGCAACCCCTTGGTCAACGATTGGCGGCTGCCGACCCTCGCCGAGTTGCAAACCCTCCTGCTCGACTACCCGTGTACGGGCGGCGGCGGCGGCACGGGATGTGAGTGCACAGGACCGTGCGTCGATCCTTTGTTCAACAACACGCAGTCTAGCTACTACTGGTCGGATACGCGGTACGTTCCCGACGGAGGCCGCGCTTGGGTCGTGTCTTTCGGCACTGGTCTCGTCATTCCTTTCATCCAGACCGACACCGACTACGTGCGGGCCGTCACCGCCGGCTTTTGATCGAACATTTGTCCCCCAGTTTGGTGGTTTCCGCGACAAGGGAGGGAAAGGAGATCTCATGAAATCGTTGACATCGATCGCAATTGCCAGCCTCCTGGCTGGTGCACTGGTTCCGCGAAACGCCGATGCAGTGACCGCCACATTGGTCGGCGACACCTTCACCATCTACTCGAGCCCGAATGCGAACAAGGGTAAGGTCGCCACACTCGAGGTCGCCGGCCCGCCGGCGCTGAGGAATACATACGTCAAGTTTGACCTCAATCCCTTGCCCGCCGGCATCACGGGAAGCGACGTGGCGAAAGCCACGCTGACGCTGTTCGCCAACAAGGTGATTACAGGCGGGTCGTTCGACGTGCTGCAGCTGACCAGCGGCTGGGACGAGCTCTTGGTGACGTGGGACAACGGTCCGCTCTTGGGCACGACTGTGAGCTCGGTCGCCATCGACCTCGCCGACAAGAACACATTCAAGGCCTTCGACGTGACCGCTGCCGTCAAGGCCTGGGTCGACGCTCCGCTGACTAACAACGGCTTGTTACTGGTGGATTTGTTTGATGGCCTGAATGTCAAGTTTGATAGCAAGGAGAACGGTTCAAAGAGCCATCCGCCGCAGTTGGAAATCACCCTGGCGGCAACCTCGGCGACGATCGTCGATGGGTCGGTGGGCAATGCCGACCTGGCGAACAATGCTGTGACCAGCGCCAAGATCGCCGATGCCTCGGTGGGCAATGCTGATCTCGGCGGGGACGCGGTCACCAGCAACAAGATCCTCGACGGCTCGATCACCGGCGCTGACGTCGCCGACGGCTCGTTGCGCAACGCGGACATCAACTTCAGCCCGCTCACCGCAGGCCAATACAACACCGGCGTTGGCGAGTCTGCCCTTCAATCTATAGGGAGTGGCATCGGATCGTCCAACACGGCCACGGGCTACCACGCGCTGACCTCCACCATAAACGGCTTTTTCAATACAGCCACGGGAGCCAGAGCACTGGCTTCCAACATTTATGGCACTTCTAACACAGCCACAGGCGCTGATGCACTTGGTCTCAATGACGGGGGCGACGACAACACGGCCGTAGGAAACGCGGCGTTGGGAGGTAATGTTGTAGGCTCCGCCAACACGGCCATTGGTCGCAGTGCGCTGGAGAATAATAGCACCTCCTACAACACCGCGGTCGGTTTCAACGCACTAACTTCAAGTACATCCGGCGGCGAGAATATTGCCGTCGGTGCGAACGCTACCGATGCCCTCACCACCGGCTCCAACAATACGGCTATCGGCACAGGGGCCTTTGGCAATCTCACGGCCGGCACGGGCAACATCGCCGTCGGTTGGCATGGCGGGCTGTCGGCGACCACCAACGACAACGACATCTACATCGGCAGCACGGGCGCTGCCGCGGAGAACAACACGATTCGCATAGGCAACACCTCGCACACCAAGACCTTCATCCGCGGTATCTACGGCCAGACCACCGCGAACACCGCCATTCCTGTGCTTGTCGATAGTTTCACCGGCCAGCTCGGCACCGTCTCTTCGTCGCGCCGCTTCAAGATCGATATCCACGACATGAAACAGGCCAGCAGCGCGCTGCTGAAGCTGCGACCGGTGACCTTCAAGTACAAGCCCAACCTCGACCCGTCCGGCACCACGCAATACGGGCTCATCGCCGAGGAGGTCGAGCAAGTCATGCCCGACCTCGTGGTCTACGACAAGGACGGCAAGCCGGAGACCGTGAAGTATCACATCCTCGCCTCGCTGCTGCTCAACGAGCTGCAGAAGCAGTACCGCACGCAGCAAGCGCAGCAGAAGACTTTGGCCGCGCAGCAAGCAGAGCTGCGCTCGGTGCACGCCGAGAACACAGCTTTGCGTGCAGCGGTCGACGAGATCCAGGTCTTGAAAGCTCGCCTGGCGGCCTTGGAGGCGGGATCGGTGGTGGCGGCGAAGTAGGACAAGACAATGGGGACGGCAGGGACACCAGCTGGATGCTCAGCTGGTGTCCCTGCGTTCTGCCAGACGGGCGCGGGTCATGCGCTCGCGCAGGCCGCCTTCTCGTACGAAGGCTTGCTCGAGTTGGCGGATCTGTTGATCCAGGAGGTAGCTGGCGACGCGAATCAGGCCGACAATTACGTTGGCGCAAATCGCCGAATCGCTGTGCTCGATGCCCTTCCGGAAGGTAGCGTAGCTGGCATTCGGCGTGCGGTTCAGCTCGCGCAGCCGACGCGCGTATGCATGCTCCTTGGACCATTCCACGATGCCATGCAGGCGTAAGAAGTCGCGGTAGTCGGCGAGCAGCTCTTCCAGGCTCGCACGCGCCACATTGGTCAGTTTGATCTCCATTTCCTTCGAGGTCGCCGAGGCCATGCTGCCCTCGATGATGTTCTGCTTGCCCGAACGCGCCGCCTGAATCATCTGGTCGTGGGTGCGGCTGCGCTTGTCGATGAAGCGATTGCAGAAATAGACGGTGGCGTCGTAGACGATCTCGGCTTTCTGATAGGAGAGCAGGTTCTTGTAGCCACCGTGTCTTGGAATGAAGGGGCGGTGCATGGGAAGCCTCTGGAAAGGCGACATAAGCGACAACAGAGCCAACAACGACTGCTGTCCTTGGAGTCCTTGGCGTCGCCTTGGTCGTCAAATCTTCAGAGACTCTACAGACACTCGCGTCACAGTCAACACAGCTTAGCCGATCTGCGCTAACTCCAGCCTTCCGGCCCAGCGGTGTTTCAAGACCACGCGCAACAGCTTTGATTCTGCCGTTTCCAGATTCGGGTCGCGCTGCAGCCAGCGATCGGCGGCGCGTTTGGCTTCCTCCATCAATCCACGATCGCGGATGAGATTGGCGACCCGGAAGTCCGGCAGGCCCGATTGCCGCGTCCCGAGCATCTCGCCGGGTCCGCGGATTTCCAGATCGACTTCCGCGATCTTGAAGCCGTCGTTGGAGGCCGCCAGAGCTTCGAGGCGGCGGCGCGTGTCGTCGCCGCGATGATACGGCGTCAGGAGGATACACAACGACGAATCGCTGCCGCGGCCGACACGCCCGCGCAGCTGGTGCAGCTGCGATAGACCGAAGCGTTCGGCGTGATCGACGACCATGATCGTCGCGTTGGGCACGTCGATGCCGACCTCGATGACCGTGGTGCTCACCAACAGCTGCACGTCGCCGGCTTTGAAGCGCCGCATCACTGCATCCTTCTCCGCCGGCTTCATCTTGCCGTGTACAAGTCCGACGCGGTAGCCGTGGAACAGCGTACGCGCCAGCTCCTGTGCCATTGTGGTGGCGTCGCGCAGGTCGCTGTCCTCCGAGCTCTCGACCAGCGGGTAGACGACGTAGCCTTGATGGCCGCGGTCGAGCTCGCGCTTCACCAGGTCGTAAACCTTCCCCTGCTCGCCCTCGTTTCGCAGCAGCGTACGCACCGGCTGCCGGCCCGGCGGCAACTCATCGAGCACCGACACGTCGAGGTCGCCGTATACCGTCATCGCCAGCGTGCGCGGGATCGGCGTCGCCGTCATCAACAAAATATCCGGCGCCGCCGCTTGCTCGCCGGCCATGCGCCGCAAAGCGCCGCGCTGCAGCACGCCGAAACGGTGCTGCTCGTCGATGACGCCCAGACCCAAGGCTTTGAAGCGCACCCCCTCCTGAATCAAGGCATGCGTACCGACGACGAGCTGCGTTTCACCGCTGGCGATGCGCACATACAACGGCTTGCGCTGCGCCTTGGTGCGTGTTCCCGTCAGCAGCGATGCCTCGATTCCCAGAGCGCTCGTCAGCCCTTGAATGGTCGCGTAGTGCTGCTCGGCCAAAAGCTCGGTGGGAGCCATGAACGCGACCTGGTAGCCGTTCTCGATCGCCACCAACGCCGCCAACAGCGCGACGATCGTCTTGCCGCTGCCGACGTCACCCTGCACCAGACGATGCAACGGATGCGGTTGTGCCATGTCGGCAAGAATCTCGCCCACCACGCGCTGCTGGGCGCGCGTCAGCTGGAACGGCAGCGCGGCGCGCAGACGCTTGGTGAGCGTGCCGTTCTCGGGGAGCGCCAGGCCGCTCTCGCGTTCCACCGATCGCCGTCGCAATGCCATGCCGAGTTGCAGAAAGAACAACTCGTCGAACACCAGCGAACGATGCGCCGCCGAGCGGCAGGCGTTGAGCTGCTCGATGTCCGCCTCGCGTTCGGGAAAGTGCAAGAGCTGCATAGCGTGCCGCAGGTCGGTGACGCCGGCAACGCGCACCACTTCTTCGGGCAGGACACTCGGCAGCCGGTCGCCGAAGTCGCGCACCGTTTGATGCACGATCGAGCGCATGACCGCGACG
>JACQEN010000306.1 GCA_016200585.1 Deltaproteobacteria bacterium
GCCGCCGAAAACGACCAAAGCCCCTCCACTTGTACCGCAGTTGAAATTCGAGCTTCGACGGCCCCAGTCCCCCATGCCGTCACGCCTCGTCAATCAGCCTCTACCACGGCGCAGTGACCGTTTGTCAATAGAGAATTCTCCCACCTGGGATTGAGCGATCTTCGGAAGGTCAGCCTGGCCCGCGCCTGAACAATCGCAGGCCGCCTGTCGAGGTGAAAGAAGGAGTTTCTTTTGCGCTGCCAGCGAAATTGGATGTTGCCACCGGGCAATGCGGTCTCTACGCTTGGCGTTTTGGTAGAGGTTGTGGTCAAGATTTTGAGACTGAGCAAACGCCAACGAACAGTGACCTTGCAGGCATTCCTGTTGTGCATTGCCTTCGCCGCACGCGTTGATGCGCACGGCGCGCGTGTCCCCCTCGCCTTCTGGGGCGCCTTTCCCAGGCAGACCCTCAGCTGCCAGCGGACGATCGCGGAAGTTCTTTCGTACTGCAGCCAGCGAGCGCTGTGGCTGCGGCACGTCTGCCAAAGCTCGCTCCTTGCGGGAGGATCCTGCAACCTCGCCGCTACTGATTCGGCCGTGCAAGCGGCTCGCAACCACGCGCTCGATGAGATCGACGCGTTCTGCAACGACCAGCAAACCGGCCTGCTCAACTTTCTTGGAGTCATCGAAGTCCAGGCCGATATTACAAACGCATGCCGAAGAGCTGACAATTATTTCATGCCGCTCATCTATGCTCCCTCGGCAACCGCCACCGAAACGCAACGAAGGTGCATCGCGGCGGTTTCCGACGCGACCATCGAGATTCATCGCGTCGGATGGCGTTTGATGCGCGCGGCTTTCGACCGGATCGCTGCACGCAACCTGACGCCGCAGACGAAAAACCAACTCATCGACTCGGCCCGTCAGCGAATCGGGACTACGACAAGCCGCGCAATCAATCGAATCAGCGCCGCATGCTCAGCCGACGATTTCTTGGCGACCTACCAACAGCCGGTGAGGCAATTCTTCGCAAAGATCACAGATCAAGTCGTCTGTGCCACGGGCGCGGCCTACGTTCAGAGCGCCATTCAGTGCGACCCGACCGCAACGCCGACCTTTGCTTTGACTGCCACCCCTACATCGACGCCGACTCCAAACACGCCATCGGCCAACCTCGACTAACCCCGAGCCAGGTCTCCGGGAGGTGCGGCCCCGGCAACAACGTTGCCTGCGAGCAATGGTCACTCGAAGCGGTCGAGGAACGCAAACACGCGACGCACACGGTTGTTGAAGGTATCGGAGATCCACAACGATCCGTCACCGGCGAAGCTGATGCCCGCGGGTTGATTGAGAGTGCAGGTGTTTGCGTTTCCGCGATCGCCACCGAAGCCAGTAAACCCAATCCCGACGACGGTGGAAACAATACCGCTGCCATCGATACGGCGAATGACGCTGTTACCCGTATCCGCAACGTACAGGTCGCCGTTGGGAGCGAAAGCGAGATCGTAGGGGGCGTTGAACAGTGCCTGCGTGGCGCGGCCGCCGTCGCCGTCGTAGCCGCGTCGTCCCGAACCAGCGAACGTAGAGATGGTTCCGTCGAGCGCGAGACGTCGCACGACATGATTCTTGGTCTCCACAAAATACAGATTGCCTGCGCCATCAAGCCGCATGCGCGCCGGTGCGGAGAGCTGCGCAGCCGTTGCCGGCCCACCATCGCCGCTGTAACCGCCCGCCCCCGTGCCGGCGACCGTATTGATGATTCCCGTGGCGTTGACGTAGCGGATCACATTGGCGGTAATATCGGCAATGTAGAAGCCGCCCTTCGTGTCCGGTAACACACCGAACGGCGTGTTCAGGTTGGCACGCAAGGCGGGCCCGCCATCACCACTATAGCCGGTTGCGGTCGTTCCGGCGGCGAGAAAGACGCGGTCGTCGAGTCCGACCCGGAAGACGACGGGCACATGGTCACCCGCAACGTAAAGTTGTCCGTCCGGATCAAAGGCGATGTCACTGGCGTGGTGCAGGGGTGTCTGGTTCGCCAGCGCACCATCGACCGGGGTACCTTCATAGTCCTCCCCCATGACGGTCTGGATGGTGCCGTCGTTGTTGATGCGCCGGATGCGCAAGTTGTTCCAGTCGATGATCAATGCTCGCCCCTGGCCGTCGAAGTGTACACCGAGTGGATAGTAGAGCGCGGTCTCGAGGGCGGGCTTCCCGTCGCCGTTGAAGATCTGCTCGCCGGTTCCGGCGACCGTGCAAATCACGCCAACTTGCGCGCAAGCCGTATCCGGCGTGAACGTGGCACCAGAGGTCGGCACGACAGTAGCCGTTGGCCGAGGCGTGAGCATCGTTGCGGAAGTCGGCGTGGGCGAGGACGTTTGCGAAGTTGGCGTCGCCGGCGAGTCATCGTAGGCCCCCTCCATGATCCAGGTCCGCACCAAGCCAATCTGCTGATCGCTCAGTGGCGCCAGCATGTTCGGCATGCGTACACCGATGCGCGGAGACGGTTGGAGCTTCTCGATCAGGAAGCTGTTGTCCGGGTCCCCGGCCACGATCTCGCAAAGCTTCAGGCTCTTGGCAAAGAGGCCAGGACCGAATGTTGTCGCGTAGCTGCGCATATCGTAGGAGTTCGAAGCAAAGGGACCGCCGTGGCAACTGATCGACGTGCAGGTTGCGCTGTTGAACAACGGCACGATGTCACGCGAGTAGCTTACGGTCACTGTCGCGCCGGGATTCGGCGATGGCGGTGGACACAAGACGATCGCCTTGACCTGCGAGCCGATCGTCTGCGCGCCGCCATACGCCAGCATGCCACTGCTGAGACCGCTGAGGTCGCCACCTACTGCCCAGATCCCGCCGTCCGAATCTACCCAGGTCGCATGAAAGTCCAGCTGCGTGCTGAGACCCGTATCCGCCAACTTCCACCCGGCGTCGCTACGCAAGGCCAGCGATCCGACGATGCCGACGGCAACGGCCTGACCGTCTGTGGGCACAAAGACGCCGTTCATCTGGGGACTCCCCAACGGTGCTCGATCGACGAACTGATCCCCTTCGCGTTCCAAAATCACGCCTCCCGAAAACCCGCCCGAAGCCGCAACCAGCGACTCGTTGCCGTGCACGGTAAACAGAGGCTGTGTCGTATTGCTGGGTATCACGCTCCAAACCGAACCGTCGTAGTGCAAGATCATTCCATTGCGACCCACCGCATAGACATCGCCCACACCGCGCCCCCAAACTTTGTAGAGCGTCGGGATACCGCCGGGCAGCAGACTTGATAGATCGACAGGCGACCAGGTGATGCCGTCGAAATGTAGCACCAGTCCGCCACCAGACTCGTCGGTTGGATTGCCACCGACGGCCCAGATGTCCGTCGCTGACGTGCCCCAAATCCCGAAGAGAACTTCGCTTCCGGACGGCGGTAACAGGTCGATGAAACGGTTCGTTTGCGGTTCATAACGCAAGACGGTTCGATCGACACCCGCCATATAGAACGCGCCGTCGATCGGCACGACACTGATCCACCACAGGTCGCCGGTCTTGCCGGTGTTCAAGCGCTGCCAGTACGCTCCGTTGTAGTGCAGGACGTACGGACCGAAGCCATCACCCGGATCGCTGCCGACGGCATAGACATCGTTGGCCGATGTTCCAGCGATCGACAGCAAGGCCGCCGGTTGGCGCGTGAGCACCGTTTGCAGCGTACCACGCGGCGCGCTCCCCAACGTGCACATGTGATCGCGCGACAAACACGCTGGAACCGTATGGCAGCCGATGCAGGTGCTCTTGTCGTTGAGGGTCACGCTGCGGTTGGATTCCACCCACTGCCAATGCCAATCGCCGTCGACGGGATCGAAACCGGGAGCTTCCTTGCGCATCACACGCCAGCGGAGAAGCGAGCTGTCACTGCAATCGGCGCTCGCATACTCCTCCTTCACCACCGTGGTCCCAACCGGCAGTGGATTGGCGTTGTTGAGGTAGGCCTGCGCGCCGATCGAATTGACGAGCACGCGGATGTACACCAATCCGTGCTCGCTGCTGAAACGACAGTCGCGCACGAGCGTGTACGTCGAGCGGTAACTCGCCGCAAAGATCGGCGTGACGGCGGTGGTCGGCGTCGGGGTCGCGGTCGGCGGAAGCGCGGTTGACGTCGAGCTCGACGTCGGACTTGACGTCGGCCTTAGCGTCGAACTTGGCGTCGGCGCAACCGGTGTCGTCGATGGTGTCGGCGATGAGCTCGGCACCGGCGTCGCCGGACAACCGTTCAACGCATTGCCAACCGCCGACAAGAGCTCATCGACGGTAACGCTACCGTCGTTGTTTGCATCGAAGCTCGGACACGCAGCCGAAGAGGCTGTCTCCAAGGCGATGTTCACTCCGAGAAGAAGCTCGTCGACGGTGACCTCACGATCGCCGTTACAATCACCGATACAGGAGACGGCGATGCTCTCGCCGCCCAACACGAGCACCGAAAGCACCGCACACATGAGTTGAAGCAGCCAACGCCTCGAATCCCGCAACCTATCACCGAAACCCAATCCGTACGCGGCACCGCCCCAGCGGTCGGACCAACTCATCTGGTTCTTACTTCCTTCACCCCCTGAGTATACGCAGCTGGGAATTCATTCGCATCAACGCTTCACCTTTCGGATTCGTGAATTGAATGTATCCGATATGTACAGGTCGCCGTTCGGATCGAAGGCCACACCAAACGGACGATCCAGCTGTGCCAAGGCTGCGGGCCCGCCGTCGCCGGCGTACCCCTTTTCTCCCGTCCCAGCGACGGTGCTGATGATTCCGGTGTGCAGGTCGATCATACGTACTCGGTTGTTGTTGGTGTCGGCAAAATACAAGTTGCCGTCAGGTCCGATTTCCAGATCTTCCGGGTAATTGATCTGCGCGCCGGTGGCCACGTCGCCGTCGCCGCCAAACCCTGCGGTACCGTCACCGGCGATGGTTTGCACGACACCGGTTTTGAAATCGGCGCTGGTAAACGTAACTTTGCGCACCCGATTGTTTAGGGTGTCGGAGAAATAGAGAATCGGCGGCGTTACGGACGTGTCCAGGGCCAGGCCGCCTGAAGGCTCCGGGTTCGGACCCGTGGGCAGGCTGATCTTGGTACTGGTGGCGATCCCGTCGCCGTTGAAC
>JACQEN010000317.1 GCA_016200585.1 Deltaproteobacteria bacterium
CCAACATGACCTCTTGAGGCCCCACGACCCACGGGTACACGAAGCAGATTCGAATGAAATCGAGCATGCGGAGCGAATTTCCCCCTCCTTACCAAGGAGGGGGCCAGGGGGGTGGTCGCCAAACAAGTACCTCAACTGAACCACCCCTAGCCCCTCCTTGGTAAGGAGGGGAGCTCTTTTCAAGGAGACCCAACAACATGTCAGCTACACTCTATGAAGTTCGCGGTGCTGCCGCGTGGATCACACTTAATCAACCCGACCGCCGCAACGCCCTCAGCGACGCGATCATCGACGGGCTGCTGAACGGCCTGCGCAACGCCATCGCCGACGATGCCGTGCGCGTCATCGTCATCACCGGTGCCGGCTCGGCGTTCTGTGCCGGCGCTGATCTGAAATCCGGCGGCATGAAGGCGAGTGACGAGGAGAATCCGTTCGTCAGCGTCATGAAGACGATTTGGGAATCGCCGAAGCCGGTGATCGGACGCATCAACGGCCATGCGTTCGGAGGCGGTGTCGGACTTGCCGCGGCCTGCGATCTCACGGTCGCCGCCGACACTGCCATGCTCAGCTTCAGCGAAGTCCGCATCGGTGTCATCCCGGCAATGATCTCGGTCGTCGTCATCCCCAAGCTCGGTGTGCAAAATACGATGTGGCTGTTTCTCACCGGCGAACGTTTCACGGCACAACGGGCTGTCGACCTCGGTCTGCTGCATCGGGCGGTAGCGGCCGACAAGCTCGACGCGGCAGTGCAGGAGATCATCGATCTGGTGCAGCTCGGCGGACCCAACGCCGTGCGTGAAGCCAAGCAGCTGGTGCGCCGCATCCCCGAGATGTCGATGGACGACGGCTTTCGCTATGCCTCGAAGAAGATCGGCGAGCTGTTTGCTTCCCCCGAAGCGGCTGAGGGAATGCAGGCCTTTGTGGAAAAGCGCAAGCCGAAGTGGGCGGAGTGATCTATGAGCGAGAACATTCTTCGTATTGCCAACTGCAGTGGTTTCTACGGTGACCGCCTGAGTGCGGCCAGGGAAATGGTCGAGGGCGGACCGATCGACATCCTCACCGGCGACTATCTCGCCGAGCTGACGATGATGATCCTCTTCAAGGATCGTATGAAGAACCCGAGCGCGGGTTTCGCCAAAACGTTCCTGCGCCAGATGGAAGAAGTGCTCGGCGCCTGCATGGAGCGCGGCATCAAGATCGTCGTCAACGCCGGCGGCTTGAACCCGGCGGGACTGGCAGAGGAGATGGAGAAGCTCAAGCAGCGCCTCGGCATCAAGGCGACCGTCGCCCACATCGAAGGCGACGACCTGCTGCCGCGCTTGCCGGAGTTGCAAGAGCAGGGCATCGAGCTGCGCCATCTCGACAAGGACATCCCGCTCTCGTCGTTGCAGCAGCAAGTCGTCACCGCCAACGCCTACCTTGGCGCCTGGGGCATCGTTGAAGCTTTGAATCGTGGCGCCGATGTCGTCATCTGCCCGCGAGTCACCGACGCGGCGTTGACCCTCGGACCGGCGGCGTGGAAGTTCGGTTGGGGGCGCGAGGACTGGGACCAATTGGCGGCGGGCGTGGTGGCCGGGCACATCATCGAATGCGGCGCCCAGTGCACCGGCGGCAATTATTCGTTCTTCAAGGACGTCCCCAACATCGACAAGATCGGCTTCCCCATTGCCGAGATGCACGCCGACGGCAGCTTCGTCGTCACCAAACATCCCGGCACCGGCGGTCTGGTCTCCGTCGGCACGGTGACGGCTCAACTGCTCTACGAGATTCAAGGCCTGCGCTACTTGAATCCGGACGTGACGACACGCTTCGACTCCATCCGTCTGACGCAAGAAGGCCCCCATCGTGTTCTCGTCAGCGGCGTAAAGGGCGAGCCGGCACCGTCGACGACGAAGGTCTGCATCAACTACCTCGGAGGCTACAAGAACAAGATGACCTTCGTTCTCTCCGGGCTCGATATCGACGAGAAGGCGCGTCTGGCGGAGTCGACGTTGTGGAAGCTGCTGGGCGGACACGAGCGCTTCGCGGATGCCGACGTCCGTCTGGTGCGCTCCGACCGGCCCGACCCCTACAGCAACGACGACACCTTCGCCTACCTGCACGTCACCGTGAAGGATCCCGACGCCAATAAGGTCGGCCGCGCTTTCAGCAACAAGGCCGTCGAGATGGCGTTGGCCAACTATCCGGGCTTCTTCATCACCTCGCCGCCCGGCGAGGCAACGCCGTTCGGAGTCTATTGGCCGGCCCTCGTACCTTCCGAGTTGGTGGCGCATACGGTGGTCCTCGGCGGCGAGCGCGTCGCCATCGCACCCACCCGTGCATCGGCCCTCAAAGTCGACGTACCCGCCGTCAAGATCGCTGCGGCGCCGACCGGTAACACCGAACGCGCCCCATTGGGACTCCTGTGCGGCGCACGTTCCGGTGACAAGGGCGGCAACGCCAACGTCGGCCTGTGGGTCAGCAATCCAAGCGCGTACGCCTGGTTGGCGCACTATCTCACGGCCGACCGCTTCCAAGAGCTGATTCCCGAATCGATGCCGTTGAAGGTCGAGCGCTTCGAGCTGCCCAATCTTCTCAGCCTGAACTTCGTCGTCTACGGCCTGCTCGGCGATGGAGTCGCCGCGTCCACACGCAGCGATCCACAAGCCAAGAGCTTCGGAGAATTCGTGCGCGCCAAAATGGTCGACATCCCCAAAACGTTGCTGGGCGCCTGACGCCGGTTCGCATTGACCGCAGCCAGACGCGACCCTATGGTGCCCGAACCAACGAAGGAGAGTTATTCATGATTCGCTACTATTGCGACCGCTGCGAGGTCGAAGTCGAGGGGCAACAAGATATGCTTGCATTCGCCAGCGAAGTCGGTGACGGGGTCACGAGCTCGGCGTGGCGCATACGGCGCGAGCTGTGCCCGAAGTGTATCGAAGAGGCGAAGGATCTGGTCACCAAGTTCTTCGGCAAGACGACCGCGACACGGCGCCGCACCGCGTAAACCCGATCACGATGCTGCGCGGAGTCGTCGCGGCGTTCACGCTTGCCCTGAGCGTCGCTGGTCTTGCTGGTTGCGCGCTCTGGCGCACCCAGAGTCCACAGTTGCTCGTCGTCGACACCGACCGCGAGCCAAAGATTGATCTCGACACTTGGCTGGCGAAGAACGCGATCCCGCCGGACCGGAACATCAAGGCCGTGCGCATTGGCCAGACCGACGCTCTCAGCTACCACATCGTCCAGATTCGTGATCGCGAGCAGCCGCATGTCCACGCGCTGCACGACTTGTCGGTAACGCTCATTCGCGGCGCCGGGACACTCAATACCGGCGCCGCTTCGCAGACTATGCGCCAGGGGGATGTGGCCATCGTTCCGCGCGGCATGCGCCACTTCTTTGTGAACACCGGATCCGAGCCGGCAGTCGCCTTCGTGACCTTCGGGCCACCGAGCGACGGCAGCGACAACGTGCCGGCGCCGGATCAGCAGTAGTCCCGATTGCTCGACGGACGTTGTGCGTCGGGCGACGGGCGTTGCTTCCGGAGTGCTGGCCCTATCCGCGTTCATCCGTGGTTTCATATTTCGGATGAGCCGGAACTGCTTCCACGTTTACAACGCCACTGCTACAGTCGCGCGCATGCCGATCAGTCAAACGACTCCACCAGAAGCCAGTGCGCTTCTGCAGCAGGGGTACCGCTACATCGACGTTCGTACGGAGCAGGAGTTCGTCAACGGTCATCCGACCGGCGCGTTGAATATTCCCGTTGCCATTCCCGATCCGGCAAGCGGGCAGATGGCGCTCAACCCCGAATTCGTTTCGGTTGTCGGCGCCAACTTCCCCAAAGATGCAAAGCTCATTCTCGGCTGTCAGGCAGGCGGGCGTTCGCAGCGCGCGGCTGAAATGCTCAGCCAAGCTGGATTCGCAACGGTCGTGAACATGCAGGGTGGTTTCGGCGGCGGACAAGATGCAGCAGGCCGGATCATCCCGGGGTGGGCAGCTTGCGGACTGCCGGTGAGCAACGATTGTCCGGCAGGCAACGCCTACTCTTCGCTGCGCGCCAAGGCCAAGTAATGGCGATCCGCATCACCCGCGTCTACACGCGTACCGGCGACCAGGGTGACACCGCGCTTGTCGGCGGCAAACGCGTCGCCAAGGACGCTCTGCGCATTGAAGCCTACGGCACCCTCGACGAGCTCAACTCGATCGTCGGCTTGGCGCGCGTCTTCAACTTCGAAGCGCCGACATCACCGGCGCGACAGCAACTCGACCATATTCTGACACGCTTGCAGAATGAGCTGTTCGATCTCGGCAGCGAGCTGGCCACACCGGCGGACGCTGCCTACGAAGGAATGTTTCGCGTCGGCGATCCTGAGGTCAAAGCGCTCGAAGAGCTGATGGACGAGTGCCAGAAGGACCTCGAACCGCTCAGCTCGTTCGTCTTGCCGGGCGGCGGAAAGGTCAGTGCGTTCCTGCACCAGGCGCGCACGGTGTGCCGGCGCGCCGAACGCATCGTCCTGCGGCTCGGACGCGAGGAGGACATCGGCAAGTGGCCGCTGTCGTACCTCAATCGATTGAGTGACCTCTTCTTCGTCCTGTCGCGCTGGATTTCGAAGCAAAGCGGCGAGGCGGAGTTTCTCTGGGAGCGCGGCTTGCGGGCGCATGAACGCAAGGGCCGTGGTTGAATCGGAAACAGTGGGTTCGTGGCTCGGGGCTCGTGGAATACTTTTGATCGCCCCTATTCTCTTTCCTTCGCATCCGAGCCACTAGCCACTAGTGACGAGCCACGAATAACGAGCCACGGCCCTGAAGGAGGTCTAGCAGCATGCAGCCCATCTATCTCAAACAACTCGAGCTCGGACCGATGCAGAACTTCGTCTACCTGATCGCCGACCCGACGACGCGCGATGCGGTCGTCGTCGACCCGGCCTGGGAGATCGACAAGCTGATGCAGGTCGTCGAACAGGATGATCTCAAACTGCGGGCGGCGCTCATCACCCACTTTCACCCCGACCATCTCGGTGGCGACTTCATGGGTCGCCACATCCAGGGCGCCGCGGAGCTTCTGCAACGCAACATTCCGATCAAGGTACACATCCACAAGACCGAAGCCGACTACGCCAGCCACATCGCCGGGCTTTCGAGCTCCGATATGGTCCGCACCGACGGCACCGAAGAGCTCGTGGTCGGTAGCCTCAAGGTCCGCTTCCTCCACACTCCCGGACATACGCCGGGGTCGCAGTGCTTCCTCATCGACGGCCGCTTGGTGTCGGGCGACACACTGTTCATCGGCGGCTGTGGCCGCGTCGACCTACCCGGCAGCGATCCGGCGCAGATGTACGACAGTCTGGTGAACAAGCTGAAGCGGCTGCCGGAAGATACCGTTCTGTACCCGGGCCACAACTACGCCGAGCGCGTCACCTCGACCATCGGTGACGAGAAGCGCCGCAACATGTACATGCGTTTCGATCGCGTCGAAGATTTTCTCGGGCTGATGGGGTACTGAGCGGCACGTCCGTGGACCTCTTCGTCTACGGTACGTTGCGCGATGCCGAGCTGGTGAAGCAGCTCACGGGCCGTGTCTTCGACTCGCAACCGGCGCGATTGGCGCAATACCGCAAAATATCACCTCTCGATGGTTACGCGTACATTGTTGCGGATACGGGGAACGACGTCGAAGGTTTGCTGCTCCTCGACGTCGATGCCGCGGCGCTCGCCGCACTCGATCGCTACGAAGGGGAAGGTGAGCTGTATCGACGAACGCTCGTGGACGTTCTCATCGCAGGTGCTCGGCAACCGGCACAAACGTATGTGGGGATCGCCGAAGCTCACCAGGTTGTTGGCACCCCCTCCTTGGTAAGGGGAGGGCAAAGGGGTGGTTGATGACGCTCCCTTACAGAACCACCCCTGACCCCTCCTTGGTAAGGAGGGGAACCCCAAAGCGAAGAGCCACGAAGCGCGACTCAATCTTTCACAGCAACGCGCTGAGTCCGCCGTCGACGACCAACTGCTGGCCGGTGATGTAGCTCGCTTCGTTGGAGAGCAGGAAGGCCACGGCGTAGGCGATTTCCCAAGCGGTCCCCTGGCGCCCGAGCGGCACCGGCGTACGCTCGCGCGACGGCCGGCCTTGCGAGGCCAAGCGGCCGAGTGGCGTGTCGATGAGCCCGGGCACCACGACGTTGGCGCGTAAGCCGCGGCGGGCACCTTCCAACGCCACATGGCGACACAAGCCGAACAACCCTGCCTTCGACGCGTCGTACGCCGGCAGCGAGCTGCCCGGCTTGAGACCTGCCACCGACGAGATGAAGACGATCGACGCGGCTGCGCCGAGATGCGGCATGGCGGCGCGGCAGCACAGAAAGTGCGAGCGCAGGTTGACGGCGAATGTCTGATCCCACATCTCCGCAGTCGTTCCCTCCAGCCGTCGCCCGGCGGCAATACCGACATTCAGCACCAAGCCGTCCAGACCACCCATCTGTGCCCGACTCTGCTCGACGACGCGCGCGCAGGCGTCGGCATCGCTGACATCGGCAAGAACCGGCACAGCCCTGTGTCCCTCGCGCCCCAAATGGTCGATGGTTCCCTGCAATGCCTCGCCGTCCATGTCGACGCATGCGACCTGGGCGCCCTCGCGCGCCGCTTGCAGCGCGATGGCGCGTCCATTGCCGAGCGGCGCCGCCGGGTCGTCGGAATGGCGCGTCCCGGCTCCGACTACCAATACTCGCCGCCCCGCGAGCCGCGGTCTTGCCGCAGCCACCCCAAGCGCTTCTGGTGCAAGTGGTTCAGACATGCGCCGCGTCTATCGGAGCGGGCATCGAAGTGTCAATGCGCGGCGGGACCCGGCTGGCTGTACCGGCTGCAATCGACCGGCGCACTTCGCGCTACAGCGGCGCCACGCGCACGCCGTCTTCAATCTGATCACTCGGATGCAGAATGACCTGCATCTGCTCGTCGAGACCGCGCACCACCTGGACCTCGGTGGTTCCGCGTCGCCCGATCTCGATCGCTTGCCGGCGGGCGCGACGGTTTTCGACGACGAAGACGTTCCACTCCTCGCCACGGCGGAACAGCGCCGTCGACGGAATTTTCAACACGCCGTCGCCTTCCCAAACCACGATGCGCGCCTCGACGCGGTAGCCGTCCGCCAAGCCGTCCGCCGGCTCGACGAGATCACCGATGACGTTGACACGCTGCTCCTCGACCCCGAGTGCCGAGACCTTCACGTACCCGGACGGTTCGACGAGACGCACGCGCGCCTGCAACGGCACGGGTCCGCCCCAATCGTCGAGCCACATCACGGCGCCCGGTCGGACCTTCACGGCGTCGGTGGACAACACGTCGACGACGATCTCCAACGTGCGTGTATCGCCGATCTCCAACAACGGCGTCCCGGCAACCACCACACGTTCGCTCTTTTCGGGGATGCGCAGCACCTGTCCGCTGACGGGGGCGCGCAACTCGATGCAAGCCTCTCCCTCTTCTTCGCAGGCAGACACGAACTGTTGATTCGTATCACCGCCCGGTGCCAGCAACGCCGCACGCGCCGCTTCGACGTTGAACGCCGCGGCACGTGCGGCGAAGGTCGCAGCCTCCAGTTCCTTCTGCCGGGCCGTTTCCGCCAACTCCGACAACTCGAGCTCTTCGGCCGAGATCGTTCCCTTTTTGCCGAGCTGATGCGCTCGGGCGCCGCTGCGTTGCGCTTGCTCCAGTGCCGCGCGTGCTTGGGCAACCTGGGCATCGGCAGCGCTCTGTTGTGCTTCAACGGCAGCCAGGTGCGCTTGTGCTTCGGCGTGAGCCCGGCGATCGAGCGGCAAGGGATTCATGTGCGTCAGCACCGCACCTTGTTGAACCGGGTCGCCAGCGTCCAACGTGATGCGAGCGACCCGCCCGGCGATCGGTGCCGTGACAACGAAACGGTCACGCACCCGCGTAGATCCCTCCTCGTCAACGCTCACCTGCAATTCGCCGCGCTGGACCGGTGCAACGGTGACGCGAACCGGTGCGGGCCGCAGCACGAACACGACCAGGCCGAGCACGGCCGCTGCGGCGCCCGCGAGAACGAGGTTTCGAATCCACGTGGGCATCGCTCCAGGCTACTCCCGTGTCTTCAGGACTTCGACCAGATCCAAGCGGTCGAGTCGCCGCCGAACCACCAGGCTGGAGGTAACGGCAGCCGCCACAATCGTCAGCAAAGCAAACGCATAGGTTTGGTCGCTCACAAACAGCGGCAGGCGAAAGAGCTCCCACTGATACTGGTAGGCTACGGCAGCGCAGATTTGATACCCGAGCACAAACCCGATCGGAATCGCGACAAACGTCAGCAGTCCTTGTTCTCCCAACAGCATCACCGCAACCTCTCGCCGCGTGAAACCCAGCACGCGCAAACTGGCGAGCTCACGCCCACGTTCGGACAGCGCCACGCGTGTCGAGTTGTATACCATGGCGATCGCAATGACGCTGGCAAATCCGATCAGCACCGTCGTGAAGATTCCCATGCTACGCGCCAGCGTATCCTCGAAGCTGCGCAGCGCGACTTCACGAATCGCGACACCGCCTACCGCCGGCATGCGCTTCAATTCGGCATAGAGGTTGGTTGCCGCCGCCGGCTCGACGGCCAGGAATGCACCCGAAGCCACACCGCTGTCACGCACCAGCCGGCTCAGGGCTCGGAGGTCCATGTAGGCTGACAACCCGACCAACTCGTCGACCGTACCGGCGACCGTTACCGTTCGCATCCGTCGCTCGCCTTCGAGCACCTCGACCGTCAAGCGATCGCCGCGCGCGGCGCCGAGGATTTCGGCAAGCTTGGTCGTCAGGAGAACACCAGCGGGTGGGACCAGCAGCTGGCGCAGGTCATGGTCGATCAACTGATGGAGCTGCGTCGTCGGCTCCAGACCGATCAACGCCGTCAAATGGCTTCGCTGCTCGAAGCGCAACCGCACCGGCACCGTGCGGAACGGCTCGGCGCGCAACACGCCGGGAAGACGATTGAGGTCGTAGCGCGCACGCAACGGCAGCGGATCGTGAAAGGTCACGGTAACCGCATCGCGCTGCACCAACCGGAACTGCACGTCGGCAATATACTGAATCGCATCGACGAAGTAGCGGCCGACGATCAAGATGGCGACGGCGAAAGCAATCCCAAGCACCGACAGCGCCGCACGGGCCGGGCGTCGGACAAGATTGCGGGCAATCATGCGCAGCGGCGACGGCAGCCGCCGCAGCACGATGTGATCCAAGAGTCCGCTACGGAAACGCGGCGGCGACTCGGGGCGCATTGCCTCTGCGGGCGGCAATGCGAGGGCGCGGCGTACCGCGGCCAATGCGCCAAGCAGGCCGGCCCCACCGGCGATGGCAACCGCCAACACAATCACCGTCGCACCGGCCTCGTAGCGCAGGATCGGAAAGCGATAGAACTGCACGTACATCCGATTGATCAATGCGCCGAGCCACAGCCCGACCCCGGTTCCAAGCGTGGCACCGGCGAGAATCGCTGCCAGTGCAAACTCGAAGTAGTGCCACGCGACGACGTAGTGCTTGTATCCAAAGGCTTTGAGCACGGCGATCTGATCACGCTGCATGCCGACCAGACGCGATAGAACGATGTTGATGAGAAAGGCCGCGACGCCGAGGAAGATCGCCGGCAGGATGGTCCCGGAAATACGATTCTGTGCAATCTCGTCGGACAGAAACTTGTGCGAGATCTGATCGCGACGGCCATACGCTCCGAGACCACCGTAGGGCTCGAGGATGCGATCGAGCTGCGCGATGACGTCCGCCTCGCGCGCCCCCGGAGCCAGCGACAACACGACGTCGTTGAAGGCGCCGTCCATGTCGAAGGCCGGGCCCATGGCGTCGCGACTCATCCACATGACGCCGAAGCGCTTGTTGTCGGGGAAGATGTCCGAGCCGCGAATCTCGTATACGTACTCGGGACACAAGACGATGCCGACGACGCGCAACCGCTGCCAACGACCGTTCAACACGGCGCCAAGGCTGTCGCCGACGTCGAGATGGTTGGCGGCCGCAAACGCTTCACCAACGAGGACCTCGTCACGCCGACCCGGCTCGATATAACGCCCGCGGCGCAGATACAGGTCGTTCAACATCGGGACGTGACGCTCGGGGATCGACAGCAACCGCCCGGTCGCCGGTTCCGCCAAACCGGGAACGTCGAGCGTGACGTCGAAGATGACGCGCGTTCGCACGACACCGACTCCCGCGATCGCCGCGATTCGTGCAGCAACCGCTTCCGGAGCACGTTTCAACGTCGCAAACACGTCGGCGAAGCGATAGTCGGCGTAGTACGTCGCTTGCGAGATCAGCAGCGAGTCGTAGGCCGTGCGCGTCGTCACGAACACGGCGACACCGCACGCCACCACCAGGCTGATGGCAATCATCTGTCCGCGCAAGTGGACGAGGTCGCGGATCAGCTTGCGGTTGAGCGCCGTCATCCGTTGCCTACCATTGGAGATCGGAAGGCCGCGCTCGTGTAGCGTTGCGGCGCACCTCGACGATGGCTCCGCTGCGCAAACGGATGACACGATCGGCCATCGCAGCGATCGCCGCATTGTGCGTGATTACGGCAACGGTCGTGTGCAGCTCGCGGTTGACGCGCTCGAGAACCTCGAGGACCAGCTTGCCGGTTTCATAGTCGAGAGCGCCCGTGGGTTCGTCGCACAGCAGGACCTCGGGTCGCTTGGCGATGGCCCGCGCAATCGCCACACGCTGTTGCTCTCCTCCGGAGAGTTGCGCCGGGAAGTGGTCCAACCGTTCCCAGAGCCCCACGAGCCGCAACGCCTCGTCCGGATCCATCGGTGCAGCAGCAATCTCCGTCACCAGCGCAACGTTCTCGCGTGCCGTTAGGCTTGGAATCAGATTGTAGAACTGAAACACGAAGCCGACGTGCTCGCGGCGAAAACGAGTCAGCTCCGCTTCGTCGCCGATGGTCAAGTCGTGATCGAGAAAACGTACGGTTCCGTGCGTCGGAACGTCCAAGCCGCCAAGGATGTTTAGCAACGTCGACTTGCCGCTGCCGGATGGTCCGAGCAAAACAACGAACTCGCCGCGGAACAAATCCAGGTCTACGTCACGCAACGCAAACACCTGGACGTCGCCCATCGAATATACCTTCGACAAGCCCGAGGCGTGGAAGACAACCTCAGCATCCGGTGATATCGGGGAAGCCCTATCCTGTAGCTCTGGCACCGCCGTCCGTCCTTGAATGAATGTCCACTGATGGAGTCGGTAGTTCAAGGTCCCACGGCACGATCCGACAGAGGCTTGAAGCCAACGCCGGGCAGCGCCCTCGCCGGCGGCTTCACCAGAGTTGGCTAGTGGAGCGAATCGAAGTCGACCGCCAGGAGCGCTGCCCGTGTAGAGGGCAGAGCCTCGTCGGCAGC
>JACQEN010000318.1 GCA_016200585.1 Deltaproteobacteria bacterium
ATATAATCGGCGCCGTCGCGTAGCGCCTGTTGGAACCTTGCAATGTAGGCCGGCCCGATTCCCTGACGCTGCACGCGCAGCGACAAGCCGACACGCGAGTCGCTCGCGCCCATCTGGCGAACGACAGCGGCGGTTCCATCGGGTGAGGAGTCGTCGACCACCAGAACCCCCACACCGCTTCCCAGGGCGAGCAACGCCGGGATCAACTCCTGGATGTTGTCGCGCTCGTTGTAGGTGGGAATGACGATCGTCGTTCGTTTCAGAGGCTCAGTCAAACGGGCTCCCGCTTCGTGCTTCGCCCCACCTGCAAGTGCACCAGCATACTTCGCGATGTATCTCAGGGTGTTTCGATTTTGCAAGGAACAGTCGTACGCCGCGCTTTCGAAGCGTCACGGCAATATCCCTTCGGCTTGCAAACGCTGCCGCATCCGCTGCAGACCCTCGCGAGGCGAAATCAAACGCGTCTTCAACAAGGAACGGGCTTTGGTCGTATCGAGACCGCCACGCAGCGGACGCGCCGCCCGTTGGTACAGCTCGGCCGTCGTTTTCGGCTGCAGCAGCGCCGGGTCAAGATCGAACACCTCGCAAATGAGACGCGAGAAGCGGACGCGATCGAGGTATTCGGGACCGACGACGTGCAGCACACCGCTGGCCGGGAGGGTAGCCAGCTCGCAAACCGCTTCCGCCAGGTTGTCGGCGTACGTTGGGTTGCCCCACTGGTCGCTTGGCGGTGTCGTCTTCTCGCCCCGCCGGCTGCGCGCCAGCAGACCCATCACGTAGTTCTTTGCCTGCTTCTCCCAACCGTACACACCGCAGACGCGGATGATGAGGTGATCCGGAAGGACCTCCGCAACCCGTTGCTCGGCCTCCAGCTTGTGTCTGCCGTAGACGTTGAGCGGCCGTGGCGACGCTTGCTCGCCGTACGGACCGGCGGCGCCGTCGAAGACATAGTCGGTCGAAAAAAAGAAGTAGCGCGCCCCGACCGCACGCGCCGCGTGCGCCACGTTGAGAGTACCCGCGACGTTGACGGCGTAGGACTCGTCGACGTGATCTTCACACCAGTCGACGTGCGGCTGAGCCGCTGGATGGATGATGAGTTGCGGCTGGATCTCGCCGACCAGCCCCTCGACCGCTTGGCGGTCGCGAATGTCGAGTGGCAGCAGATCCGGCTCAGCGTGCTGGAAGTAGGTGCCGGAACAAGTCGGCCCGAAGGCGCCACGCAGGGCCGTACCGACAAAACCCGATGCCCCGACGATCAATACGCGCATCGTTCATCCATTCGAAAGAAGATGAGCGAAAGCACAGACCCGTTCAACGACGATGTCCATCACCCCACGATGGCCGCAACGACCTACCGTACCAGAGCCGGCACCGGCGTCGGCTGCGATATGACCGGGGTGACGTTGAACTTCTCCGTGTAGCGCCAACCCCTTTTGTGCAGCCAGTACTCGGCCATGGTGTGCAGGACGTCGATGCCGTAGCGCCAGACGTTTACGCCACACTTTTCGTCGCCGTAGTAGGTTGGGATGGTCCGTTCGACGACTCGCAGCCCAGCCATCGCAAACTGCACCAGAACCTCCGAGTCGAAATGAAATACATCGGAGCATTTTTGGAACGGCACACGTTTGAGAGCTTCGCACGAGTAGACACGGTAGCCCGAGTGATACTCGGACAGGTTCCAGCCGAGCACCCAGTTCTCGACTTTGGTGAGGAAGATGTTCCCGAGATAGCGATGTAGCGGCATGCCACCGGCGCGCGGGTCGCCGGTCATGCGTGACCCAAAAACCATGTCGGCTTCCCCGCGAGTGAACGGCTCGAGCAGGTACGGAATCTTTTCGGGCGCGTATTGAGCATCGCCGTGCAGCATGACGACGAGATCGAAGCCGTTGTCGATGCAGTACTGATAGGCGAACTTCTGGCTGCCGCCATAGCCGCAGTTGCGGTCGTTACGGTAAACGCGCAGATTCGCCATGCCCTTGTGTGCGGCATAGCCGAGACCGACGAGGTAGGTGTTGTCGGGGCTGGCATCATCGACGATGAAAATCTCCGCCGCGACACGGCGGATTTCTTCCGGGATGCGATCGAGGACGATCGGAATGGTCGCCGCATGGTTGTACGACGGGATGTAGATGGCCAGCTTCATGTCCGACACCCGAATCGGAGACTCGCTGCTGGCACGCTCTATCAACGATGTCTGAACCATACGTATGTGTGTTTCGCCTTACGTTTTAACAGCGCGGCGGACACGATCTAGCCCGCTACCATGCGGCACAGCGGTTTTGCAAGAATCTTGGGACGACTGGTCTAGCCCTGCGGATCGCGCCCGCCCCGGTGTCGACGGCGCATCGCTGCGATCGCGCCAGCCATCAGTTTGCGGTTGCGCTCGGCCAGGCGGTCGGCGTCGAGCTTCAACACGGTGCGATCGTACGAAAACAACCCGTTGACCTCGCCTTCGACATCGGTGGTTTGAGTCCACACTGCCGCTGCCAGACCGCGCTCGGCAAGCTTCTCCAACTGCGCAAGTTGCACAGCGTAGCGCTGCTCGAGCTCAGCGGCGGTCTTGAATGTGCGGTATGCAAATGCCTTCTTCGGCCAGCGGTGCCCCTCGACCTCCAGGCCCAGTCCGCCCCACTCGCCCAGTACCTCGGCGCGCTGCGGATCCGGCGTCGACGGCATGCGCGGCCCCGGGTGGTAGACGTGCACGTCGCGCACATCGCCGCCGCCGGCATCCACCCAACCACTGACCGCATCCACCAACCGCGTCGGATCCAGAGCTCGCACACGATCGGCAATACCTAACGTGTCGAACTGTCCCCAGCCCTCATTGAACGGCACCCACAGAACGATGCACGGGTGGCTCGCGAGCGCCGCGATCATCGCGTCGATCTCGCGCTCGTAGATGGCCACCGACGCCGGCGTTCGCTTGATGCCACGAGCCCCGAGCCAACGCGTCGGCTCGAACAGCCCTACCCCGCCGATCGGCACGCCCGGCGTCATGCGGTCGCCGTTCGGCATGTCCTGGAACACCAGCAGCCCAAGGCGATCGCAATGCCAATACCAGCGCGCCGGTTCGACCTTGACGTGCTTGCGGATCAGATTGAAGCCAAGCCGCTTGGTCTGCTCCACATCGAAGCGCAGCGCCTCGTCCGACGGCGCCGTGTAGAGACCGTCGGGCCAGTACCCCTGATCGAGCAAACCGTGCAGAAAAATCGGCTCGCCGTTGAGATAGATACGCAAGACGCCACGCGCGTCGCGCCGCACCGCCACATCGCGCATGCCGAAGTAGCTGGTCGCCTGATCGACGACTTCCCCGTCACGCACAACTCGCAACTCCAGGTCGTAGAGAAACGGGTTATCCGGCGACCAGCGCCGGACGTCGTCGAGCCGCAGCACGAGCCTTGCTGCCCGACCTTCCGCCGCACCGACGCTCGACCCACCGGCGCTCGCCGTAGCTTGCAACCGCTCGTTTCCCCATGCCCCAGCAAGGCGCGCCTCGATGTGCAACTCGTTGCCACCTGGCGTCAGGCGCAACGCCTCGATGTGCGTCGCCGGCACCAGCTCGAGCCAGACGGTCTGCCAGATGCCGCTCGACGGCGTATAGAAGAAGGGGCGCATCAGACGGCCAGGATGCCGTGCCTGCTTGCCGCGCGGCTGCGGACCATCGTCGGTAGGGTCCCAAGCCGCCACCACCAACTCGTGCTCGCCGCCAAGCGCGCCGACATCGAAAGCAAACGGATCGTAGCCACCTTCATGTACCCCGAGCTCGCGGCCGTCGAGCCAGACCTCGGCACGCCAGTCGACGGCTCCGAAACGCAGGTACCAGGTGCAGCCTTGCGGCGCTCGCGGAACCGCCAACCGGCGCCGGTACCAGATGCGGTCGGCCGCGGTGATCTCGCGTCCCAAACCCGAAAGCGACGACTCGACCGGAAACGGCACCAGGATGCGCTCGTCGAACGACGACGGACACGCTTCGCCAGCGGGGCGGATCGCGCACTCGTAGAGGCCGTTCAAGTTTCGCCACTGCGGCCGCACCAGCTGCGGTCGCGGATGCTCGGGGTGAACATTGCCGGGATCAACCGCAGCGCTCCAGCGCGTCGGCAGCGGACAGTGCGCAGGAATCCAGCCGCTCACGCCGTTCTCGCGATCAACCGATTCGCCGGCAGCTGCGTTTCGCCGGTCGCGTCGCGACACGGGCGATCATGTCAGCTCGGAGCGCCGCGACGTCAGCAAGCTGGCGAGCGCAACGGCGCCGCCAATGGCGACGATCCCATAGACCACCTCGAAAACCTGACGCTCCGTCTCGCCGGGCATCGGATTGCGCAGCCGAAACAGCAAGCCGTTGACGATCACATACGCTGCGTACGCCCAGCCCAACGGCAACGCCCAGCTGCGCATGCGCCAGATCCCGATGGCATATGCCAGCAGAATCAACCCGAAGATTACGCCGGCAGCGGCGCTCGGAAAGCCGGCCAGGCGCTCACCGAAGAACACGAAGCCGGTGTCGCTGGTCACCGGAATCGGCTTCGCAAAGTTGGTGATCGCCAGAATTCCCATCAGCACGGAGAACACCGAAAGCACTCGGCCACGCGGCGGTGTGGTTGTCATGTTGCGCCAGATAGCTCCGGCGCGGCGTTCGATAAAGCGCCACCGCAATCCGGTTGCAATGAGCGTCGCCAATCCTCCATGATTCGGCGAATGGCGACGCCGCTGGTTTTGTCGGTCGATCTGGGCACAGGTGGACCCAAAGTCGCCCTGGTCGACGCGCTCGGGAATATCGCCGCGAGCGCCGTACGCTCGGTACAGACCCGATTGTTGCCGGATCACGGCGCCGAACAAGATGCGGAAGAAATCTGGAGGAGCGTGATCGATGCAGCCAACGAGGTGCTCGATCGGGCCCGCGGCAGCCGCTCCGCCGTCCAGGCGGTGACCTGCACGAGTCAGTACTTCTCCCTGGTCTGCCTCGACAGGACGCTGCGGCCGGCGATGAACCTGATTGTTTGGATGGACACGCGCGGCGGCGCTCAGACCCGCAGCTTGTACGACCGCGAGGCCGAGGTCTTCCAAACCTGGCTGGAGATCCACGGCATGCTGCCGTTGCCGTCCGGCAACGACTCATTGTCCCACATGCTCTGGGTGAAAGAAGCGCGTCCGGAAGTCTACGATCGCACCTACAAGTTCGTCGAGCCCGTCGACTTTCTGCTGGCGCGCTTCACCGGCAGCGTCACCGCAAATCTGTGCAGCGCCTTTGCCTTGCTCTTGACCGACAATCGCCAGCTCGACCGGCCCGCCTATTCGCCGCAGCTACTGGCGCTGTCGGGTATCGACCCGGCCAAGCTTCCCGATCTCGTGGAGATCAACGCCGACCTCGGCACGCTCGCCCCGCAGGTTGCCCGCCAACTCGGACTTCCCGACGGCGTGAAGGTATTTTCCGGTACCAACGATACGCAAGCCGTGGCCGTCGGCACCGCGACCTTCCACGGCGGCGCCGCGCTCAACGTCGGCACCACCAGCCAGGTGGTAGCCCACGTCGAGGAGAAGAAGACCGACATCGCGGCGGGGATCGTGAGCATGCCGAGTCCGATCCGCGGCCGTTACGTCGCCATGGCAGAGAACGGGCTCGGCGGTAAGACGCTCGATCACTTCCTGCGCCAGATCATCTTCGCCAACGATCGGCTCGCCGACCACTCGCAGGACGATCTCTTCGCCGGCGTCGATGCGACGGTACGGGAAGTACCACCGGGAGCCCGTGGACTGTTGTACCTCCCGTGGCTTTCGGGATCCGGCTCACCACGCGGCCATCACCGCGCGCGCGGCGGTTTCTTGAACATGTCGCTCGAATGCGGCCGCGCCGAGATGCTGCGTGCCGTGCTCGAGGGTGTAGCCTTGAACCTACGATGGTTGGTCGAGCCGATGCAGGCGTTCGTCGGCCGGCGGTTCGACGGCTTCGCCTTTTCCGGCGGCGGCGCCATGTCGCAGCAATGGGGCCAGACCATGGCCGACGTCATGCAGGTTCCGGTGTCGCCTCTCGCCGATCCGCGCCACGTCAACAACCGCGCCACGGCCTTCCTTGCCTTCGTCGAAACCGGCGTGCTCGGGCTCGACGACATCGGCAGCATGTGCCGCACCGGGCCGACCTACGAGCCACGGCAGGAGCTGCGCGATCTCTACGATCGCCGCTTCGAACAGTTTGTCGCCGCCTTTGAAAACAACTTGCCGATCTTCGAGGCGCTGAACGAATGAATCTTCGGTGCTAGATGTCCGGCAGCACAGGTCACGGATCGAATTGAACGACGGAAGCAGAACGGAGGGAGCGATGTCGGAAGGACCTTTGGGAAAACTTTATCCGTACGCACAACGCTACGGCGTCAACGACAAGCTACCCGAGAAGGGTCGTCCACGCGAAGACGTGTTGCGCGAGATGCGCGAGATGGCGCAATCCGAAGATGGCTTTTGGCAGAGCGGTAAGTGCTCCGGCACGATGTATTGCGGCGACATGGAGCACTACGCCTTCTTGAACCAGGCCTTTTCGCTCTACTCGCACGTCAACGCGTTGCAGCGCGACATGTGTCCGAGCGCGACGCGCTTCGAGGGCGAGATTGCCGCCATGGCGCTCGACCTGATGCACGGCGACGCCGTGGCGTCGCACCACCCGAACGACACGCCGTGCGGCGCGGTAACCTCGGGCGGCACGGAAAGCATCATCAGCGCCGTGCTCGCCTACCGTGAGCTCGGCCGCGAGCGCGGCATCAACGCCCCGGAAATGATCCCGGCAACTACCCGTACGGCACGATCGATCCGATCGCCGAGCTGTCGGAGATCGCGATGAAGCGCGACGTCGGGCTGCACGTCGACGGCTGCTTGGGCGGTTTCATCCTGCCGTTCGGCGAAGAGCTCGGGTACGACATTCCGCCATTCGACTTCCGCCTGCCGGGCGTAACAACGATCTCCGCCGACACGCACAAGTACGGCTACGGCCTGAAGGGTACGTCGGTGCTGCTGTTCCGCGATCTGTCCATGCGTAAACGTCTGTACTTCATGAGCCCGGAATGGCCGGGCGGAAAGTACTTCTCGCCGGGTCTGGCCGGCAGCCGTTCCGGCGGTTTGCTCGCGTCCGCCTGGGCGTCGATGGTAAGCCTCGGCCGCGAAGGCTACCGCCGCTACGCCAAGCAGATTTTCGAGGCCTCGTACGCCATGCAGAAGGCGGTGCGTAGTCACCCCGAGCTGCGCATGATGGGCACCCCGTCCTTCTGCTTCTCATTCACCTCCGACGTCTTCGACATCTATCACGTCAACGACTTCATGAAGGCACGCGGCTGGCGCTTCAACGGCCAACAGTATCCGAACGCCATTCACATGTGCACGACGCGTCCGCAAACCCAGTCCGGACTGGTCGAGACCTTCACCAAGGATCTCGACGACGCCGTAAAGTACGCATTGAAGCCGGATCGCGACATGCCGGCCACCGGTGCCGTCTATGGCGGGCAGCCGAAAGGAATTCCCGAGGTCCAGAAGTTCATCAGCGATTTTCTGGTCGGCTTCCTCGACGCCTCGCAGGGCGTTCCCAAGGGGTCGGAATAGTTGGTAGGGGCGCCGAGGAAACGTTTGCGGCAGTCGGACAAGGCGTCGCTGTGCCGTCGGGATCGACTCTCGGCTCTTGACGGTCGACTGTCGCCTCGCTGGTTTTTATTCACATCAGATTCATCCGAGGGAGGCAGCGATGTTGAAGACGGTGGACGATGCGGCGCAGCCAGCGCCGTCGAACCCGGTGCATGCGTTTGCCGACGACGCGCTCGGCGACCACGACGCGGTGGCGCTTGCGGCGTTGATGCGGGCGCGCAAGGTGAGCGCCGTTGAAGTCGTCCGTGCCGCGATCGAGCGTGCGCAGAAGGTGAACCCGATCATCAACGCCATCGCGCTCGATGATTTCGCGACGGCCATCGAGAAGGCGCGACAACCTCCCGACGGCGTCTTTTCGGGAGTCCCGACCTTCGTCAAAGACAATACCAACCTCCGCGGCCTGCCGAGCAACCACGGCTCGCGCGCCGTCAACGCGCGTCCGGCAAAGGCCGACGCCGCTTTCGCCAAACAATTTCTAGCGCAAGGTTTCGTCTGCCTCGGCAAGAGCCGGCTGCCGGAGTTCGGTCTCAACGCCAGCACCGAGTTCGTCGGGGCGGCACCGACACGCAATCCCTGGCATTGCGATTTCTCTACCGGCGCATCCTCCGGTGGCTCGGCCGCACTGGTCGCGGCAGGTGTCGTGCCGATCGCTCACGCCAACGACGGTGGCGGCTCGATTCGCATTCCCGCAGCCTGCTGCGGCTTGATCGGTCTCAAGCCGACGCGCGGCCGTCTGGTACAACCCGAAGCGGCGCGCGTCTTGCCGGTCGATATCGTCGCCGACGGCGTTCTGACCCGTAGCGTTCGCGACACGGCTCACTTCTTCGCCGCAGCGGAGTCCTTCCACCGCAATCCGAAGCTGCCGGCCGTCGGGCTGGTGCAGGGACCCGGCCAACGGCGACTGCGGGTCGGCGTCGTGCACGACTCGATCACCGGGCATCGCACCGATGAACCGACGCGCTCGACGGTAGCGCAAGCGGCGCAGCTGCTCGAAAGCATGGGCCACAGCGTCGACGAGATGCCGTTGCCCATCGGCAAGGGCTTCGCCGACGACTTCAGCATCTACTGGGGCATGCTGTCGTTCCTGATTGCGACCTTCGGCAAGCGCGCCATGAGTCCCGACTTCGACCGCTCGAAGCTCGACAATCTGACCACCGGTCTGGGCTCGCTCTACAAACGCAACGCCTGGAAGACACCTGCCGTGATCTACCGGCTGCGGCGCTTGTCGCGCCAGTACGCGCGCATCTTCGAAGGCTACGACGTCGTGCTGTCGCCGGTGTTGGCCCACACGACACCGAAGCTCGGCTACCTGTCGCCCGAACACGACTTCGACGTGCTGTTCGATCGTCTGACCCGATACGTCAGCTTCACACCGCTGAACAACGCCGCCGGCGGCCCGGGGATCTCATTGCCGATGGGTGCAACCGCCGACGGCTTGCCGGTTGCGGTCCACTTCTCCGCCAACCACGGCGACGAACGAACGCTGCTCGAGTTGGCCTTCGAGATCGAGACCGCCAAGCCGTGGCGCCGCATTCACGACCTGGGCTGAGCCGGATCGATCCGATGAACGACTTGCTGCTCGGCCACACGATCTACGGCTGGATCGCCAGCTGGGCCAATCCCGCCTGCGACACGCTGTTTCGCACCGCCACGACGGTGGGTAGCACACCGCTGTATTTCGTCTGCCTGGCGCCGCTGTTCTGGGTCGCCGACCGCCGCCGCGCCGTCGTCCTCTTCTTCTTGTTGGCGCTGTCGTCGTATCTCAACACGTTTCTCAAGTTGTGGTTTCACATGCCGCGGCCGGACCCGAACATCCTGCGCGCCCTCGGTCTTCATCCGGGGTACGAAGCCAGCTTCGGCTTCCCGAGTGGACACACGCAGAACGCGGTTGTCTTTTGGGGTTACTTGGCCTGGTGGATCGGTCGCAGCTGGGCCTGGATCGGCGCGGCGGCCATGGTCGGACTGATCGGATTCTCGCGGCTCTATCTGGGAGTCCACTTCCCGCTCGACGTTCTCGGCGGCCTCGCCCTCGGGAGCGCGCACTTCGCCCTGGCGCCGCTTCTCGAGCGCTGGTCGGCCGTCGACTTTCGCCTCCCGGCACTGGGATGGGCCGCACTCATGGCGGTTGCTGTCGCGGTGTTGGTTACCACCCTCGATCCCGCCATGGCAGCACTATCGGGTAGTATGCTGGGACTGAGCGTCGCGGTGTGGATCTTTTGGCCGCCGTACGTAGCGGTGGCCGGAACCGCAGCCTTGCTGGCGACCGTGGTAGCCGGCCTCATCGCCATGGGAGCTACCGTGGCGCTGGTTCTTGCACCGCTCGGAACGCAATCGACCCTCGTGCTCGGAGCCGCCATGGCCGCTGCATGGGTCGTCTCGGTCGCCTTGTATCCGCGTGCCGTCCGCGCCGTAGCGTCGCGGACATGATTCCGACCGACTATCGTTGGGCACGCCGCGGCAAGGTGGTAACGGTCGCAGCCGGCAGGTCGAACACTGAGCCGCTTGATCCGAGGATGGCTTCGGCTTCTTCGAGAACTCTCAACCAGCGGATGTTCTCGTACTTCGGATGGTTGAGGTCTTCGACCTTGCGATCACGCAGCTGGCCCAGCATGTCGCGCACCGCATCTTCGACCGGTACTTCGGCCTTGAAGCCCAGGACGCGTTCGATCTTACGGGTCGACACGCGGTAGCTGCGCACACCGCGATACGAGTAGTCGGGACGAACGTCGACGTCGATCCCAAGGTCGCGCAACGTCGTCCGCACGCGCAACGCCAACTCGGAGATGCGCATGTTGCAGTTGGCTACGTTGAAGATCTGGCCGTGGACCGCCGGCTCGTCGGCACCGACGCAGGCAATGTAGGCACGCGCCACATCGTGGACATCCACCAGCGGCCGCCACATCTCGCCACCGCGAAAGAGGACGATATTGCCGTTCGCCAACGCGTCGCGCACGAAGGTGTTCACCACCAGGTCGAAGCGCATGCGCGGTGAGAAGCCGTAAACCGTACCTTTGCGCAGGATGACGGGGCAGAAGTCGGCGCCGGCCATCGCCAGGAGGTGCTGCTCTGCCTCGTATTTCGATACGGCGTAGGCGGCGCGCGGCCGCACCACGGCGTCCTCGTCGTAGACAATGTCGCGTTGATCGTCGGCGATCCCTTGATCGTAGACCGAGCAGGAAGAAGCCAGCAGATAGCGTCGGACGCCGGCACTGCGCGCCAGCTCGGCTAGTCGTACCGCGGCGGCGGTGTTCATCTCGTAGTTGGCGGCCGGGTTGTACTCGGCGGTCGGGTCGTTGGACAGACCGCCGACGTTGATGACCGTGTCCACGCCTTCGAGGTGAGCTGCTTCGATGCGCCGCATGTCGGCCTGAACGACCTCGACGCGGTCACGGATCGCCGCCAGTCCTTGATCGCCGAAGAAGAAGCGATCGAGAATGCGCACGGCGTAGCCGCGCTCGAGAAGCTCCTGACTGAGAACCGAACCGATATAACCGGCGCCGCCGACGAGAAGGATCTTGGGCATCGTTGTTTGCGCCGGCTCAGCGCCCCTTCACGGCCCAGACGTCGCCGAAGCTGTCGGGCGCGATGCGTACCTCGTCGGGCTTGTCGCGTTTGTAGATCTCGGTCGCGGTGCTGATCATCTGCGTGTCGTCCTCGAGCGACATCCAGCCGTGGAACACTCCCGGCGGCACGGTGACCAACGACGGGTTGCGCGCGCTGCACACCATCGTGTTCATTTCCTTGTACGTCGGGCTGTCCGGACGGTCGTCGACCAGGACGAACTTCGCCGCACCGTGGGAGATGAAGAAGAGGTCCCACATCACCAGATGCTTGTGAAACGCTCGTACCGTACCTTTGGTGAAATTGCCCACCAGGTAGACCTGGCCGAACCTTTCCAGATACGCATCGGAGGCCCGAACGATCTCGATGAGGTAGCCGCGGTCGTCGACGCGGGCGACGAGGTTGACCTGTTCGACTCCCTGAATCACCGCCAGCTAAGTCGCACAGCCCCCACCCCTTTGCAACGACAAACTAGCCCACTCCGGGCCGCGTCAGCGACGTGGCGCCGCAGGCCGAAACGCCTCCAAAGCGCCCCGGGCTTCGATCCAATCCGGTGCCGCCGTCGCCAAGCGATACGCCAGCGAGGCGGCTCGGTCACCGTCGCCGCGCTGCGCGAGCAGGTAGACGACGTTCAACAAGCTGGGATTGCGCAGCTGCGGTTCGACAGGAGCCAGGGCCAGCTGGTCCACCTTCCAAAGAGCTGAATTTGACGCACCCTCGAGAGCAACGAGGTCGAACAGCAGTGATCCGTGCATGAGAGAGGCCGCGGGCAAATCGAAGTACTCGGCGCGCCGCAAGAGGTCATCGTGACCGTTCCTACCAACGAAGTAGAGGCTGCAGGACTGCGGGGACGGGCTGAGGTCGAGCGCCGCGAAGCGCTTCATCCATTCCTCCACAGCCCCCCAACCCGGGTAGAGATGAGCCGCGAACGGTGCGATCAACCAACCGTGCTCGATGGCCCCCAAGGCAACCATGGCGCGCGCCGGCGTCGAAACCGCCTCGACCCGGCTGTCGAGGTCGGGAGCGTAGAACACGAACGCGTCGCGGTCGTGCAGCACAACGATCGGTTCGTCGGGGCGCCAGTTGCGCCGGACAATTTGTGTAATCTGCCGCCAGTCCGGTGCCGCGATTCGAACCACCTCGACTACACTCGACGCTTCGAGCCAGAGGGGCACTGCGATGAGCACGGCGGCAAGGAGGTCCCTAACGCTACCACCGAACCATTTCGCGGCTTGCTCGCAGAATGCAGCCGCGCCCACTCCGGCCAGCATCCACAGGCCCGGCTCGATCGCACGGACGTAAGGCGTCGACGTGCGCGCCGTGCAGTGCGCCGCGATCCACACCGCGAGCGACACGAGGACCCACCAGACTACGACTCCGCCCGCGGCGCGGCTGCGCGCGCTGACAAGACCCAAGACGGCCAACACAGCCACTACCAGCGATACTTGCGGAACAAGGCTTCCGCTCAACGTGCTCAACTCAGCAACAGTCCACGGCCCGCTCAATAACGTCAGCTTCGGTACGAGTCCGAAGCGCCAATGGTTGATGGCGATCGCCACCAGCAAGCCGATGGCGCCGAGCATGAGTTGCCCCTCGGCAGCACGATGCCTCGAAAACCATAGGACCAAAACTCCCAGGAACATCGCTGCAAGCAGGCAACTTGCCGTCGGCGATACGAACGCAGCCCCCGCCGCCGCCGCGATGAAGGCAAACGAAACAACCGTCCGGCGCCTGGCGACCGAATGGCAAAAGAGCATCAGCACGACGCCACTGGCCAGAGTCTCGACGGCAAACGCGTCGACACGGCGAGACGCCGCCACTTGCAGTGCCGACCATGCAAGGCCGGCAGCCGCAAAGCTTGCCGGCAGCAATCCAAAGATCCGTCGACCGGCTGCCCAGAAGACAACCAGCGCCAGTATCCCGCAGATCGCAACTGGCAAGCGTAGGGTCAGCTCATCGTAGGCGACCGATTGAGCCCAGGTCGCCAGCGTCCCCGACCCAGCCGCGACCGCCAGCGGAGTCGCACCCAGGGCCTTGAGAATCTCGAGCTCATCGTGCGCGAAGCACGACTGGCCGAGGTGGTACACACGGGCGAGGCTGCCGGCCAAGACCGCCGTCGCAGCCAGCATGGGAAGCAGACGTGGCACGCCAGGACGCACCCCGAGCGACGATTCAGAACTGGCGTCGCGCGCTATCGAGACTGGGTTCCTGGTGCTCGTGCGGCACCCACGCGGAGCCGTTTGGCCGGCGCAACCGCAGCTTGTCGTTACCGAGCTTCATCATCAACCCAAGCGGCAGAACGACGACGAAGTAGAAGGCGATCATGATCAGCCGCGTCTGCACGACGCCCACCGCATGCGCGGCCTTCTTCCAATGGTCCCAAACAGAGTGGAAAAATCCCTTGACGCCCGGCACCGAATTCTCCCCGGCGGAGATCAGGGAGGAGCGGACGTTTGCGGTTTCTGCGGTTGCTGCGTCTACGCCGTTGTTCATCGCGTCCTGCTATATGGCGAAGCTTGTCCGGTATCTCAAGCGCTTTCGCATCCTTGACGGCAGGAACTTTAGGCGGTAACCGCACCTCGCACATGCGACGACGTGCTTTGCTGGCGCTCCTGCTTGGCTTGCCGGCTTGTTCTCAGCCGATATCCGGTGTGCTGACGCTCGCCCCGGCGGGGATGAAATACAGCGACGGCTGCACTGCCAATCACGATGGTACGCTCGAGATGCCCAACGGGGCGCGCGCCGTGCAACTCGCTTATATGGAGGGCGGAGCGGCGACGCTGACCGCTACCGTTCGTCTCGTCGCTACGGATCGCCCTGCAACCGCCGATCTCTACGTCGAAGGCGATCGGGTCGGGCACCTCGACGTAACGTCAAAGGACGACAAGTCGTCGGCTTTTCAGCTGGTTATCGCGCATTCCGGGCCCCATGCCATACGCTTGGAAGTGCACCGTGAAGACCAGGAGCCGGGGCCCCTCGTGCACTTCGAGAAACTGGTGCTTACCCAACCCTGACATGTCGGTGCGGCCCGCAAACGTAATTTTTCTTTGCATCAGGCTTGAGTCTTAACGCCAACTGCGGCACACTCAGCCCGGCTCCGAGGTCGGGGTCCGTCAGTCTTGTCGTTAGAAGGCCCATGCCGTTCAGGCCAGCAGCGGCGGCATCTACTGGAAGAATTGCGCTTCCGTATTTGGGATCTGACTTGCGACCTGCGGTTTGGTGGTTGATGGCAGCAATGGGGAGGTCAAACTCGATGGAAGGCCATTTTCAACTTTGTGGAGATACGCTTCTGGAACGGATGGCCGCAGTTGAGGTAAGTTGGCCTGATAAAAGCAATCGTCTTCTTGAATTTGCGTTAGGTGAAGTCGTCCAGTAGACTGCGGCCGATTTTGACCCGCCGCAACGAATCGAAAATTTCATAGGAGCTTTGTAAGAAGGTATGGACAACCGGCTCGGCGCACTTGCGCTGAACATGAACGAAGAGAACGTTCGCGAGGAAGAGCTCGCAATCCAAAACACGGTCGAAGCTTTGGAGGTCGAAGAGGCCC
>JACQEN010000336.1 GCA_016200585.1 Deltaproteobacteria bacterium
TCTCGTCTTCGATGTTGACGGGTATTCGCCCCGATTTCAGAGTACTATCCATTGTGACCTCACCGCAGCCTCATGGAAGCCGGCGGAAGAATTTCTTAGTGGTAGCGGCGCCGGTCCCCTGCGCGGGAACGATCCGCCTCCAGCGCTACGTCAGATGTCGAGATTGCGAACGTTGAGAGCGTTCTCTTCGATGAATTTTCGCCGCGGCTCCACCTCATCACCCATCAATGTCGAAAAGATCTCGTCTGCTTCGTAGGCGTCTTCGATCTTCACCTGCAGCAGCGTGCGGGTCTCCGGGTTCATGGTAGTTTCCCAAAGCTGCTCCGGGTTCATTTCGCCCAGCCCTTTGTACCGTTGGATGTCCAACCCTTTACGCGCCTGCGTCAGAATGTGCTCGACGGCCGACCGCAGGGTGGGCATCGTGGTTTGTTTGTCGCCGTCGCTGATCGTGTACGGTGCCTCGCCGACGCTGCGCAGGTCGCTTGCCTCGCGATGCAATTCTTCGAACTCGGGGGTCAGACAGAAGGGTGTATCGAGTACGGTGAGCTGACTGCTGCCATTCATTCGCGCGCGGACCAGGACTTTGGAGCACGCATGCTCGGAATCGTCAACGATGTCGATCTGCAGCGGTTGCAGATCGGGGTTGGTCGCCGTCAGGCGCGCTCTCACATCGACAACCAGCTGCTCGAGTGTGGCCCGATCGGAGAGCACCGAACGCGACATGCGTGCGTCGCGAACGAAGGTTGCCACGACGTGGCGATTTTTGTGCTGGCGCTCGACGAGGTTGAGGAGTCGTTCGAGGCGGCGGACTTTCTTCACAACGTTCTTCAACGGAACACCGGTCAGCCGTTCCCCGCCGGACGCGGCCTGCAGGGTGACATCTTCCGTTCCAAGCTCCACCAGGTGATCCTCGAGCATCCCCTCGTCCTTCAGATAGCGCTCGGCCTTCCCCTTCTTGACTTTGTAGAGTGGCGGCTGCGCGATGAAGATGTGGCCGCCTTCGATGAGCTCTTGGAATTGACGATAGAACAGCGTCAGCAGCAACGTGCGGATGTGCGACCCGTCGACGTCGGCATCGGTCATGATGATGACCGTGTGGTACCGGAGCTTCGACATGTCGCGATCTTCTTTGCCGATGCCGGTACCAAGAGCGGTGACCAGCAGGCGGATCTCCTGTGAAGAGATCATGCGATCGAAGCGCGCCTTTTCGACGTTGAGAATCTTTCCGCGGAGAGGCAGGATTGCCTGATTGCGCCGATCGCGTCCTTGCTTGGCGGACCCACCGGCTGAGTCGCCCTCGACGATGTAGAGCTCGGACAGCGCAGGATCGCGTTCCTGACAGTCCGCAAGTTTACCCGGCAGCGATCCCGAATCGAGAGCGCCCTTGCGACGCGCCAGATCTTTCGCTTTGCGCGACGCTTCACGCACGCGCGCTGCGTCGATGCCCTTCAGGGCAATGCGCTTTGCATCGCTTGGATGCTCCTCCAGATACTCGGCGAGCTTTTCGTTCACGAGGGCTTCGACAAATCCCTTGACGTCGCTGTTTCCGAGTTTGGTTTTCGTTTGTCCCTCGAACTGCGGTTCTTGGACCTTGACGCTGACGACGGCTGTGAGTCCCTCACGGACATCCTCGCCTTGCAGAGCTTCGCTGTCTTTTTTCAGCAAGCCGCTGCTCGACGCATAACTGTTGATCGTGCGTGTAAGAGCCGACTTGAAGCCGCTCAGGTGCGTGCCGCCTTCGATCGTGTTGATGTTGTTTGCAAACGAAAAGACGGTTTCGGCGTAGCCGTCGTTCCACTGCATTGCCACCTCGACCTCGCAGGTTTCACGCGTACCCTTGAGGTAGACGACATCGCCGTGGATCGGCGTCTTGGCGCGGTTCAGATGACGAACGAATTCCTCGATGCCGCCCTTGTAAAGGAACTCATGCTGCTTCTGCGTCCGCTGATCATCGATGCTGATGCGCACGCCGCGATTGAGGAACGCCAGCTCGCGCAGGCGTTGTGACAGGATGTCGAAGCTGAAATCGACCTTCTCGAAAATCAAGCTGTCGGCTTTGAAGGTCACCCGTGTTCCCCGCTGTTGGGTGGTTCCGACCTCACGCAGCGGTGCTTCCGGCTTGCCGCGTTGATAGCGTTGCGTATAGACCTTACCGTCGCGTTTGATTTCCACCTCGAGGTTCTCCGACAGCGCATTCACAACCGACACACCGACGCCGTGCAAACCTCCCGACACTTTGTACGCACCGTCGCCGAACTTTCCGCCGGCGTGTAGCTTGGTGAGCACAACCTCGGTTGCCGAAACGCCTTCCGTGGAGTGAATGTCTACGGGAATTCCACGGCCGTTATCTTCGACGGTAACGGAGCCGTCGATGTGGACCGAGACTTTTACCGCATCGCAGTAACCCGCAAGAGCTTCGTCAATGGAGTTGTCTACAACCTCAAAAACTAGGTGATGCAAGCCGCGTTCGGCCGTATCGCCGATGTACATACCCGGGCGTTTGCGTACCGCATCGAGCCCCTCTAGGACCTTGATCTTATCGGCTCTATACGCGTCCGATTCCTGCGCTTCAGCTGGATTCACTCGGCCCTCTTTCACGAAAAGAAAACGTTTGTTTGAACGTCTCGAATGTTAGCAGACGAGGACTCCGGCGTCCAGCCAAGGGACTTACAAATTAACAATATATTTCAACTACTTAAATAGATGTTACGAGGACCGAATCAGGCCGTGCAGAAGGACCTTTACGGTTGGCTACTCAGGGCTGGCGCAGGGTGGTTTGCAGGTCGCCTGCAATCCATGAATCAGAGTCGCATTGGCATGACGACGTAGAGAAAATCTGTCTCTCCTTCACAACGAAGAACACCTGGGCTCACTTCATCGTTGAAACCAATTTCCACCTGCATACCTGGCCCGAGGACCGACAATACATCGATCAAATATTTTGCGTTGAATCCGATTCCAAAGGCCGCACCTTCGTATTCAGCCGCGATCTCTTCGCTCGCCTCGCCTAAGTCCGGGTTGATCGATGAAAGCTCCAGTCGTCCCGGCTCGATCTGCATCTTGACGCCGCGCGTGCGTTCGCTCGACACGATGGACACGCGACGCAGCGCACCGAGCAAAGGTTCCACACCAACTGCCAACCGGCGCTCGGACTTTTGCGGCACCACTTGCTTGTAGTCCGGAAATTCCCCTTCTACCAACCGCATCGATAGCTCGACGGCGCCGCGCGACAGGTGTGCCACCCCGCCCTGGATCTGAACACGGACGGTTTCGTCACCAGTTTCCAGAATCTTGGCAATCTCGCCGACACCTTTGCGTGGAATGATCACGCCCGGCGCTGCTGAACCACCTTCCACGGAACGCGTGATCATACTCAACCGATGCCCATCGGTTGCAACCAAACGAAGCTGCCCCGCCTCCGGACGTTCAAAAAAAATTCCGCTCAGGTTCAGTCTTGTTTCGTCCACCGACACCGCGAACGAAGCGCGCTCGATCATCTCTTTCAGCAAGGTTGATGGTATGCTGATACCTTGGTTATCGTGCACACTATCGGCGCTGGGCATTGCCGGAAATTCCTTGGGGTCGAGCCCGACAATCTTGAATCTCGATTTTCCCGACGAGACCTCGATCCAATTGTTGTCGAGAGAACGAATCACCAGAGGCGCTTCGGGTAGCTCGCGGGCAATCTCGTAGAGCTTGCGTGCGTTGGTGGTCAGCGCCCCCTTCTTCTTGACTTTGGCTTCACAGCGCCGGCGTACACCAACCTCCTGGTCCGTGGCGGCAATCGAAATACCGTCGTCGGAACTCTCGATGAGTACGTTCGCCAGGATTGGGATCGTGGTTCGGCGCTCTACGATCCCCTGAGTTAGATACAACCCCTGTAAGAGCTCTTCACGCGAAATAGTGAATTCCATGCCTCCCCACCTCGTACCTTCTTCTATCTTTTTTTAAGAATTACTAGAAGCAGTAGTAGGTCCTGTGGAAATGTGAAACGACGCTGGGCTCAACGGCTATCTGCGCAACCGATGGTGAGCAGACGGGATATCCTGTTGAACAGTGACAACACCTTTCCACTCTCAGGGCAAAAGCTTTCACAATCCCCCCCCAGCCTCTCCACATGTTATCCCCCACTTTCTAGCATCCGTTGCAAACGTTCAATGGCAGCGCGCATGGTAGCGTCTTCCTTGATTCGTTGGTCGATTACCTGTGTCGCATGGATGACCGTCGAGTGATCCCGACCACCGAAGCGATCGCCGATTGCGGGAAACGAAGCATCGGTGTATCGCCGGCAAAGATACATCGCGACTTGTCGCGGCAAAGCGACGATGCGCGTCCGTTTTTTGGACCGCAGGTCAGCAGGGCGAACGTGGAAGAAATCGCAAACCGCTTTTTGAATGCTGTCGATGGTGATCGTCGAGCTCTTCTCGCGCAGAATGTTCTGCAGGACTTGCCGTGCAAAGTCGACGCTGATTTCGCACTTATTGAGCGAGGCAAAGGCGCCGAGTCGTGTCAGGGATCCTTCCAGCTCGCGCACGTTCGAATCGATGTTCGAAGCCAGGAAGAGGGCCACGTCGTGTGGCAGATCGATACCGTCCACCTCAGCTTTCTTTTCCAAAATGGCCACTCGTGTTTCCATATCGGGAGGTTGAATGTCGGCGATCAATCCCCACTCGAAGCGGTTGCGCAACCGTTCCTCCAGTTCGGGAATCTCCTTCGGAAACTTGTCAGAGGTCAAGACAATTTGGCGCCGTGCTTCGTAGAGCGAATTGAACGTATGAAAGAATTCTTCTTGAGTGCGCTCGCGTCCCGCCAGGAACTGAACATCGTCGACGATCAGAGTGTCGACACGACGGAAACGGGCCTTGAAGTCGTCCATCCTGTCGCGGCGCAAAGCATTGATGAGCTCGTTCATGAACGACTCAGAGGACAGGTAAACCACTCGCCGGTCGCCTTCGCGGTCGAGAATCTGGTGACCAATTGCATTGACGAGATGAGTTTTACCTAACCCGACACCGCCGTAGATGAACAGCGGGTTGTAGTGGTTGCCTGGCAGGTTCGCGACCGCCTTGCATGCGGCATGGGCGAACTGATTGCTCGCCCCGACGATGAAATTATCAAACGTATACTTGGGTACGAGCGTCGACGAACGCCGGCTACGAGCGTTGCCAACAGCCGTTGGAGCAGGAACGGACAGCGGAAAGAGCTCCTGCTGAGCAGCCATCGGCGCCTGCAACAATACGCGCACTGGCGAACCCAGCTGTTGTGACAGTGTTTCTTCGATAATCGTCAAGTAGCGGTCCGTGATCAGATCTACCGCCGGCTTGCTCGGCGCTTCGACCAGGAGATTGCGATCCTTCGCTGCAACCGGGCGCAAACGTCGGATGAAGCTCTCATAGTCTTCGGGATCGATCCGCTCCCGCAGTGCTTCGATCGTCCGGTGCCAGGCTTGCTCCATACGAAACGCGGATTTTGTCCACAGGTGTGCGTAATAAGAATTTCGATTAAGTTTTAGATACTTCGATGCACGGATGAAGCGAGATTCACAAGTTTTCCACCGACGATTTGGAAGCGGCCCAAAGTGCACACAGCAGCGACGAACTGCAGCGACGTTCGAGAGCCAAGGCTCGTCGATCTATCGCCTTTTGCCGACGCACGCAAGATTGATCCGCCGCGATTGCGATTCCTTGACGCTTGGCACTTCAGGTGGTAGCTGCAGCACCCAGCCAGCGACACGACTGATGTCAAAAACCCTTTCGCAGCAGCTGTTTACAAGAGCCACCCAACGGATACCCGGGGGCGTGAACAGCCCCGTACGAGCCTGGAAAGCGGTTGGCGGTGACCCGCTCTTCATCCAGCGAGCGCGGGGCTCGAATGTGTGGGACGCGGATGGTCGTCAGTACATCGACTATATCGGTTCCTGGGGGCCAATGATTCTCGGGCATGCGCACCCCAAGGTTCTCACGGCCATTCACGAAGCGATGCGCGACGGTACCAGCTTTGGCGCCCCCACCGCTCGCGAAATCGAGATGGCCGAAGTGATTTGCGCTGCCTTGCCATCGATCGAAATGGTGCGTCTGGTGAGCTCCGGCACCGAGGCAACGATGGCAGCAATCCGCTTGGCTCGCGGGTTTACCGGAAGGCCAAAGATCCTCAAGTTCGACGGCTGTTACCACGGCCACGTCGATTCACTGTTGGTCCGTGCAGGTTCCGGAGCCGCCACATTCGGTGTACCGGATAGCGCCGGTATTCCTGAAGCAATCGTCAGCAACACAATGGTCGCTGGCTTCAATGACCTCAACATGGTTGCGCGCTATTTTGAGGCCGAAGGCAAGAACATCGCTGCGGTGATTCTCGAACCGGTGGTCGGCAATATGGGAGTTCTCGTACCGCGGGCGGGATTTCTCGATGGTGTGCGCGCACTCACGCGCCAGCACGGCGCCTTACTGATCTTCGACGAGGTCATGACCGGTTTTCGCTTGAGCTATGGCGGCGCCCAGCAGTGCTACGGCATCGACCCGGACATGACTTGTCTCGGCAAGATCGTCGGCGGCGGAATGCCATTGGCGGCGTTTGGCGGCAAGCGGCCGATCATGGAGAAACTCGCTCCCCTCGGCCCGGTCTACCAAGCCGGCACGCTGTCAGGAAATCCGCTTGCCGTCGCGGCCGGGCTGAAGACCCTCGAACTGATCAACAAGGGCGGTGTCTACGAACAGCTCGAGAACAGCAGTGCTCGTCTTGAAGCGGGCCTGCGTGAAGCCCTCGCTGTGTACCGCGGCAAGGCTTGTCTGAACCGCGTCGGTTCGATGTGGACTCTCTTCTTCGGCGTCGCCGCGGTGAGCGACGCAGCCACATCGCGTCAGTGTGATACCGAGACCTTCGGACGCTGGTTCCGAGGTATGCTTGAGCGTGGGGTTTATCTACCGCCCTCACAGTTCGAGGCCGCGTTCGTTTCGCTGGCGCACAGTGATTCCGACATCGACGAAACCGTGCAGGCCGCCCGCGAGGTCTTGGCGCAACTTGCCTGAGCGGCTCCAAGGAGCATCGCATCGCCAACGACGACAACAGCTTCATAGCAGGGGCACGCTACGCGGCCTTCGGGTTCGAGTTCGCCGGCAGCGTTGTTGCTGGGGTCGTTGCCGGCTACTACCTCGACCGCTATACGGGGACGTCGCCTTTGTTCTTGCTGCTCATGACGTTAGGGGGTATGGGCGGCGCTCTGTATCGGTTGATCTGGAACTTGAAGCAGTTTAGCTCACAACGCGAAAATGGCCGTTGATCTAAATCGTATCAGCAGGGTCCACCTTGGCCTCCTCGGAGCCAGCGGCGGGCTTGCCTACGCGACCCATTGGGCCGAACCCGCCAGCGTGTTGCTGGGCGGCGCCGTCATGGGCACCAACTTCTGGCTCATGCGTGTCATCGCCGGCTTCCTGCGTGACGCCATCGTCGATCCGCAACGCAAGGGATCTGCAGCTCTCGCGGTCGGTGCCTTCATCCTTAAATTCGGTTTGTTCCTGGGTTTGATTGCCGCCCTGTTCTGGCGTTTGCCAGTCGAGGGCATGAGCTTTGCCCTCGGGGCGACGCTGTTGTTGGTGGCTTGCGTGGTGGAAGCCGTGCGTAGCGACCATCGTTTGGCAGAAGGAGTCGAATAAGTGGAGCACGCGTTTACGTGGGTGAGTCTCGTACCCGGCCTGAACCAGTGGCCGGTCCATACGGCGCACGCGACCATCGTCGTTGTCGGGTTGTTGGCGTGGGCCTACGCGGCACGCCGACAGATCGCCACCGCTAGCGACCCGATCGTTCCGGATGCGACTCTTACCCTGCGCAATTCGCTCGAGGTTTTCGTCGAATGGTTCGTCGGATTCATCGAGGGACTCTTAGGACACGGCGGGCGCAAGTACCTGCATGTCTACGCCACGTTCTTTCTGTTCATCCTGGTGGCCAACCTGATGGGTCTGGTTCCCGGCTTTTCTCCGCCGACCAGCAACTTCAACATCACCTTCGCCCTCGGGCTAGGCTCGTTCCTCGTCTACAACTACTACGGCATGCGCGAGAAGGGCGTCGGCCCCTACCTGAAACACTTCATGGGGCCGATCTGGTGGCTGGCGGTGTTGATGCTCCCACTGGAGTTGATCGACAACTTCGTACGACCGCTTTCACTCGGCCTGCGTCTCTTTGGCAACATGACCGGCGATCACCTGGTGTTGGAAATCTTCACCGACCTCACCAAGGTCATCATTCCGGTGATCTTCTACATGCTCGGAGCATTCGTTTCGTTGATCCAAGCATTCGTGTTCACCATCCTCAGCATCATCTACCTGTCGCTGGCCATCGCCGATCACGGCCATCACGAGGAGGAGCACGCCCATCACTGAATGACAGGACGCGGCGGCTCGAGCGAAAGTCGCGAGCGCTGAGCCCCGAATACGATCTCTGAGAACCGCGCGCCGAGGAGTGGAAGAGGATGATAGAGAGGCGTGGCGCAAGCGGGACCTCAAATCCGGAAGAAAGGAGGAGAAGCAAATGCTGAAACGTCTCGTTGGGCCGCTGTTGGCCGTGGCTTCCGTCATGTCGGTCGCTGCACCAGCAATGGCAGCAGATGGTGGCGAAAAGGGCTGGATTGCGTTGGCCGCAGGACTGGGTCTCGGAATCGCGGCCGTTGGTGCTGGCCTCGGCCAGGGCCGCGCAGTTGCGGCTGCCATGGAATCGATCGGCCGCAATCCGAACGCTGCCGACCGCATTCAAACCCCGATGATCATCGGTATCGCCTTCATGGAAGCTTTGGCGATTTACGCTCTGGTCATCTCGTTCTTGCTCCAAGGCAAGATCTAAGCGGCGATCCTAAACCGCTGATTTGCGACAGGGAGGGATCGGGATTTTCCCGGTCCCTCTCTGCGTCTACCGGGCGGTGCAAGCTGGCGCGCGCCGGCGTAAGGGCGTATCGCGACCAATTGATGTTCAACATCGTTATCCTCGGACTGACCTCGCTGCTGACCGATATCGCCAGCGAGATGATTTATCCTTTGGTGCCGTTCTTCCTGACGGTTCACCTCGGCGCGACACCCGCCGTTCTCGGCACGATCGAGGGTTTGGGGGAAAGCGTCGCCAGCCTGCTCAAGGTGTTTTCCGGTTACCTCTCCGATCGTTTCAACGACCGCAAGACGCCGACGATCCTCGGCTACGCCTGCTCGGCGCTGGGCAAGCTGCTGCTCAGCGTAGCCTCGGGCTGGAGCCTGGTGCTCGGCGGCCGGGTCGTCGACCGCATCGGCAAGGGGATTCGCACAGCGCCGCGCGATGCTCTCGTCGCCGAGAGCGCCGATTCTGGGCGGCACGGTCGAGCGTTCGGACTGCATCGTGCGCTCGACAGCCTCGGGGCGGTGATCGGTGTCACCCTTGGTTACTATTTCTTCACCCGCTACACCGGCGACTACACTCGCGTCTTTCTCTGGTCGCTGGTGCCGGCGTTAGCTGGTGTCGCCCTGCTTTTTCTGGTGCGCGAAGCAAAGCGGCATAGAACCGATGTCCGACAGATCCCGTCGCTTCGCTGGCACGTGTTACCGGCTCGTCTGCGTTGGTTCCTCGTGGTCTCGTTGTTGTTCACCCTCGGAAACTCGTCGAACACATTCCTGCTGCTGCGTGCGCAGAACCTTGGCTACAGCCCGGCGTCGGTGATCTTGCTCTACCTCACCTTCAACGTCGTCTATGCCGTGGCTTCGTACCCCGCCGGTTGGCTGTCCGATCACCTCGGTCGCAAGGTGTTGCTGGTCAGCGGCTACGTTTTCTACAGCGCCGTATATTTCCTGTTCGCCGTACTTCAGCCGGCGCAGCACGACCTGTTGTGGGGAGTCTTCGCCCTGTACGGTCTCTACATGGGCGTTACCGACGGCGTCGAGAAGGCCTTCGTTACCGACCTCGCACCTGCCTCATTGCGGGCGACTGGACTCGGCTTGCACGCGACGATCGTCGGCATTGGCCTGTTCCCGGCATCGTTCGTTGCCGGAGAGCTTTGGCAGCATGTGGCACCGCCAGCGGTCTTCTATTTCGGCGGCAGCATGGGTCTGATCGCGGCGCTCGGGCTCATTTTGCTTTGACTTTGCTCCTTCGATCTTCAGGCCGGAGTACTTCAGCGGTTGTCGCGGTTAGCCCCTGGAAATCGTCGCCTTCGCACGGCACACTGTCACACCAAGATGACCATGAAGATGAGACGACTCGTCCTTAGCGTCGCAAGTCTGCTTCTTACATCCGGCGCGTTGCGCGCCGAAACCATCACGACTCCCCCCGATCCGATGGTTGGCAAGAAGGTACCCAGCTTCATTGCCAAGACACTCGACTTCTCAACCGACCCGCCGAAGCCGGCCGACTTCAACAGCGCCAAAGTGAAAAGGACGACCGCATACGTCTTCGTCGGCACCACCTGCCCCGCGACCAATGCATACGCTGAGCGTTTCGGGCAGCTGGTGAAGCAGTACACGGCGAAGGGTATCGACTTCATTTTTCTCTACCCGAACAGCAACGACACACCCCAAGCCAAGCTCGACTTTCACAAGCAGAAGAACATCCGCGGCCGGCTCATCGACGACCAGGGGGCCCGCATCGCCAAACTCTTCCAGGCGCAGCGCACCACCGAGATATTCTTGGCCAAGGGCGACGGAACAATTGTTTTCCACGGCCCGGTCGATGACGCGCGCGACCCGGCCACGGTTAAACAGCACTATCTGACGGATGCCTTCAAGGAGCTGTTGGCGCACAAGCCGATCAGCGTTTCCTCGGCCACCGTCTTTGCTTGAGGGATCCACTTCTAAGCGACCGGTTCGGTCGCGAAGACAGATCAAGGTTCCAAACTGACCTGACGGTAGGTTTGCTTGGACAACCATCCGAGCCCGTGATACCGCCTCCCGGGTCGTACGAAATATCGGCCTCTAGGGGGAATGATGATCCGAGCTCGAGCACTGTTCGTGGGGCGGTGCTTCCTGATGGTGATGGCGGCTCTTGCATGCAGCAAGAGCGCTGCTCTAGCTGACGCCTGCTCCAGCGGCACGTTCGACGGCACGTTCGAGTTGATTCAAAAGGCGATCTTCGAAAACCACGGCTGCACCAACGAGGTCTGCCACGGTGCGGCGAAGTCGGGCGGGCTCGACCTGCGAGCTGCCGCCGCATACGACAGTCTCATTGACGTCGACGCAACCACGGTCGCCGGCTTTAGACGAGTCATTCCCGGCGACAAGGACGACAGCTTGTTGTTCATCAACCTCGCAGCGAAAGCCGACCCGGAGAGATGGACTGCTCCGCTACGCGCCATGCCCCTCGATCCGTTGCCGGGCTTGAGCCACGATGAGCTGGAAGCAATTCGTCTGTGGATCGAAAAAGGTGCACCGAGCTCCGGTGTCGTTGACGGTACGGCGACCCTTCTCAACGCGTGCTTGCCGCCACCTGAACCCATCACCATCAAGCCGTTGCCGCCGCCTGCGCCCGGCACGGGAGTTCAGCTCAAGATGCCGCCTTGGACCCTCGGTGCGCACAGCGAGCGCGAGGTTTGCTTTGCCAGCTACTACGACGTCACCGACCAGGTGCCGGATCACTTGCGGCGTGCGGACGGCACGTTCCGTTACAAGCTGCACGAAACGCGACAAGACCCTTTGAGTCACCACATGGTGCCGATTCTCTACAAAGGTACGGCGACGATTGGCAGCGCTTCGTGGGGAGAGTGGACGTGTCACGGCGGCGCACAAGCCGGCCAGGCGTGCGATCCACTCGACACGTCGAGCTGTAGTCCAGATGGAATCTGCGCCTCGGCGATCGGCAACAGCGTCGGTTGTCTCGGATATGGCCCGGGTGACGGAGGAATCGGCTTTGACAGCGCCGGCATCTCGATCACACAACAAACGGCGGAGGAATTCCCGTTTGCCCCGGGCGTCTACGACTCGCTGCCGATGAAGGGCCTCATTTTGTGGAGCTCGCACGCGTTCAACCTCACCGGCGAGCCCGGGACATTGCACGCCTGGCTCAATTTCGATTTTTCCGAGCCGCAGGAGCAAAAGGCGCCGTCGGTGCAGGTGTTCGACGCCAGCGCCGTGTTCAAGACCAGCGCCCCTGCCTTCACAACCGACGAGCCTTGCCAGATCAGTGTCTTTCCGCCACGGGCCCACCTGTTCGAGCTCAGCTCGCACACCCACAAACGCGGCAAACGCTGGCGCACGTTCCGCGGTGCATTCCGTTGCAGCGGCGGTCCGAAAGTCGGACAACCGTGCGATCCGTTCGGTTACGATTTCGTCAGTCCCGACGTCTGTGAAGCTTCGGCCTGCACGTCCACCAAACGTCTCAAGGTCGGCGATTGCGATCTGAGCGGCGACGTTACCGTCGACGAGCTGGTGACCGGCGTCGCCATCGCTCTGGGCTCGCTGGACATCGACGCGTGTCAGGAGGTCGATGGCAACGAAGACGCGAGCGTATCCGTCGACGAGCTGATTACCAGCGTGAATGCCGCCCTCGGGGGTGTGCCGGCGCCGGTGGCGAGGGATCCGGCCGCCAGCTTGATGTACGTCAACTTGGTTTACAACGACCCGGTTGTGCTACGCCTCAACCCGGCGATCGCCCTGCCCGGCGATGGCTCGTCGAACGACGACCGCTCCCTTACCTTCTGCTCGTTGTACGACAACGGGTACACCAACCCGAGCGAGGTGAAGACGCGCTCCGGGTCGCCGCCGCCGCCCATTTCGTTCCCCGGCATCGGCGGCCCGTGCGGCAAGCCGACGAATTGCACCAAAGGCAAGGTCGGCGCGGTGTGCACCGGCGGCAACGACACGAAACGCAACGCCTCTTGCGACACCAGTGTCGGTGCCGGGGACGGGCTGTGCGATGCCTGCCCGCTGAAGGGCGGAGTCACCACCGAGGACGAGATGTTCATTCTCCTCGGTCGCTACTACATCATCCCGTAAGCAGAACCGCCGAGGCGAGCCGACTGCGCGCTTGCCTCGGCGCCAGACTGCAAGCCGCCGCCACCCCCTAGTTGACTCAAAATTCGCGACCTACTAAACGTTCAGTATGCAAGCGGCCGCACGGCCCGGACGCGAAGATTCGCGCCGGGACCTGATGAACGTTGCCATCAATTGCTTTGCCAAGTACGGCTACGCCAGCACGTCGATCGATCGCATCGCGCGCGCCGCCGGCGTTACCAAAGGCGCTCTCTACTACCACTTCAAAGATAAGGAAGAGCTGCTCTTCGAGGCCGTGAAGAACCGCGTCGGGCAATTCGAGCGCGTTGCCGTCGGCGACGTCACGCCGATCGAAGATGCCCCGGCGGCATTGCGTCGTCTCGGCCACATCTGTTTCGAGCACGCGACGATGAGCAATCACCGCCGCATGATCGTTACACTGATGGTCGAGGCCCTCGATACCAATCCGCGCCTGGCCGCCGAATTCCGTGCCATGATGCAACGATTCCGTGCCTTCTTGCGTGGCATCGTCGAGCTCGGGCAGCACAGCGGCCACTTTCGCGCCGACGTCGACGCGGAGCTCGCCGCCGAGGTATTTGCCGGGGCCGTGATGGGTTCCGAGATTCAGTACTATCAAGACCCGAAGCATTTCGATCTCAAGCGCACTCTCGAAACGTTCATCGATCAACACATCGCCTGGCTGACGGTCACGGCCGCCAA
>JACQEN010000337.1 GCA_016200585.1 Deltaproteobacteria bacterium
GTCTGCGTCGAGCTCCAGGCCCAGGCGATCCCCCCGCGCTTGCGGTGAGCCGCCACGGTGAGGAGCAACTGCGGCCACAGATCACAGCGGATAAATACGGATACAGAAACAACAGATCGATGTCCGAACACGGATTGAGCTCGGCGCGGCCGTAGCCGCCTTGCGCCACCACGGTGCAGCGCTGATCGAGGCGTGAAAAGCGCTCGGCATATTCGGTGCTCGCTGCATCGAAGAGCTTGCGCAGCAGGTCGTCCATCACCGCGGTGTAGGCGTCGACGATGGCTTGGCCGGAAGCGCCTTGATTGTGCCACTCGAACAAGCGGTCTTTGGTGCGTTCGAGGTGCTCGCGCGCCGACCGACCCCAATCGTCACCGAGGACGAGCGGCTCGGGCGCCGGAGCTTCGAGCACTGGATCGGTATTGGCTTGCAGATTCATAAATTCCCGGTGCTGCGCATACCTTCTACCGATCGCCTCAAACCGCGCAAGAGTCCGTCGGCGATCGCGTCTTGGTAGAGAGGATCCGCCAGGCGTCGCCCTTCTTCAGGATTGGTGAGGAACGACACTTCGACCAAAGCGCCCGGCATGCCGGCACCGACCAAGACGTAAAACGGCCCGCGCTTGACCCCGAGGTCATTGATGTCGGCGCCGTGCGCGTGAACCGACGCAACCAAGCTGTTTTGCACTTCCTGCGCCAAGCGGACGGCTTCCTGGACTTTGTAGTTCTGAATGAGGTCGCTGAGGATCAAAGCGATGTCGGAGGAATCGCCGCTCTGCCCGGTCATCGAACGCAACCCGTTTTCCATCGCTGCCAAGCGCAAGGTCGCATGGTCGTCGGTGTTGTTGAGATAGTAGGTCTCGGCGCCGCTGGCGTTCGCATTGGTGCTGGCGTTGCCATGGATCGACAGAAACAGATCGGCGTGCTCGGCATTCGCCAGCGCCGTTCGCTCTTCCAGGCGCAGGAAGACATCGCTGTCGCGCGTCAGCACGACGTCGAGATCAGGCTCGTCGGCGAGACGATCGCGCAAGCGCTTGGCAATCGCCAGCACGATGTCTTTTTCGGCAATACCACCCACGCCAAAAGCACCGGGATCCTTTCCACCATGTCCGGGATCGAGGACGATCTTCAGCCGGCGGCGCGCCGGCAGCGGCGACGGCCGCGCCGCGCGCAGTTCCGGCGTTCGCGAACGTGGCGCAACGAAGGCGGGCAGCTGGCGTGTCGGGGTCGGCACCGGACGCGGCTTGCCTAGGCGCGGCGTACCGCGCAAGTCGACGATCAAGCGGTAGGGATCGGGAAGGAAAAACGTGCCGACGTCCGAAAGGCCGGGGACGTCGACGAGGAGACGGACCGCGCCCTCTGCGGTACGCGCGGCCCGCAGACGCACGGCGGGTCCTTCCGCAAAACTGCCTGGGAGCTTCGCGGCCGGATCAAGTCGGGTGCCAGGAAAGTCGATGGCCACACGCTCCGGCACGCCGAAGATCGGCTCGCGTTGCTGGCGTTGGATGTGATGCTCGACCGGCTCCGACAGCTCGACGATGAGCCGGGTCATGTCGGCAGTCGTGATGACGCGGACGGCGCGCAGCGTCGAACCGGCGAACGCGGGGAGGGGAACAAGAGTGAGTGCGAGGGCTACAGTCAGGAGGCGGGGTGCGGAACGCGGAAGGAAAGACGTGAACCCGACGGCAGCGACGGAGCCAGCCACGCGATAGGGAATGGTTCCCTTCAAAGGCTTCTCTTCACGGCACACGGTCCACGTCTTACGCACATTCCCTTGGCGCTGCTAACCCGCGGGCAGAAACGGGGTGACTTGGCATTCCACCTTGCGCTAGGAAACGACCCGGAGGTTGGACCGATGAAGGCTGGGCGCAATGATCCTTGTCCATGCGGCAGCGGGCGAAAGTTCAAGAAGTGCTGTGCGGTCGAGAGCCAGGGCGATGATCTCGCACGACACCGTCTCCGGCGCGCCGAGGGAACGGTGGTGGAGCAGGTCCTTGCCTTTGCCAAACAGCACTACCGCGTTGGAGTGTTGAAGCAGGCCTGGCACGAGTTCAATCCCGAGGCGGACGATGCGTTCGGCGACGACCCAATGTTCGAAACCAGTTTCATCCCATGGTTCCTCTTCAACTGGCTGCCCGATCCCGAACTGGCGCTGACACCGGCGGAGCCGGTCGACGTGCCTTTGGCTCTGCAGTATTTGGCTTCCCCTGACTGCCGGCTCGACGAGTTCGACCAGCGCTTCGCGCGCCTCATCTGCGAGCGGCCATACAGCTTTTACACGGTGACGGCAGTCGAACCTGGCCAGAGCATGACGCTCACCGATATTTTCACTTCGTCGACAACGCTGGTCCTCGAGCACTCGGCAAGCCTGTCGATTCGCGCCGGCGCCATTCTCTACACACGCTTCGTAGAAATGGATGGCGCTGCCGTCATGAGCGGCTGCGCGCCGCTGGTCATCCCGCCGGACTTCCGTTTGCGTTTGATCGATCTGCGCGACGCGTTGACAAAGATCGACGGTGTGCTTACCGACGCGCATCTGCACGTCCTTGATCCACAGCTGCGCGCGGTTTACCTCGACATCGCCGACGAGCTGAATCATCCCCGCCTGCCCAAGCTGTGCAATACCGACGGCGACCCGTTGGTGCCAACGACGCTGCATTTCGATTTGCGTTGCTCGTCGCAGGAAGCGTTCGACGCCTTGCGAACTTTGGGGCTCGAAGAATTGGTGGAGAATTGCCTCCAGGACGCGAAGCAGGACGCTTCCGGCGCCTTGCACTCGGTGCGCTTCGATTGGAGCAAGCGCGGCAATCGCCAGATGAAGGACTGGGACAACACGACGTTGGGCAACCTGCACATCGACGGCCCGCGCCTGACCGTCAACGTCAACTCGGAACGTCGTGCAAAGAAGATTCGCAAGGAAATCGAACAGCGGCTGGGAGAGAAGGTGCTATTCCAGCGCGCCCTGATCGAATCGATCGAAGCGCAGCTCGAGGCGAAGCGCGGCCGCCCCGAAACCGCAAAGGAACGGCACGCGCGTCAGGAAAATGAGCGCCTCAATGCCCTGCCAGAAGTGCAGGAGAAGATGCGCGAGATGGCGGCGGCACGCTGGCGCAGCTGGCTCCACGAGAAGATTCCGGCGTTGAACAATCGCACACCGCGTCAAGCCAGCCGCACAGCGCAGGGTCGCGAGCGACTCGAAGCGCTGCTGCAGCAATTCGAGTGGAGTGCCGAGCGCGCCGGGCACCAGCCCTTCGCTCCCGACGTCGCGGCCTTGCGTGCCGAGCTGGGGCTGGCGGACTTGAAACGTGAAGCGTGAACGCGCAGAGGCGCGCGTTTTCAGGCCTTACGTTTCGCGTTGAATCGGCGCGACGTTGCCATCGTGGCAGCCACAAGTCGGGAATGCACTTGCCGACCTCGTCAGGTCGTAGTAGCAAGGCCCGGCGATGAGGGGGGTGTTGCCGCAAGACTCGACTACCGAGCAGATCACTCCACGCATTCTGTTCATTCGCGGCCAACGCGTGATGCTCGACGCCGATCTTGCGCGCGTCTATTCCGTTTCGACGAAACGTCTGAACGAGCAGGTGAAGCGCAATCGGCATCGCTTCCCGAAGGATTTTGTTTTTCAGCTCACAGCGGATGAGAAGGCGGAGGTGGTCGCAAACTGCGACCACCTCCGGTCCCTAAGGTTCGACTACGACCACGAGGCCGACGTGCTCTACATCAGCCTCAAACGCCCGCAACGGGCCACCGACACGGTGGACCGCGACGGGATTCTAATGCGCTACCGCGGCAAGGAATTGGTCGGGGTGACCGTTCTCAACGCATCCAGGCGCAGCGGGCACGGCAAGGAGCGGCGTACAACAGGCAACGGGAGCCGATGACGAACACGAGCGCGAACAAAGTGATCGAACGCACTACGGTGATGGAGAAGGCTGCAGGTTGGATGCAGTGGAAGCGGAAGCTGGCGAAGAAGTGCGGAAATGTGCAGAGCATGTTTTGAGCACCCTGATGGAGATTGACCTTTGGACGGCGTTCCTAGGGCGTCCCCTAGATATACGATTGGGACGCGACGGGAATGATTGCGGCACCCAGGGATCCGCTTTTCTGGAGCAGCCGTGACCACCGATTCGAATGGTCGTGGCGGGGGGTTTGAAGACTTCTTCGTCAATGCCACTGGCTTTGCCCCGTACGACTATCAGCGCCGCGTCGCATCTGCCCTTCTCGCCACATCCGAAACTGACTCGGCGGGATTCGAGAGGCGCGACAACGGTCCGCGTGCTGGAAAGGGTCTGGTAATCAGTGCGCCCACCGGCGCGGGTAAGACTTGGGCGGTGCTGATGCCATTCATCTACTCCCGAGTTCACAGGTTGCCGATCGCCGACCGACTGCTCTACGCGCTGCCGCTTCGCTCCTTGGCGGATTCCTTGTACCACACAACGCGCGACCGTCTGCGCGAACTCCAGCTCGATCAGAAGATTCCCATCCGCTTACAGACTGGCGAGACGAGCTCGATGCCTGACATTGGTGACCCACTGTTCGGGGAAGGGCGCATCACCTTCTGTACGATTGATCAACTGCTTTCCAGCTATCTGGGCATTCCGTTCAGCGTTTCGCCGCGGATGGCGAACGTCAACGCTGGGGCCTTGGTTGGTAGCCTGATCGTATTCGATGAGTACCATCTGCTGGAGCCTCAAGGCGCGCTTCGCACTGCCCTGCTTCTAGCTCGCCACCTGGCTGGGGTCGCGCGCGTGGTTTGGATGACGGCGACACAAGCAACAACCGCGCGAGATCTCCTGTGCAAGCCGGAGTACCTGAACGCAACCACAGTCACCGTTCCCCCAGACGAGGTTGGGGAGATGCCGGGCCAGCGCAACAAGCAGCGTATCTGGCGGTGGTTCGATCGGCCCCTTTCCGCCTCTGCGGTAGCCGACGCACATAGCGTGCTCCCACCTGGCCGACGGCGGACACTCGTCATCCTGAATACCGTAAAACGTGCCCAAGAGATCTATCGAGCACTGAAGACACTGATGCCGCAGTGTCCCGTCCGGCTATTGCACAGCCGATTTCTGTCGCACGATCGAGCGGACGTCGAGGCGTGGGCGCGACAGTCCTTCAAGGGTGGCGCGCAGGCCGAGGCGATCTTGGTGGCCACACAGGTAGTCGAGGCCGGGCTCGACATTTCGGCTGATCATCTCCACACCGAGCTGGCGCCAGCGAATGCCTTGGTTCAGCGGGCTGGGCGGTGTGCGCGGTACGAGGGCGAGAACGGGTTCGTGTTCGTCTACGACACCATCGACGACGAGGGCAGACGGGACTACCGGCCATACTGGCTAGGGCGACGTAGAGAGCCCGACGAAGATGACATCGGCGAATCCGAGACTCTTCGGGACGCCATCGACCGGACTGCCGTTGAGCTTTCAGACAAGCACGGTCTGGCTCTCGCCTTCCATGACGAGCTGGCGCTGATCGATGTGGTGCATACTGCCTTGGATAGCGAGGCCGTTCGGGGCTTTGACGAATCCGAGTGGCGGCGAAAGGCTGCAAAGGCAATGCTTTCCACACCTGATCATCGAAACTATGCACAGGCACAGGAAATGATTCGAGACATCGATACAACGAGCGTGGCGATTGCCGACGAGTCTCGGCTCAGTGATCCCATCGGCTCTCGTCTCGCCCCGAACTTCGCGCCGGAAACAATATCGGTCAGCCGGGTGTCTGTAGCTGCCCTGAGTCGCGCCGCGGCAGGTTTGTGTCCGACGGGCAGCTGGGGACTCATGGCAGCACAGTGGGACGCCTCCATGCAGAGGGGATCAGGGTTCGCAGGTTATGCACCCGTGGCTACGGTTGGTGAGGGATTTCGGCAGTGGCTCGTTGCCACGTATCAGGATCGGTATGTCGTCCTCAATCCAGCCATTGCCAGATATACGCCTGATGCAGGCTTGGAGCTTGGGGTCCCGTCGGTAGCCGGAGGTTGGCAGAGCGCCGGTACGCTTACAAACGAAGATCTGAAGCGAACGCGACGGCCAGACTGGTCCTACCGTGCCGAGGAATACGGAACGCATAATGCGTGGGTTCGCCTGCATGCCGAGATGTTGTGTGGGGACGTGCACGCCCGAGAAAAGCTGGCTCGCTTCTGGGTCGAGAGACGTGCTGAGCCCGAGACCTTCGAGCTGACAGATCATGCGGTTGGGTTGCAATGGATCGATTCGCAGCTCGCGCTCCCTGCTGGGACCGCCCGTGCGCTCGCGTTACTCGCCGCCGAGCTGCACGATCTGGGGAAACTCAACCAAGCGTGGCAAGAGGTCGTCTGGCGCTGGCAGCGGCTCAAGAGTAGCAGCCGTGATCACTACCCGGACAGCGATGAAGGCGAGCGCGCCTATCAGGAAGCCCGCGCGCTCCTGGACCGCGTGCAGCGAAGGACCATTCTGCTTGCTCACACAGACTTTCACGCACAACATCGGTGGCCGTCTGGTCAGCGCGAGCAAGAAGTCGAAAGGCAATTTCGGCGGCCCGGGCACGCTCTTGAGGGCGCGTGGATGGCGATGCAAGTGGTTGAGGGAATGATCGAGCATCGCGGCCTCTCTGGCGAGCAAGCATGGCAAGCGCTGCGTGCGGCTGTTGCTGCGGTAGCGCAGCACCATTCGGCGAGCACGGGCCTCGGTTCCGTCGACTATTCTCGCACCACCCCTCGCTTCGAGTTCGATCCGACTGCTGCCAATGAGGTGCGACGACTGGTCAGGAGTCAAACGTTCGACGCCCAGAGGCTCCCGGCTTCCGCAGCAGACTGGGAGTGGTTCACGGATCACATGCTCGCTCGCAAGTTAGAAGAGGGCGGAGCGGACTGGCATTGGCGGGTGCTTGAGTCGATCGTGCATCGGGTCACGCGTCTCGCAGATCAACGAGGGACAGCTGTTGGTAGCTCGATTGTCGCGGCGGGGCGGACGAGCAAAGTGCACCCATGACGGACCAGACTGAATTTTCGGTTGCGAAGGAAACCGGGACGTATGCCGACACGCTGAAGGCAGTTGGGTTAGCCTCGATCCTCCAGCAGTTGGCAACAACGGGCACGCAGGTCACCGTATCGGATGCTGGCGCCAATTTCCTGATCCGACTCTCTTCACCGCTCCCCAACGAACACCGCGCCGAACTCACAGTCGGCTACCAGTACCTCGCACACGAGAAGGCCGGACCCGCACCGAGAGGCATACGGCCGGATCCATTTCCGTACCGACAACAGAAGGAAGTGGAGAACGTGTGGTGGCGGTGGCGTAACAAGCAAGGCCGGGTATCGAAGAGGAAGGGCGGAACTGGCGGAGACATCTTCAGTACCGAACCGCAATCTCCAGATCCGAGGTTTAAGCTTTTCAAAGCGTTGAACGTAATGTTTTCTGGTTCAAAGAGCTGGAACGATCTTGCAGGCGCGATTCAGCGCCAAATCTCGGAGGACTCCGACGCGCTGGCAGCCTACGCTCTCTCGCGCGCGCTCCAGTGGCGGCCGTTGAAACCTGAGCCGTTGGGTGCTGCGGAGGCGGAGGCGAAAGCTAAGGTACTCCAAGCCTTCTGGCCAACGGCTGGCAAGGGAATCAACCGCACGAAACCGGACGGTGCCAAGCTTGACAACCTCAAGGACCCATGGGTGGACTGGTTTGACGAGTGGTGCCGCTACCGGGGGGTCGGCTATTTGCTGAGTGCACGCTTCGTCGGCTCCGGAAGCCAGGACATTAAGGTGCTGTGCCTGGCACCCGGAACTCAGATCTCGCTGCCAGTATTGCAGAAACTTGCTGATGAACTCACCGAAGAGAGGATGTTCGTCGCTGGACATGCATACTCCAACGTGAAGTCCGACGTATTCGCAGTGCTTGGCTTGGCCGAGTGGCTCGTAACGCACAGCGAGTACGTCCCGAATCCGGAGGAGCGGACCGTACGGTTCCTCCGAACCATCCGACCATCCCAGCCGCACCTGCGCGACGTTCTCGCCGGCGTGCAGGTTGCCTATTTCAAGAAGTTGGGGACGGGCAAGGCGCTCAGCAACGTCTCCACAATCCTCCTTCCCGATTGGTTGCCGGTTTCGACCGCTACGTATGAGACATGGCGGACGGTGCTTGACGAGCACCAGCGCGTCCTCGCGAGCCTCGACGAAGAGGAGGCGGAAGAGGCAGGTCTTTTGTTGGCTTATCGCGACGCAGTTTCCCGAAACGAGCTGGATTTGTACCTCGACTTCTTCGCGGACTATGGTGCCAATTACATGCGGAAGAAGGCTCGCGGGCAATACGGTGAGCAGTTCACCCAACCGAACCTGGAGGTGCTGACGATGGCGCTCAGTGACGACCTGAATCCCCGAATCGCGGACCTGGTGAAGACCCCGGGCTTCCGCGGCATCGCGAACGCTGTTCACGAGGCAACAGTCAAAGCCCAGTACTGGAAGGGCCAGGGGCAGCAGGAGTACGAAATACACTACGGATTGGCGCAGCGATGGAAGCGCGCAACCGACCAGGGGACGGAGTTCTTCCTTCAAGAGCTGGCGGACTTCGTGCGGTCCTACAACGAGGAGAATGCTAAGCGGCAGGAGAAGAAGAAACCGACTCGTGACGCCGTGGCTCAGGCTGACCTCGATACGCTTCTTGCGTTCGTTACTTCCGGCGACGTGAATGCAAAGATGGTGTGCCTGCTGCTGCTCGCATACGGGTTCTCGATGACCGCGGACGAGAAGGCCCGCGCCGAGGCGGCGCGCGAAGCTAAGCGAGCCGAGCGCACCGCTTCCTGAACGGACATTGGGAGGAGGACCGAAAATGAAGATCTATACGCTGTCGATCTGTGGTCGTCTCACGCTCGATCTGCACAACCTCAACAATGAAGGGACCGAAGGGAACCAGCAGCTCACGCGAATGGTCAGCGTCGTGGTGCAGAGCAACGGCATGCCCGCCATTCGAACGGTCAACGCGATCTCCGGCGACATGTTCAAGCACATCCAGGCGGAACACTTGCACCGGCTCGCCCTAGAGGAGCATGGGAAGGACGCGTCGGCATTCCCCCTGTCCAATGGAGCGAAAGTCTTCGACGCCAACCGGATCAACAGTCGTGGCGATCAAACATTCTTCTCGGACTTTGGCTCCAAGGACAACGTCGAAGGTCTGTCGGCGGTGCTGCGTACCTGTGCAGTCACGGACCTTGAGGGAACGCTGATCACGGCTGAAGGGCGCTCCTTGCCGCGGAAATCGTGCATCGAGTTTGGCTGGGTTGTCGGGGTACCGGACCTTACGCGGAGCGACACTCTCTTTCATGTGAAGTATGACCCGCGTGGGCGCGGCGAAGGGGCTGGCGCGGAAGAGAACATTGGGCAGGCGATTTTCCATCGGCCGCTCAACTCTGGGGTTTATGCAGTGGTGGCACACGTTGAGGTGTTCCGGGTTGGGCGGAATGACATCACGGTTGAGTACGTCATCGACGCGGCGCAGCGCCTGCTGCGGTCTAAAGCGCTGCTCCTGAGCGCCTGGTACACGTTCGTGAAGACGAGCGGCGCACAGCGGAACACTCAACACCCTCACGTACTGGGCTTCGAAGGAGCCGTGGCGATGAGTGGTCGGCTTTCCGTGCCTGCTCCCACCGCAAGCCCGCTCGCCGATGGCTACCTCAACGAGCTTGACGGAACAGCGCAGGCGCTCAACAGGCTCAGTCCAGAGGCGATCGGCGTGAAACGATTCGCGACGCAAGCGGAGTTCGGAGGCGCGATGGCCGACATCATTCAGGGCCTGGAAGTGCCGAACTGATCCTATGGCGAGGAGGGCGAAATCCGCGTCAGCTTCTGCGGCACCACAGTCTTCGGTTCCAATTTGGTCGCTTCCCTTCAGTGGTCCGTGGTTGGTCGTGGCGTTTCGACCGACGACCTTGTGGTCGTTGCGCACTAGCATGTCCACGAGTTCAGGAGGGAAGACCCTCCTGGTGCCAACTCCGTACAGTTTCAAGCTCGCGCTCGTAGATGCCTGCATTCAACAGCTCGGCGTCGACCATGGTGTCCGGTTGTTCGAGTTGTTGCGGGGTCGCCCCGTTCGAATCTCACCACCGGCAGAGGCCGTGGTCAGCGCGACGCTCGTGAAACTCCGCAAGCTTGAGCGATCGGACTCCGGCGATGACGAGTCGGACGAAGATGATGGCGCCGACGTACGCATGTTCGTGCCGACGGTCGGATTCCGAGAATACGTGTCGTTCTCGGGCACAGGATCGGATGGCGCATTTCACGTCGCAATTGCGCGGACCGGCATGGATGAAGGTGCCGTGCGCCTGGTTGGTGATGCTGCCGGTGGTGTCACCTACTCAGGCAAGCGTGGTGGCTTTCTCCAATTCGAGCCGACGCCAGGAGCGAAGGGCCATCTTGAGGTCGATGAACTGCGGGCTGGTGGAGCTTTCACTCTTGCCCTCTGCCAAGTGCCGCAGGCAGGCACCCGCATAGGAACAATACAGCCGCTCGACGAACTGGCTGCATCGGCTGAGTGGGATCGAGTCAGCACCTTCGGCCCCAAGCCGGTCCGTGTTGCTCAGGCTGCGCCCGGACGAGACGTCGTTGAAGTACCTGTCGATCGCGTCTACGTCCCGTCCGCCGTCCCGTATCGACTCGTGAAGACCACGCGGAGCTTCGCGGCTTATCGTCGCGTGGACCTACCATAATAGAACTCCCATCTCCGAGGTCGACGGTAGTCAGACAGTGCACCGCCCCACGCAACTACAACCGCTCCGCCGACGCGGCGCGCAGTGGTTCGTCAAGGGCGTCTTCGTAGTCCCTTGACGAATCCGAGCACCGCGTCAAACTGACTCGTCGCGGCGTCGATCCAACCATCCCATAGCCAGTACGCGTTGCTGTGATCTCGAACTACTCCATGCCTGTTTGAATCACCGTCTCCACGCTCAAGCCCGTCGACGGCTGCGCCGGCAGGTAATGCAGCAACTCGAAGCCGATGACGCGGCCGGCGGCGTCCTTCATCAGCACCACCTCGTCGGCGGTTTCTTCGCAGATCTCTTCCTTCTGCGGATCGTCGAACCACACCGTAAGGGTGTGCCCGACGACATCGTGAATTACCTTGATCTTGTCCATATCACCTCACCCGCTTTGATAGCGTCCGTTGGATAGGCAGTGACCAGAAACCCGGAACTCTCCTCCCGTCGCGCCACAGCGCAAATCCAGCGCGGCGAACCGCCGCGGTAGAATAACAGGACCTGCGCATCTTTTCTGCTCCTTCGCACCTCGTCGGGTTCGATCAGCACCTGTTTGACCTCCTCCACGTGGCCGGCAAGCACCGGGTGCTTTTCAGAAACAATGAACTCCCAGTAGGCGCGCGTGCAGCGGACATCGAAGCCCAGAGGCGTGCTGACCTCAAACAACCAATCCGCAATCACGCCTTCATCTTGATCGGCGAGCCCTCTCGATGCAACCGACAACCACCCCGCCGACCGGGCGCGCAGCGGTTCGTCAAGGGCGTCTTCGTAGTCCCTTGGCGAACCCGAGCACCGCGTCACGCTGACCCGTCGCGGCGTCGCAAACATCCTCCTTGGGTTGGTCGGCAGGGGCGATAGCTGACGTTGATCGAAGCTCTTGCGGTCCCCCCGCGACACAGATCATACTCGCTGCGTGGATCGCGAATGACCTTGAAGTTCGACTGGACACGTCATCTCACTTCGCGCCGGGGCGTCTGCGGGGGCCAACTCTGTGCCGCCGGGACGCGCGTTCCTGTCGCCGTCATCCTCGATTCGCTGGCCGAGGGTGCCACTGCAGCCGATCTCCTGCACTCGTACCCGACACTCAAGCCGGTGCATATCCGCGCCGCCATGGCCTACGCCGCGGCGCTGGCACGCGAGCAAGAGCTGACACCTCTTTCGCCTTATGCGCGTCAAGCTCGACGAGAATCTTCCCGCCGAGTTGGCTGACGATCTCCGCCAACTTGGCCACGAGGTCGACTCGGTCGCAAGCGAAGGGCTCACCGGACGACCTGACTCGACTGTGGCTCGTGCAGCTCGCAAGGCCCGGCGCGTGCTCTTCACGTTGGACAAAGGGCTCGGTGACATTCGGCGCTTTCCTCCACGGCTGTACGATGGCATCGTCATCTTCCGTCTGAGCTCGAATGGACGGACCAATACCCGTCACGCCGTGCTTTCCGCTCTCTCGATCCTTGGCTCGCAACGGCAATTTGCAGGGCGCCTCTTCGTCGTTACGGAGAACGGTTTGAGGGTGAGACGGTGAACGACGACCCGGTTGCAATCCCGTCGCTGCGGATCTCTCACCTGCGACTCCACCTCCAGCCCGAGCAACCGCTGCAGCTGCCGGCCAACAACAAAGGCAACTCTTTGCGCGGCGGCTTCGGTAGCGCCTTTCGCAAGCTCGTTTGCGTCGACCTGAGCTGGGAGTGCGCCCAGTGCTCGCTGCGCTTCCAATGCCCCTACACGCAAGTGTTCAATCCGTTCCTGCCGCCCGACGCGACCCAGCTCACGGGCAACCCCAACATCCCACGGCCGTTCGTTGTCAAGCCGCCGTTAACGGCGCAGACGACCTACGCACCGGGCGAATCCGTCGTCTTCGACCTCGTCGTCGCCGGCCGCGCCGTCGACTACCTGCCCTACTTCATCGTCGCCTTTCGCGAGCTCGGTGCCAACGGCTTCGGGCTCAATCGCGCTCGTGTCGCTTTGGCCCGCGTCGACGCGGTGGCAGCAGACGGCTCACTGACGACCGTCTACGAAGGAACCTCCAACCTGGTGCGCCCGCCGACGCCATTTCAGATCCATCTCATCGACACACCCGACGCCTGTCGCCCGTCGCCTATCCTGAGCCCCGTCGAAGGGCCCGTCGTTCCTTCCGACACCCTCACCCTGCACTTCCTCACGCCGACGACTCTCAAAAGCGGATCGTCGCCCGGCCACGAAGGCGAAGCGGTACGTCACCCTGCATTCCATCACGTGCTCAAACGCCTGCGCGACCGCGTCAACGCGCTGTCGACCTTCTACGGCGACGGACCGTTAAACATCGACTTCAAAGCCCTGGGCACCGCCGCCGAGGAGATTCGCACCGTCGAGGATGCCACAAGGTGGGTCGACCGCTCACGCTTCACCCGGCGGCGCGGCGTCACGCACGACCTTAGCGGCTTCGCCGGACGCCTGACTGTACAAGGCAACCTGCAGCCCTTCCTGACGCTCTTGCGCGCCGGCGAGTACCTGCACATCGGCAAGAACGCCGTCTTCGGCAACGGCTGGCTACGTATCGAAGCGGCAACACCTCGCCACTGATCTGCACCGTTTGGTGCAAGATTGTACAGTCGCGCTTTCCGCACACGTTCCCCAGGCGGCCGAGCGTAGGCGAAGGCCGAGGCGCACCAGTTGCATGTTTCTTGCCTTGAACGGAGGGCGTGATGCCGAATGACAAGGCAGCGACCGCTTGGCGGGCGGAGATTCCAGCGCTAGCGCCGGCTGTGCATCTCACGGTTCCGCTGCAGTTCAATTTGTTTTCCGGAGAGGCCGACTCGCTACCGATGGAGGTACCGGATGCCAGCGTCGCCGCCGAGCTACGCATCGATGACGGCATCACCTTGGTCAAAAGTGACGATCAGTCGCAACTGATCCTCTCGGGTTACGGCTTGTTTCTGGCCAAGAAGAGTGAACGTTTGGTGGTGCGCAAGGGCAAGAACGTCGTCTACCAGTTTCCCCTGTTTCGAATTCACGAAGTGGTAGTGGCCTCGCGCGGCGTGTCGATGTCGTCGGATCTTCTGGAAGAGCTGTGCGCTCGCGGCGTGCGCCTGAGCCTGCTCGACTCCACCGGCAAACCCTACGCGCTGGTGACATCGCCGATGCTCACCGCCACCGTGCAAGCGCGGCGCGAACAGATTCTGGCCTTTCACGACGAACGCAGCGTTGCTCTGGCGCGCGCCATCGTCGCCGGCAAGCTCAAGAATCAGGAACGGCTCCTGCGTTACTTCGGAAAGCATCTGAAGCAAGTCGACGCCGAGCGTTTCGCGCGCGTCGCGCGTGCCGCCGGCGCTTTGCGTGCGGCCGCCAATCGTGTCCGACAAGTCCAAGGCGAGAAAATCGACGCGGTGCGCGGCACGCTGCTCGGGCTCGAAGGGTCCGGCGGCCGCGAATATTGGGAAGCCGTCAAGGCGCTGCTGGTGGGGCGCGTCGACTTCCAAGGACGTGAACGCCGTGGCGCCGCCGACGCGGTGAACGCAGCGCTGAACTACGGCTACGGCATTCTGTATTCGCACGTCTGGGGAGCAGTGCTCAACGCTGGCTTGGAACCGTTTGCCGGATTCATGCACGTCGACCGCCCCGGCAAACCGTCGCTGGTGCTCGACCTCACCGAGGAATTCCGCCAGCCGGTGGTCGATCGCGCGGTGATCGCACACGTCAACCTCGGTGAACCGTTGAACATCGAACGCGGGTTTCTGGAGCTCGAAACACGCCGCGCCGTGGCTGAGAAGGTCATGGCCCGCCTGATGGCTACCGAGACGTACCGCGGCAAGCAGTTCCAAGTGCGCTCGATCCTACAGATGCAGGCGCGCCGCGCCGCCGCTTTTCTGCGCGGCGACGGCGCGTATCGAACCTTTGCGTTCAAGTGGTAAGGCCAAGGTGCGGGCATGCCGAGCGAGGAGCTGAGGACCTTTGTGCTCTACGACATCACCGACGACCGCACCCGCACGAACATTGCCGAGGTGTGCCTCGACTTCGGGCTGCTGCGGGTCCAGTACAGCGCCTTTGCCGGATCACTCAGCCGCAACAAACGCGAGGAGCTGTTCCTGAAGCTGCGCGACACGTTGGGCAAGGAGGAAGGTAAGATCCTGGTGCAGCCGGTTTGCCAGAAGGACGTCCAATCCGTGCTGCTGCACGCCAACGAGCCCTTACCCGAGCCCGAGCTGTGAAGAGCATGGCGAGCAAAGATTCCATCAATCGGCCGGCGCGCAAGCAGTTCGATTGGGCGCTTCTAGGGCCACCCGTGCCGGTTGCGCAAGACAACGAAGCAACGCTGAGCGGAGCGGCTGCGGCGCTGCAAGCGGATGTCGGGCTGCGGTTGCCGCCCGTAGACGACGCGCCCCGCCTCATGCTGCGTGTGAACGACATCAAACAATTCGCCTACTGTCCGCGCATCGTCTTCTACCAATACGTCATGCCGGTGCACGCCGTCGCAACGTTTAAGATGGAGCACGGCAAGGCCGTCGAGCCGCGCTTGGAACAGCTGGAACGGCGGCGGCGATTGCGCGCTTACGGCCTGGCCAACGGCGTACGCCAGTTTCAGGTGTGGCTATCGTCGCCACGGCTCGGGCTGTCGGGACGGCTCGACCTGCTGATCATCACCGAGAAGGCAGCGTTTCCGGTCGACTTCAAGGACACCCGCGAACCGGTGCGGCGAAATCATCGAGCCCAGCTTTGCGCCTATGCGTTGCTTGTCGAGGATACGCTTGCCCTTCCGGTTCCACTGGGATTCATCTACCGCGTACCCCTGGGCGACGTTACGGCTGTCGACATCGATGACCGCTTGAGGCAAGAGACCTGGCAGGAGACCCTGGCAATCCGCAAAATGATCGAGCACGAGCAAATGCCCGAGCCGACGTCCGTGCGCGTGCGATGCGAAGAATGCGAATACCGAAACTACTGTGGCGATGTCTTTTGAAGTCTGCTTCGCAAACCTCGACGGTTTTCGGGCAGACAAATGGTTTGCGCTGTAAGCGCAGCCTTGTCCATAGAATTTCCCTGTGTTTACGCGCTCCCCCAAAGCGGCCTCACCAACATTCCCGATGAAGAGGGAACTGAAACACGACTTCGCAGAGAATCGTTGAACGATTCACGGCGCCTCACCAACATTCCCGATGAAGAGGGAACTGAAACCCGCCGCTGTGCATCATGAGTAGA
>JACQEN010000338.1 GCA_016200585.1 Deltaproteobacteria bacterium
CCGGCGGCACGTGTGGTCAGTCTAGTGCCAAGCCTTACGGAGCTCTTGTTTGTGCTGGGCGGCGGCGCGGGGGTCGTTGGCGTGACGCGCTACTGTACCGAGCCGCGAGAATCGGTGCGTACCCTTACGAAGGTCGGCGGAACCAAGAATCCTGATGTCGGTGCGATCGTGGCGTTGCGGCCCGATCTGGTGATTGTCAACGCCGAGGAGAATCGCAGGCAGGACTTCGAAGCGTTGCTGCAGCACGGGCTGACCGTGTTCGTCAGTTTTACGCGAACCGTCGTACAAGTCGCAGCGCTGATGCGCCGCTTGGCCAGTCTCGTCGGGATGGAACCCACCGGCGAGGCATTGGCCGGCGAGATCGAATCGGCGGTGCACGAAATACAACAGCGACGGCCCGCGCATGGGGTGCGGCCGCGGCGCGTATTTTGTCCGATCTGGAAAAACCCGTGGATGGTTTTCAATCGCGATACCTATAACGACGACTTGCTCTGCCAGGCAGGAGGCGAGAATTTGTTTCGTGGGTTGCCGGAACGCTATTCAAGGGTCGAAATCGAAGCGGTGGCTCGCCTGCAACCGCAGGTAATCTTGTTACCCGACGAACCGTACGCGTTTTCGGCCAAAGACCTGGAAAGCTTGGACGGGCTCGACGGCACCCCGGCACGGCACGACGGCCGGGTCCACTTTGTCGACGGTAAAGCGCTCTCCTGGTACGGGCCGCGTACGGTCGAAGCCCTGCGACAATTCAAAAAGCTACTTGACGGAGGTTGGTGAGCCGTTCAACACTCACCGCATTGGGGCGAGTCGTCGTGATGCAAGCGGAGGCGTTGGCGAATTGCTTTGCTTCCCGCAAGGTTCAGAAGCCGATCGCCGCGAGCTGACTAGTATACTTGACGGTAGCCATGTATAAGGAACGATGGGCTCGATGACGCGTACCCTGCTTGCGGGTATACTGCTGGCCGGACTGGTTGCGCGCGACGTACGCGCCCTGACGGCGTGCACGGCCGGGGAAATTGTCGGCCAGGATCCAGGATGTCCGGTGAGCGGACCGTGCAGCATCACGAAGACCTTCAGCGTCGCCGACGGCTGCAGTCTGGACTTCGGCAGTCGCGCCGTAACCATGACGGCGACCGGTGAGCTGGATATCGGTTCCGGCTCGGTAACCGTGGATGCCGGCAGTTTCAACATGGTGGCCGGCTCCTTCATCAATGGCCACGGAATTCAAAATAGCGGACCGGGCGCGGGCGGCGGGACGATCGCGATCGTGACGAGCGGCGATGTCACCCTCCAGAAATCCGGCACGACCCGCGCGCGCATTGAGATGTCGGGTAATCTGCTGGGTGGAGTGATCATTGTCACCGCCGGCGGTAGCGTGACGATGAACGGCAAGCTCGAAGCGGCGCAATTGATGGGCTCCGGCGACGGCGGACGCATAACGGTGTCGGCTGCCGGTAACATAACCAGCGGCGCTGGTAGCGAGTTCACGGCTACCGGGGGTTACGTGTCCGTCGACGGAGGCGGCGAGGTCGATCTTGATTCCGGTGCCAACATCAGCCTGGGCGACGTGATCGATGTTTCGGGTAGCGCCGGCGGGGTGGTCAATGTCACGGCGGATCTCGACGTCTCGGTCAATACAATTCGCGGCAATGGCACCGGCGATACCGGTCCAGCCGGTACCTTGACGATCGGCGCCGGCCATAACGTGCAGGTGCTGGGGCAGCTTGTGTTTCGGGGCAGCGAATACAATCTGTACTCGGGTGGCGACGGCGGTGCGATCACCATCACCGCGACGTTCGGAAATATCAACGTCACGCAAGATATCTTTGCCGAAGGCGGTGCGCCGGACGGAGATGGCGGTGATATCGACATCGAGGCGCCCGGTTCGATCACCACCCAGACGGGGGCCATCGTGTCGTCACGCGCCAACGGCGGGGCGGGGGTTGGAGGGACCTTGACGTTCGTAGCGGGCGTGAATCTTTCGACCGTGGGGATGCTTGATGTCAGCGGTGGTGGCGGCGGTGGTTCGCTCGACGTCGACGCCGGCGGCAATATCACGCTGACCGGAGATGTTGAGCTGAACGGTCGATACAATGAAGGATTCGGCGGCGACATATCGATGGGCGCCGGCGAGGCGGGCGGCGGGACGCTGACCGTTCAGGGCGACGTTAACGTCGGTGGCGGCACTTGCGATATCGACGGGTGTGGTGATGCAGGTACAATCGATCTTCGCGCTTGCAACTTGACCGTTTCAGCCACGGGACGAGTCATCGCCCGCGCCACCGGAGTATCGGGGCAGATCTCGTTGACGGCAAACGAGCAGTTGCGAATTGACGGTACCGTAAACGCTACGAAGACACAGACGTCGGGAGTCGACGGTGGGAGTGTCTTCAGCTATCCGACGCGCAAGCCCCCGGTGATCCGCGTAAACGGCGTGTTACCGGCCCCGACGCTGGTCGATCTTCCTACATGTTCGGCGTCTTTGATCGATAACTGCCTGCTGCCCTGTCCGACCTGCGGCAACGGCGTCGTCGAGTACCCGGAGCAGTGCGACGACGGTGGTGCTACAAGCTGTGACGGGTGCTCGGCATTCTGCGCACTGGAAGCCTGTGACCCAGCCAACACCTGCGTCGGTATGTGCGATCCGGTGATGGGTTGTCCTCCCGATCCGGTCACACCGTGTCCGGAAGTACCGACGCAAACTCCAACCATCCCTCCGTCGACCTCGACGCCGACGGCTTCGCTGCCGCCGGGGGCGCCAACGCGAACCGCGACGCCGACCTTTTCGCCGACGAGCACGCGGACCGCGACGCCAACAGTGACCAGTACGCCAACCTCAACCAATACTGCTACCGCCACAGCCAGTCGTACGCCGACAAATACTCCAGTGTCCACCCACGATGCGGTTGTTTTCCCAATTCGTCCGGTGAACGTTACCCTGAACGGCGAAGCCTCGCTTTCCAAGAACGTCTTGATTCGTGTGGCGAACGGCGACAGGTCCGGAACGACGGCGCAAACCATTCAGTTGACCGCGGGCGATGGCGACTGTCCCCCTGGAACCATCGACGGGGTTCCGGATCTTGATCCTTTGCAGGCGGGTGCGCAGTCGAGCATGGCGCTCGCCCCGGGCAAGTCGACCGTGGCCTCGATTCCGATCCGCATCGATGCGACGCAGTTTCATCCGATCAACAAGAAGTCGCCGCAGCGGTGTACTCTTACGTTCGAAGTGACGGTACCATTGGCGGGAAATCTCGATCCGTCGCCTGAAAATAATCTGATCACTCCGGAGCTCAACGTCATCGATCTCAGCCGGATCGATCCATTTTTGCCGCACAAAACAGTGGTCAAGAGTATTGCGCCGTTGAAGATCCACTTCGGACACAACGGGGCCGATGTGAACCGCAACGTGATCGCCTTCGTGACCAATGCAGATGCTACGGATCAGGCCGGGCACGCCATCACCTTGGAAACCAGTGACGGCGACTGTCCAACCGGAACGTTGGGACTACCGATCTTTCATCGCCCCAACGCGATTGCGCAGAACAACGCCCCGGTGAAGGACATGAAGTCGCGTCACGCTTCCATCCCGCTCGTGCTTCACGCCGCAGATTTCGAAGCAGGCACGTCCGCTTCACCGCGACGCTGCACCGCTCTGCTGGTTGCGACCGGTCCGTCGGGTGACAACGACGTATCGAACAACGTGACGTTGTTGCCAATCGACGTTGTCACCAAGTAGCGCAAGCGGCGCCGACGGGTGGATCAGCGCCGTGGGAGCTCGGCCTCGGCGTCGGCGGTAGCGCTAACCTCGTCGCGATGATTCACGCATTCGACGGCGCAACGTACGAAGGCTCGGCCGTCGCGTTCGAACTTGTCGGTTACCTTACCCCGGACCCAGGTGACGTCACCCATGTAGTTGAACTTGTGGTAGCGCGCCTCGATCTTGGTGAGGTAGGCGTTATCGCCCATCCAGTTGGTCACCCCCTGAATGAGCCAGGAGCAGCGCTCCGGACCGAGATCATACGCGCCCGGCAATCCGAGCAGCCGTTGCGTGAACGCATTGTCCCAATGCACGCGCTGCGGTGGTTCAGGGATTCCCTGTTCGTTGGGAATCATCAGGGCGGGATGCTTTTCGTAGAGGTTGGCGGCGACCTTATTGCCGACGAGATAGATGCCGAAGTACGACTCGAAGGCGATCTCAGCGGTCGGAGTGAGCGGGCCCTTGATCAGTTGGTGCAGCGGGTCGCCGACTTTCACGTCGTCCCAGTAACGCTCTCGGGTTCGCTTCTCATTGCGGTACTCTTCCATGAAGCGATCGATGTCAGCCTTCTCCCAGTGCGCCAGGGTGATGTCGCCATACTTTTTCTTTTCGGCGGTCTTCTGGCGTTCGATACGAATCCACGTGTCGTTCCGAACGCCTACGTATTGGTTATCCTGGTCGTAGTACTTCGCTTCGTAGGTTTGATACACCGCCCGGCCGCCGCCGAACGAGCTTTCCTTTTCGCGGACCTCCTTGAGATACGATTCAGCGCGGATGCGGTCGCCAAGCATCGGTGGGCGCACCCATTCGTAGTAGGAACCCGTCCAGATCGAGTGCACGCCGGGCAAACCCTCGGGGAGGCCGCTGTGACCCACGGCGCGCAGAGTGTCCATGGTCTGTACGATGATCGGTGGCGCTACCAGCGTGCCCCAGCGGCTCTTCGCCGCATAGTCTTCGTCGAGGTACATCGGGTTGAGATCGCCGATGCACAGGGCCAGATGGTAGATGGCGTCGCGCGTGACCTCGGTGCGCCAGGGCCGGCGGCCTTCGAAGCCCTTGCCGATTCGGGCGCGAATACGCGCCAGACCTTCGTCAGTGATCTTACCGGGTGTATCGGACATGAAAAGTCTCCTCGTCGGGTGAAATTTGACGGCGCAACTCAGCTGTGCTTGCGCCGTTGCTCGCCCAGCTGCGGTCCGAGCAGTCTGTAGATGGCTTTCTCCAAGAAGCGTCGCTGCGTGGCGAGAGCACGCGGAGAAAACGGATCGACCTCGGGTGAAATGGTGGCCAGCGCCGCGATGTTCGTAAAGTACGCGAACACCATACCGAACAACCCGAGAGCCAGGTGCGGCAGCTCTTCTCTTTCCCAGCCGGCGACCCCGGCGCTCTCGCGGATCACCGCAAATCCCTCACGGTAGAGAGGACTCATCCAACGCGAGAGCAGCTCGTGAGCGCTGCCGCTCTGCTCCAGCAAGGCGCGTTGCAGTAGGCGCGCGAGATGCGGATGGCCGACGAGATGCGCCAGCATACGATCGACGGTCTGATGGACATTCTCCAGCCGCAAGCTGCCGGGGTGCCAGGCCTCGCTGATGAACTGCACGATCGGTTGCAGCCCGCGCTCGAGCACCGCGTCGTAGAGAGCCTGCTTGCTGGGGAAGTGATTGTAGAGGCTCGGCGCTGTGAGGTTCATCTCGCGGGCCAGATCGCGAACCGCCACGCCATCGACGCCGCGCAGCGCAAACAGCCTCTCGGCCGTGTCGAGGATGACCTCGCGTGTCGGCAGAGGCAGCGGACTCGAATCGCGCTTGCTGCGGCGAGTCGACGCGGGGCTGGGAGCGGGGAGCGGCACGGTTCCCGGTGAGTACCGAACGAACGTTTGTTCGTCAAGCGCGCGGCCAACAGGTGCTCAGGCGCCAGCGTCGCCGCTCGAGCTTTCAGCCGCTTCGACGAGCTCGGCCAGCTGCGCTTCGATGGCGGCCGCGATGACGTCCAGATCGGTCATCGAGTCGTAGTCTCCCATGAGTCCGAAAGTCAGGTATCCGTTATAGCTCACCAGCGCGACGATCAGGCGAAATCCGTCGACAATGAAACCGACCGGCGCCATCTCCAGCATCTCGCGACCCATGAGGAAGAGGGGAAACTGCGGCCCGGGGACATTCGTTACGATCAGGTTTACCAGCATCGGTGAAAAGTGCAGACGCGATGCTTGGGCAAACAGAGTCGGTGGCGCGAAGCGTTCCAGGCCAACGATCAACTGCGCCCCGAGAGCCTGCTTCGACTCCTTGAGATCCTTCATGGCGGCGCGCACGATCTGCAGGCGCTCGACCGCGTCGTTGCAGTATACAGGGAGAGGCGCAGCCATCATGGTTACACGATTGCCAAGCTGGTTGTGCTCTATCTCCGCGCGCACCGACACCGGCACACCGGCGCGGAGCTCGAGACCTTCGGTGCGCGCCGCGCGCCGCCGCATCCAGGAACCTAAAGCCCCGGCGACCGTTGCCAGCACCACGTCGTTGACCGTTCCACCGATACGGTTCTTGATCAGCTTGTAGTCCGAGAGCCGTGTGCGCACCCACAGCACGCGACGGTGCGGGCCGATCGGACCATTGAGCGGTGAAGCCGCCGCCGGCGTCAAGCCGGCCCATAGCACCTCGCCCAGGCCCTCCGCGGCTTCACTAACGATTTCCCAAGCACGCCGCGGTTCGCGCAAGGCGTCGGCCGTCGATGTCGTCATGTCGGCGATGGCCTTGGTGACATCGGTAACCAGGTCGGCGGCTACGGCGATCTGCGATGGTTCGGGATGCGGCGTCCACTTCGGCGCCGGCGGGCTCGGTGGCGCGTCGCGCGTGAGGTCGAACAACAGCGTGGCGATATCGACACCCGAAATACCGTCGACCATGGCGTGGTGCGTCTTGCTGATCAACGCAAAGCGCCCACCCTCGAGACCTTCGACGAGATAGATCTCCCACAACGGCTTGGTGCGGTCGAGACGCTGCGAGAACAAACGCGCCGTCAAACGTTGCAGCAGCTCTTCCGAACCGGGTGGCGGCAAAGCGCTGTGGCGTACATGGTAGGTCAGGTTGAAGCGCGTGTCGTCGATCCACAACGGACGCCCCATCTCGAAGCGCGGAACCAGGACGCGCTGTCGATAGCGCGGCACGAGATGCAGGCGCGCTTCGATATGCGAGAGCAGCTCGGCGTAGGGTGGCGGTGGTCCTTCAAAGACCATCACCCCGCCGATATGCATGTGCGACGGGCCCTTCTCCTGAACGACGAACGAAGCATCGGTCGCCGTCAATCGATCCATGTGCTCGGGCATGAAGTGCTCCTGATCGTGCAACGTGGTGCGTGAAGCGTGATGACGTAAGACGTAGTACTCGAGCGACAGATTTCGCTGTCAGGTCTGGCGTGCGGCTTTTGCCGAGCGCTTCTTCTTTGCTTTCTTCGGCTGCAGTTTGCTTGCGGCTTCGCGCAACTCTGCGATGGCGTCATCCAAGGCGCTGCCGAGCTCGTCGAGATCGGGTAGCGCATCCGGATCGGCGGTAAGGCCGATTTCGAGCATGCCGTTGTAACTGGCCATGACCACCATAAGGGCGTTGTTCTCGAGCAGAAACCCGATCGGACAAAGTTGCTCGACCTGACGCCCGAGGAGATAGAGCGGCGATTGCGGCCCCGGAATGTTCGTCAGTACGAGGTTGAACAAACGCGTCGAGAAGCGCAGCCGGGCGACTTGTGCCAAGAGGGCCGGCGGCGTGAACGCCTGCAGCGTCGAAATCGTCCGCGCTCCAAGAGCTTGCCGCGAGGTCTTCAAATCCTTGAGGGCGGTATGCACGATCGCCAATCGTTCGGCTGGGTCGTTGCACTGCACCGGCAAGGGCGCAAAGCATTCGACGATGCGGGATGCCACACCGCCATCGGGGCGAGGGATCTTGAACGAGATCGGTATGGCGGCGCGCAGGCGCAGGCCTCTGCTGTGGATGCCACGATGTCGCAGCCAACGGTTCAACGCGCCGCTGACGACAGCGACATAGACGTCATTGACGTCAGTACCGAAAGCGTCCTTGATGGCGCTGAAGTCCTCCAGCCGGCAGCGCGTCCAGAAAACCCGCCGGTGCGTTCCAATCGGTACGTTGAGCGGCGTCGGCGACGGTGGATCGAGGTAGGCGGCCAGCACTTCGGTGAGCCCGCTGGCAACTTGTCGTAGCGAGGCGAGGGTGGCTTGCGGTTCGCTCAAGGCCTCCCAAGCTTCCGCCGCCAACTGCGCCGGGGTTTCGATGGCATCACGCAGACCGGCGGCGAACAGCTCGGCCGGAGAGGGCTCGGGGTGCGGGGCCCAACTGCGCGCCCCTGCCGGATGGGTGGAGCGCGGCGAACGATCGAAGAGCACCGTGGCGATGTCGATGCTGCCGCGGCCGCCGACCAGGGCGCGGTGCGTCTTGTTGATGATCGCGAAGCGATTGTGCTCCAGGCCCTGTACCAGCCACAGTTCCCACAGCGGCTTCGAGCGATCGAGATCCTGCGAGAAAATGCGGCCGGCGAGCATACGTAGCTGGTCGAACGAGCCGGGGGCGGGTAGGGCTGTGTGACGGACATGATACTCGAGGTTGAAGCGCGGGTCGTCGACCCAGAACGGCCGGCCGACTTGCAGCGGCGGGTAGCAGAGCTTCTGTCGATAGCGCGGCACCAGATGCAGGCGCGCTTTGACGTGCTGCTGCATCTCCGCGTGCGTCGGCGGCGGCCCCTCGGCGATGAGCACGTTGCCGATGTGCATGTGCGCCCCGCGATCCTCTTCGACGAGGAAGGCGGCGTCGTCGGGACTGAGACGGTCAAGGTGCTGGGCGGCGTTCATGAGGTTTCCTTTGGAGCGACCGTTGTAGGACGGAGAAGCGCCCGAGGAAAGACCCCACACTCGCCCTGGTCGACGGATCGCTGGCAGGCGCGCGAGGTTAGGCGCGCGCGGTTCGCCTCCGCACCAGAGCTCCACCGGTGATGAGGCTCATGACCATGGCGCATACCAAGCTCATCGCCACACCCTTCTGCTGTTCGACACGCTCGCCGAGCTTCACCAGCTGCAACACTTCGATCATCTTTTCGCCGTCCTGGTCGAACGTCGTCAGGTCGAGCTTCGCCGAGAGCTCGGTGGCGCGCCGGGCATAGAGATTCAGTGCCTGGTCGGCCGATGAGCCGTATTCAACCGGCACAATTCGCGGCTTGGCGGTGTAGGGAGTGAGGTCCGGCGTCGACGTAAAATAGTCGCGCATATCGGTGGCGTAGCGGTCGTACATGCTCATCGGCTTGGCCCCGAGCAGCAGAAACATCGTCTTGGTCATGCTCATGCTCGAG
>JACQEN010000330.1 GCA_016200585.1 Deltaproteobacteria bacterium
GCATGAAACAGATCATGCCCGACCCATGGTCAACGGTCGCGGAGCGCTTCCCCATCGGCGCGCGCTTGCATGGCAAGATCGTCAGCCTCGCCGACTACGGCGCGTTCGTCGAGCTCGAGCCCGGGATCGAGGGACTGGTGCACGTGTCGGAGATGTCGTGGACGAAGCGCGTCACCCATCCCTCGAAGGTCGTGGAGCCGGGACAGGAAGTCGACGTCGTCGTTCTCGATGTCGATCCGGTCAATCGCCGTATCTCTCTGGGCTTGAAACAAGCCGCGCCGAATCCTTGGGAGATGCTGAAGATCAACCATCCGATCGGCTCACACGTTAGTGGGCAGGTGAAGCACATCACCGATTTCGGTGTCTTCGTCGGCATCGACGAGGGCATCGACGGCTTGGTGCACATTTCCGACATGCACTGGACCCGCAAGGTCAAGCATCCCTCCGAGCTCTACAAGAAGGGGGATACGATCGAAGCGGTGGTGATGTCGATCGACGCGGACAACGAGCGTGTGGCGCTCGGCGTGAAGCAATTGGCCGAAGATCCGTGGTCGTCGATGCCGCAACGCTATCCCGTCGGGGAACGCGTGCACGGAAAGGTCACCACGGTCACCGACTTCGGGGTCTTCGTCGAGCTCGAAGAGGGCGTCGAAGGGCTGATTCACGTCTCGCAGCTCAGCAACGAGCGTATCGAGAAACCGCAGCAGGTGTTTTCGCCGGGCCAGGAGATCGAAGCGGAGGTTACGCAAGTCGACACCAAAGAGCGTAAGATCGGCCTCAGCATCAAGGCTCTGCGGCGCAGCGAAGAGCGCGAGGAAATGGAGTCGTACATGCGCGGCGATCGCGAACAGGCGCGCTTCTCGCTGCAAGACGTCATGCCGGACGACTTCCGACTCGATCGCGATTCAGGCAAAGACAAGCCAGAGTAGATAAAGGGGGCGTCATGACCAAGCGGGGGTTGATCGAAGAGGTCGTCAAACTGTACCCGCGCTACTCGCGCCGCGAGGCCGAGACGATGGTCAACGCGGTCTTCAACAGCATGGCAGATGCTTTGCGCCGCGACGAACGGATCGAGATCCGCGGTTTCGGAAGCTTCGTGGTGAAGCATCGACGGGCACGCGAGGGACGCAATCCTAAAACGGGGCGGACCGTTTCAGTCGCTGCCAAGCGCGTGCCGTTCTTCAAGGTCGGCAAGGAACTGCGCCTGCGCGTCGACGGTAAGGTCGCCGAAGCCGATCTCGCCGCCGCCGCCGAGTAGGCAGGACGCGCCGCATGCAGGTCCTCTGGGCCCCGTGGCGCGGCGCCTACTTCGAAGCCCCGAAAGCCACCGGCTGCATCTTCTGCGCTGCACGCGATGCGTCGGAGCCACGGCAGCAATTGGTGCTGACGCAAACACCCGCCGTAGTGATACTCAACAAGTTTCCCTACGCCAGCGCCCACCTCATGGTAGCACCCTTGCGACACACGGCCGACCTTGCCGGCATGCCGCCGGAGGAGCTGCACGTCTTGATCTCCGAGGTCCAACGCGCTGCCGGCGTGCTGTACGACGTCCTGCGCCCTGAGGGCCTGAACATCGGGATCAATCTCGGTGCCGCCGCCGGGGCGGGGATCACCGATCATTTGCACTGGCATCTCGTGCCGCGTTGGGTGGGCGACACCAACTTCATGCCGATGCTCGCCGAGGTCCGAGTGATGCCCGAGCACCTCGAGGCCACCTGGGAGAAGCTGCGGCGTCCATTCCAGATCCGCGAGTGAAATCGCTTCTCTGTCGTTGTGCCTCCCATACCCGCCCCATATAATCGGTGGCGATCCCAGAAGAGGAGAACACAATGCCGGCAGCAGCACGCACGCTCGGTGAGCTCAAACGCGACGGGTATCGCGTCGTCTCAGTCCGCGAAGAAATGCGACGCAACCTGCTCGCGAGATTGAGCCGCAGTGAGCGCATCCTGCCGGGCATCATCGGCTTCGACGACACGGTCATCCCGGAGATCGAGAACGCGATTCTTGCCGGCCACCACATCGTCTTTCTTGGTGAACGCGGTCAAGCGAAGTCGCGGATCATACGAGCCCTGGCGTCGCTCTTGGACCCGCAAGTGCCGATTGTTTCCGGTTGCGCCATCAACGACAATCCCTTCCATCCGATTTGCAAGGAATGCCGCCGCCGTCTGGATGCCGAGGGCGACGCACTGGAAGTCGCGTGGATCACGCCCGAATCACGCTACGGCGAAAAACTGGCCACGCCCGATGCGTCGATCGCCGACCTGATCGGCGAGATTGATCCGGTTAAAGTTGCCGAAGGCCGCTACCTCGCCGACGAGGAGACGATCCATTTCGGCATCGTTCCGCGCACCAACCGCGGCATCTTTGCCATCAATGAGCTCCCCGATCTTACCGAGAAGGTGCAGGTCGGTTTGTTCAATTTGATGGAAGAGAAAGACGTTCAGATCAAAGGATACAAGATCCGCTTGCCGCTCGACATCGTCATCGTCGCCAGCGCCAATCCTGAGGACTACACCAGCCGCGGTCGCATCATCACGCCGTTGAAGGACCGTTTCGATGTGCAGATCCGGACGCACTATCCGCGCACGGTCGACGACGAGATTGCCATCATGGAGCAGGAGCTGACGCCTCTGGCGCGCGACCTGCCCCTCGAGGTCCCGCAGTTCATGAAGGAAATCGTGGCGCAGATCACGTTCGAAGCGCGTGCGAGCAACGAGGTCAATCAAGCCTCCGGGGTGAGCGTACGCGCCACCATCAACAACTACGAGAGCTTGATCAGCAACGCCGAGAAGCGCGCGGTGCGCAACTGTGAACCGGAAATCCTACCTCGTTTGAGTGATCTGCATGCCTTGCTGGCGTCGACCTCGGGCAAGATCGAGGTCGAATACGTCGGCGATGATCGTGTCAGCGATGACCTCTTCGATCGTCTGCTCAATCGGGCTGTCCTCAAGGTGTTCGATAAATGGCAGAAGATCGAAGACCTCAAGGGCGTGGTCACGTACTTTGAGGAAGGAGGTGGCGTCGAAATCTCGGATACCATGCCGGCCGAAGAGTACCTCGAGGGGATTCGCGCCATTCCCGATCTGCGCAAAGCGATTCCCGTCTTCGGCGGCGTTGAAAGTCCGGCGTACATCGCCGCCGCCACCGAGTTCATCCTCGAAGGCTTGCACCTGCACCAGAAGCTCAACAAGGATCGCGACGGCGGAAGGTATACGTATCGCGCATGACTCTGGTTGGCCTTCCAGGAATTTTGGGGCTCGTGACTCGGGGCTCGGGGCTCGTACGATCAATCCGCCGGACCCCGGATTTCGGCCGGCGAGCCCCCAGCCCCCAGCCCCGAGCCGCGAATCACGAGCCGCGAGCCCCGAGCCACGAGCCACGGACATGCTGACCGTCCGCTACACCCAATGGGACGGTTCGCAACGCGTACGGCTCGACGCCGATCGCGTCTTCGAAAAGCTCTCGGAGTACCTGTCGTACACCGACGACGTGCAGCAGGCTTTGGATTGGCTGATGCGTCAGGGAACCGAGTCGGAGGGGGTTCGCATCATGGGCCTCGACGACTTTCTCGAAGAACTGCGTGAAAAGCTGCGCGAGCACTATCGTAACTTCAACCTCGACCGCGCGCTCGACGATCTACGCCGTCGCTACGATGAAATGCTGGATCTTGAACGCGAGGCGGTCGGTGACCGGCCCGACCAGCAAGCCAAGCGCGATTTTCTCGATCAGCTGCCGCGGTGTCTCGCCGAAGCGTTAGAGCAACTGAAGCAGTACGAGTTTGAAGATGATGATGCGCGCCGCGAGCATGAAAACCTGCTCGAGGAGGTCGGCAATATCCGCGACCTCGAGGAGTTTCAGCGCCGCTATGGCGACATGTTCCAAGGGCCGCGCTCTCTCGGATACGAAGAAGCCCTCGATCTGATGCGTGAGGTCGAACGTCTCAAACAGCTCGAAGAGCAGCTCCTGAGCGGCGACATCGAACGCGTCAATCTCGAGCAGCTACGCGAGCTGATGGGGGAGGAGACGCTGCAGAACTTCCAGAACCTGCGCCAGATGATGATGGTTCTGCAGGAGGCCGGCTACGTCACGCAGCGCGGCGGACGCATGCATCTGTCGCCCAAAGGCGTGCGCAAGATGGGGCAGCTGGCCTTGCGCGACATTTACCAGGGTTTGCTGCGCGACCGGCCGGGAGGACATCAGACGGACCACCGCGGTATCACCGACGTCCGCTTGGATGCGACCAAGCCGTACCATTTTGGCGAGCCGCTCAGCCTCGACCTCATCGGTACTCTCAAAAAGGCGCTGGCTCGCAAGCCCGGTACGCCGTTGGAGATCAGGCCCGATGATTTCGTGGTGTATGCCAACAATCATTCGACCACGACGTCGACGGTGTTGCTGCTGGACATGAGCTGGTCGATGAGCTGGGAAGGCCGCTTTGCCGCCGCCAAGAAGGTCGCGCTGGCGTTGGAGGCGTTGATTCGTGCCCGCTACCCGCGCGACTACTTCGCCATCGCGGGGTTTTACACGCGGGCCGTCGAGCTCAAGCTGAAGGATCTACCCGAAGCGAGTTGGAACATGGGCGATCCTTTCACCAACTTGCAGGACGGCCTGCGCCTGGCCACCCGACTCCTGGGCCAGCACCCGAGCCGCAATCAGCACATCATCATCATCACCGACGGCCAGCCGACGGCGTACTTTTCGAAAGGCCGGCTCTATTGCGAGTGGCCCTTGTCGTTCGGCGGTATCAGCATGCGTGCCGCACAAGAGACGCTGAAGGAGGTCGAGCGTGTGACGCGCAAGGGCATTACCATCAACACCTTCATGCTCGA
>JACQEN010000307.1 GCA_016200585.1 Deltaproteobacteria bacterium
AGCTCAGAACGACGACATGATCGTCAACAGCATGGTGATCAACATCAACCACGAATGCACAGGGATCTTCGTATTCATGTTGTTTGCCAGCTTCGTGTTGGCCTATCCGGCTTCGCCGTCGGCACGATTGATCGGCTTCGCAATCGGCATTCCCGCCCTATTCGCAGTCAACGTCTTGCGATTGGCGACGCTGGCGCGGATCGTAGAGGTCTACCCAAACCTGTTCTTCCTCTTCCACGAGTATGTCTGGCAGGGAATCTTCATGGTCTTCGTGCTTGTCAGCGCGATTGCCTGGGCTGAACGCTTCGGATGAAGAAGCTCCAATTCTTCGGCGTATTCCTGATCAGCTTCGCAATTCTGTTGGTGATCTGGGGAGTGACACCGGCGGCACGTTGGTACACGGGTGCAGTCCTCGCCGGCGCCGGGACTCTCGGTCCGCTGATGCATGGTTGGGTCTTGTCCGTCCCGCCAACCGGTCAGGGAAAACCGGTCTGGTCTTCCGGCCAGAATCAAGTTCAAGCCTCCATCCAGTTCGATGCGATGGCGATTGGATTGGTCCCGTTGATCGCACTGCTCATTGCGACTCCGGGTGTTCCCTGGGGGAGGCGTCTCGGACGCGTTGCCCTGGGGCTGATCTTCAACTTCTTCATCGGTGTCATCATCGTCGCGATGTTTCCACTGCTGGTATTCTACCAGAACGCCTTTACGGACGTTCTCGGGACATTTCTGGGCTTGATTGCTTTTGTTGGGGCGCCGGCGATTCTGTGGTTCGTACTTTCGTTTCGCGAACTGCAAGGAGTACTGCCGTCACTGCGACTGCGCGTCCCACAGCGATAGAGGAGAAGGAAAATGGCAGACGAAGAGTCGACAAACGTACAAGATGAACTCGAGCGACTGCGCCGGGAGAATGAGCAACTCAAGGCTCGCCGAACTTCGGGTGAGATCACGTTGCGGGTTTCCGAAAAAGGCGCCGTGTCAGTCTACGGGCTCGGACGATTCCCGGTTACGCTCTACCAAGAGCAATGGGAGAAGCTACTCCGTCATACGGACGAGATTCACGACTTCATCGGGGCAAACCGCGAGCACCTCAAAAAGAAGGGTTGAAAATTGTTTCTCCGATCGATCAAGAATAGTCTTGCATTGCACGTGCAGAAATATACTTGCAAGCGATAGCTCCCCCTGCAATAAGAAGCTTCGCTGGTAGGGTCGAAGACGACTCGTCAGCAAGTTGAAAACAAGACCGCGGGGCGCTGCCGGTGAAGGGGTCCTGGGTCGAGGAGGGAATATGCGCAACCCGAATCTGCGTCTGGACGACTTGGTGGTCCGTGGGCGACGTGGCCGAGAAGAGACCCGTTTGATGAACGTTAAGGTTCCTTCAAACGTGCTTACCCGTATCGACAAAGTCGCGGCCAGCCTGGGAGCCACGAAAACGGAAGTGGTCATCGCCATCCTCAACGAAGGCCTGGTTACAGCCGAAGACGAACTACGTGGCTGGCGGCCTCCACCCAAGCCGGTGATCCCTAAAGAACGACGCTGCTCCGTAAAGAACTGCGATCGCGAAAAAGTTGCCAAGGGCCTGTGCGCGACTCACTACCAAGCCCAACGCCGCGCGCATCAGATGGCGTGACGCGATGCCGTAGCATTTGACCGCTCGCGGCCGCTCGGCGCAATCCTCAAAGGGACGCGCTCCGGCGGCGATTTTGCCCGGGCGCTTTTGCTGTCCGAAAAAACCCGCTAACCATACTGCCATGGGCGAGATTCGTGGATTGTTGGTTGCCTGTTTGCTGCTCGCGGTGGCGCTGGTGATTTGCTTCAACGGCTGTGGCGGCAATGACCTGGTGGTTGGCGGACACATCCCACTGACACCGACATCGACAGGACCCACCGCGACCCCCGGTTGTTTGGACTCTGGCCAATCGTGCACGCGCAGCGTCGATTGTTGCAGTGCCGTGTGCGATCCTGGCTCGCTAACCTGCAACTAACCGGAGTGCGCGCGAGCGCAGGGCGAATCGAGCCGCTGGTCTAGCCGGCCAGCATCCAAAGAAACCACAGCGTCCACGCGACCACCGCTGCCACCAGCATTCCGCCGCCTGCATAGGTCGCCTGTGTACTCACGCCTCGACGACGCGGTGGTTCGACGCGCATCGGAATCGCGCCCTGAACGCCGAGATTCATGATTTGAAAGCGCGCGAAGCCGCTGCTGCGGAGCCGCTCTTCGACGGCTTTCCGTGCCGCGCCCGGGTCGGATTCGGTGATTTCAAAAACCCGTACGGTCGCTTCGAACTGTGCCATAGGGCCTTCCCCGTCAATTTTCCCAACCCGCTGCCGCCTTGCTAACTTTGAGGCACACGCACGACAAGTTCCACTGCGGGGCCGGCGTTGCCTGCTGTGTCGCGTAACCGAGCCGAGAGTATCGTATCGCCCCCTGGGAATGTCAACGCGTCGCTCACCAGAGTGCAGAACTGTACGGTCGAGCTCGGACTGCGAAATACGAAGTTGCCGGTGCTGTCCTGGGTGCAGGCAAAATCGGTTTCGGCGTATACCCGGAAGCGACAACCGAAATCGTTCAGCGCGTCGGTTGTCGACTGCACCGGCGTGTAGTCTCCCGGTGTTGCTGCGGCGACACCACCCAGGGTCGGGAACGAATTGTCGCACACCGCGACGCTGCCGTCGCCGAGGGGCTTGCCGGTGATCAATTGTAGATCCGGTTGCGCCGCCGGATCGTTGGCTTTCGGACTGAAAACATCGGTTCCAATCGGCAGCAAACTTGGCCCGGGCCTGCCTTCGATGAAGAGGACAAACCCCGAGCCCGCCGTGCGCGAGAAAATCTTCCGACCTTTCGAATCGGTTGCAATCGCGTTGTTGAACTGCCCGCTGGCGTCAGCCACTTCGAAGGCAGTGACGATCGGGCCGATCAAAGGCGTCGCCGTCGGTGTCAACGTTGCCGCCGGCGGGTTTGTTGCCGTCGGAGTTTCGGTCGGCACCGGCATTGTCGGTGTGGACGAGGGATTGGGGGAAGGGACGAACGGCGTCGCCGTGAGCGTCGGCGACAGCGTCGGGGTCGATGCTTCGGTCGGGGTGGCCGTTCCCGGGAGCGTTGCCGTTGGCGGTGACGTCGGGCCAGGGGTCGCCGTCACCACAACGGTTCGAACCCCACCACCACCGCCACTACATCCATTCAACGGCAACCCCACCGACAGGCAACCAAGCAGGTGAAGTAGACCCCACCCTCTGAATCCACGTCGACGCATCCTCGCACGGCTATTACACGGCCACGAACCAAGTCAAGGTGCGTACCTCCGATGCGTTGGACCAATGCCGGAACCGTTTGCGCAACGGTGCGCGGCGGACAATAAGCTGGTTGATGCCCGTCGTCGCCGGCCGTTGGTGTTGTTCCGTCATTTGGGCTCGGCTTCGCTTCCTCGACCACAGACGATCAAGGGGCGAGCGTTTGCCCGAGGCTCTTGCGGGCGGGTGAGGCTGGCAATGCAGTTGCGGCGTATCATCCGCCTCTTTGGCGTCCTGGCACAATTTGGCTCTGTGTGGGTGTGCACTTCTTCGCCCCTCGCTGCTGGTGTTTGTGCGTACGTAACCAACTCGGGTTCCGGTGACGTGACCGTCATCGAGGCGACCACGCATACCCCATTGAAGACCATTGCCGTGGGGTCGTTGCCACGCGCCGTGGCGATTCGCCCGGACGGACGCTTTGTCTACGTTGCCAATGGCCTGTCGCGGACGATTTCGGTCATCGCCACATCCACGCAAACGGTGACAGCCACATTCCCTTCCGGTCGTGACCCGCGCGACCTCGCTGTGAGCTCCGACGGGCAACGCTTGTACGTCACCAACGGTAGCTCCGATGCCGTTTCCGTTTTCGATGCCGCCGACGGTACGCCGGTGGGCGAGATTCCGGTCGGCAATGGTCCGCGTGGCATCGCCCTGAGCCCCGATGACCAACGTGCCTATGTCGTCACCACGGTCGACGACACGTTGGCCGTCGTCGATACCGCGGCCAAACAGGTCGTCGACCACCTGGCCCTGGCAAACGGACCCCTGGATGTTGCCGTCGCTGCCGACGGCAAGCTCGTCTACGTTACCGACGGGAACGCCGTGTCGGTGATTCATGCCGGCAGCGGCTTGATCGTTCTCGATCTGAGAATCGGCAACAGCCCGCGCGCGGTCGCGCTGAGCGCCGATGGCGCAAGACTATACGCGGTCAACGGCAACGCCTTGTTCGTTATCGATGTGCCGAGTCATGTGATCGATACCAGCCGCCTCATCACGTCGCCGCGCTCGCTGGCGGTTACGCCGGACAGTCAGTTGGTTTACGTGACAACGGCGGGCGGCGTCGTGGTTCTCGATCCCACGGCACACATCGTCGCTGCGAACGTGGTCGTCGGTGCCGACCCGACCGCCATAGCGATTACCGAGTCGGCGACGGTTGTGTGCTCAGGCCCGGTGTCTGCGCCGGCGACTGCGACGCCAGCGGCTCCACCACCGTCGATGAGGCCCTGGCGCTGGTGCGGATCGCCCTGGATTTCGATCCCCTCAGTCGCTGTTCCGCCGGTGACCGCAACGGCGATGGCGCCGTCAGTATCGATGAGGTACTGGCGGCGGTGCGGGCCCTTCTCGACGGCTGCAGCACTGCGTCGACTCTCGACATTGAGCGTCTGCCCAAGTAGGACTGCGCGACTAGGCTTCTCGAAGATGCCCTCGTCCTGGCGAACCACTTTCCGCGACCGATTGCTCACGGCCGATGCAGCGGCGCGGCGAGTATCGTCGGGAGACCTATTACGACTGCCCATGGGGCCGGTGCCGGTGACCTTGGTCAACGCTCTGGCCCGGCGCCGCGACGAGTTGCGCGGCGTTCGCGTCATGCAGGGGGCGACACGCCACCCGCTGCCCTTCGCCAGCCGCGAATCCGGTTGGCACGGTAGCATCGACTTCAGCACCGACTTCCTTACCGTTCTCTTGCGGCCGGCAATGGAGGCGCGAACCATCGACTTTGCGGTTACCGACTACGCCTTGGGCTCACGTACGCAGAAGGGCGGACGCCGCAACATCTGGTCGGCGGACGTGTTCATGGCTTTGGTCTCGGAGCCCGATTCCGACGGCTATGTCAGCTTCGGTTACAGCCTCTGGCACTCGAAGCAACTGCTCGGCGCCGCCAAGCTGGCGATTGCGGAAATCGGCAGGGACGTTTTGCGCACCGGCGGCGACAATCGCGTCCACCTGTCGGAATTCGATTTCGTCGTCGAACAATCCGACATGCCGAACCCGATCGTCATCCCGGATCTGTCGCCCGAACGTATCGAGGTTACCGAAGTGATCGGTGCCTACGTCTCGACCTTAGTGAACGACGGCGATACGTTGCAGATCGGCACCGGGACGTTGTCGTCGCTCATGGGCAACTACCTCGTCGAGAAGAACGACATCGGCATCGACGCCGAGATTTTGGTCGCGTCGGGTGTCGAGCTGGTGAAACTCGGCGTCGCCAATGGTAGCCGCAAGACCTATCATCCGGGCGTGGCAACCGGATCGTTCATCGTTCCCGGTGCCGACTTCGAGTACTGCGATGGCAACCCGCGCTTCGGCCTGTACGACATCGAGTGGTGTAACAGTGTGCCGCGCATCTCGACGATCGAGAATCTCGTCGCCATCAATCAGGCGTCGACGATCGATCTGACCGGGCAGGTGGCTTCGGAATCGATCGGGCCGGTGATGTATACCGGTCCGGGCGGCCAGCTGGCGTGGACGATGGGCGCCCTCTACGCACCCGGCGGACGAGCGATTTTGGTGCTGCCGTCGACAGCCAAGCAGGGCAGGGTGTCGCGGATCGTCTCGTCGCTGGCGCCCGGCACCATCGTGACCGTGCCGCGCACCTACGTCGACTATGTCGTGACCGAACACGGCATCGCCAATTTGCAGGGTCTGACGCAACGCGAACGGGTCACGGCGCTGCTCGAATTGGCGGCCCCGGAGTTTCGCGATCAACTTCGTTTCGACGCTCGCCGACTGTTCTGGCCGTAAGCATCTCGAAACCTTCTTGGCCGAGGCGCGCCAGAGGGGCGATGGCGTAGGGCTGCCGCAATTTGTCGAGCGCGAGCTGCGCGAATACTTGCGTTGCGGCATCCTGGCCCATGGCTTTGCACGCTTCCGGTGTCGCGATTGTACACGCGAGATCCTCGTAGCCTTCTCGTGCAAGGGGCGCGGTTTCTGTCCATCGTGCTGCGGCCGGCGCATGGCCGAGCTGGCAGCCCACCTGATCGACGGCGTGCTCGGCGGGCTGCCGGTACGACAGTGGGTGCTGACGTTGCCATATCGGCTGCGCTACGCATTAGCGTGGGATCACCGGCTATCAACCTGCGCCGCTTCGTTGCCGCCGCCCGGTGAGACGTCTTCGCGCCGCGCCCCCTCGTCCGACGCCGCACCGTCGCCAGCAGACGCACGATGTCGGAATCGCCTGGTGCAGGTGATCGTTCACCATCGATATTCTCGAATGTCCGGAATGTGGCGGCAGGCTGCGCTTCCTGGCGACAATCGAGACTCGCGCCATCGTCGAGAAGATCCTCTGTCACTTGGGGTTGCCGGTCGAGGCTCCAGTACCGGCACCCGCACGAGTCGCAGGCTGGCTTCCTGGTGTTGACGCGCCTCAGCACTGGACCGGCGACTAGCCGGCAGCGCAGCGGTGTGCCCGCCGTAGCCTCATAGGTGCCCAAATGACCGGCGCGGGCGCCGGTCGGTGCCCGGTCGGTGCCGATTGTCGGGCTGACCGATCGCCTCTAGCGCTCGTTGACAGGCGGTTTGTCCGCCCCGTATACGGTCAGCAGTCAGCACGGCACGGAGATTTCACGACGTCCGATACTCAAACATTATGCGGTCATCCACCAATAGGCCGTTTGTGCCGGCTATCCGGTGTGCCGTGCAAAGACGGCGATCTCCAGTGGGTGCGAGTCCCACCCGGCAAAGGGTCGCTCCAGCCGGAAGCAATCGGAGCGGTGAGAGGAGGTAACGAATTTCGCTGAAACACTCCGATGAAAAGGGTCGCGAAAGGCGACCCCGCGCGCATGCAGGCCGTAACGTGAGTGAACGCTGAGCAGGCCTCGAAAAGTATAACGTGGGAGCCGACCCGATCGGATAGCGGGGAAGGCCGCCGCTGACTGGAGAGCACGAGCGATGCAGTCCAGGCAGTTCCACCGGGGTAGTGGCGACGGCATGCATGACAGGGAGATCGACCGGAACACGGGAAGCCCACGCGATGAGGGCGTGAGACTCAACCGACAACCCGCGAGGGCAAGGTCGGGTCGCGGCGGGTGGCGGATGGGTCCGTAGTAGCGAGGAAGCCGGGTAACGCCGGTGGAGCGAAGGGACCCTGGTTCAGGACCAACGCAAGAAGGGGCAGGAGAGCCGAGGGATTGGCGATGAGCCTATCAACTCTACTGAAGGTTCAGAAACTCCAGGCAGCGTTGCACGCCAAAGCGAAGGGATCACCGGGCTTCAGGTTCTACGCACTGTATGACAAGGTGTATCGAGCCGATGTGCTGGAAGAAGCCTACGAGCGTTGCCGGAAGAACGGCGGCGCGGCGGGCGTCGATGGGCAGAGGTTCGAAGACATCGAAGGATACGGTGTGCAGAGGTGGCTGGGTGAACTGGCGCAAGAGCTCAGAGACAAGAGGTATCGACCGCAGGCCGTGCGGCGAGTCTACATTCCAAAGCCGGACGGCAAGCAACGACCGCTGGGAATACCAACGGTCAGAGATCGCGTGGCGCAGATGGCGGCAGTGCTGGTCTTGGAGCCGATCTTCGAGGCCGATCTGCAGCCGGAGCAATACGCGTATCGAGCCAACCGCAGTGCATTGGAGGCGGTGGGCAAAGTGCACAGTCTGCTGCACACGGGACATACGGAGGTAGTGGACGCAGACTTGAGCGGCTACTTCGACAGCATTCCGCACGCCGAGTTAATGAAGTCGGTGGCCCGTCGAGTGAGCGACAGGCACATGCTGCGTCTGATCAAGATGTGGCTGGAAGCACCGGTGGAAGAGATCGACGAACGCGGAAGGCATCGTCGAACGACCCGCAACAAGGACGAGGGACGGGGTACACCGCAAGGGGCTCCCATCTCGCCGCTGCTGAGCAATCTCTATATGCGACGGTTCGTGCTCGGGTGGAAGACACTCGGACACGAGAGCAGGCTGCGAGCATACATCGTCAATTACGCCGACGACTTCGTGATCTGCTGTCGCGGAACGGCCGATCAAGCAATGGCCGCGATGCGAGAGATGATGCAAAGACTGAGGCTGGCGGTGAACGAGCAAAAGACGCGACAATGTCGCGCCTGGGACGAGAGCTTCGAGTTTCTGGGGTACACCATCGGACGCTGTTACTCGCCGCAGACGGGGCGGAGCTATCTTGGGACCAAACCGTCGAAGAAGGCGATTTCGCGGTTGTGTGGCGAGATCAGCGAGCTGACGGAGCGGCGATGGGGGTTCATTGAAACCGAGGAGCAAGTGGCGAGGATCAACCGCAAGCTACAAGGGTGGTCGAACTACTTTCGAATCGGGCCGGTGAGCAAGGCCTATCGAGCCGTGGACCAACACACGGCTGACAGGCTGCGACAGTGGTTGTGCCGCAAGCACAAGGTGCAGGGAGCGGGGACGACACGCTACCCGTATCGATACCTGTACGAGAAGCTGAAATTGGTTCGGCTCGAGGTGCGAAGGCGCAACGTCACGTGGGCGAAAGCGTGAGATCCTGTCCGAAAGCCGGATGCGGGAAAACCGCACGTCCGGTTTGATGAGCGGGATGTGGAGACGGAGCATGGCTGAAATGCTGGGACACTCGCAGACGAAAGAGCGAGCAACGGGGAATCCAAACCTCAGCCTACACCACCGCGCCACATCTCGACTCTACCCCTCAGCAGCGTTCTCGGCCTGCCGCCGCTGCCCTGAGCGCAAAGATCTGGAAGACGCAGTGGTCGGCGTCCAGTGAAGGGGGCAGCGCGGTCAACTCCAGTTGCAATCGTCCAGTTTCGACCAAGGGACGACCGCTGCGTCGGAGCGTTGCTGCGGCTGCCCGCCACCGTAGACAACCATCGAAGAGACTCTGCGCGCGGGTTTGCCTGCTCCAATAGCATCCGCAAACGATCGCAACGCGGTGAAAAAATCGGCGGCGATCGTTCTCCCCGACTTGGTTTCCACGGCGAGGATCTGATTGCCGCGCTCGAGGATGGCATCGACTTCGAGCCCCTTCCGATCCCGGTAGAAGGAGAGCGACGCCGCCAAGCCGAGATTGGCGCGTGCCTTGATGATCTCGGTAACCACCCAAGACTCGAAGATCGCTCCGCGCAGTGGATGCTGATGCAGTTGTTCGGGAGAGGTGATGCCGAGCAGGTAGCAGAGGAGGCCGGAGTCATAGAAGTGTAGCTTCGGTGTTTTCACCAGGCGCTTGTTCAAGTTGGCCAAGAACGGCGGCAGGCGGAAGACGAGATAGCTGGCTTCCAGAACGCTGAGCCAGGCGCGCGCGGTGTTGTGCGTGATACCCGCGTCGGCACCCAGCGTGGAGGCATTGAGGAGCTGGGCGCTGCGGCCGGCGCAGAGTCGCAAGAAGGCCTGGAACTGGGCAAGGTTGGCGACGTTGAGAATCTGGCGGACGTCGCGTTCGACATACGTTCCGACATAGGCGGCGAACCAGTCACTGGGAGCAAGCCTGCGATCGTAGAGGGCCGGGTAGCTGCCTTGCCAGAGGATTCGGGACAGATCGGCTGGCGGTTTGGGAAATCGCCGGATCTCCTCCAGGCTCAACGGCAGCAGCTGCAGCAGACCCGTGCGTCCCGCCATCGATTGCGAGACCGATTGCAGCAAGGCGAAGTTCGCCGAGCCCGTGAGGATGAAGCGGCCGGGCCGGGGACGCTCATCCACCTCGCCTTGGAGGTACGAGAGCAGCTCCGGCACGCGCTGAACCTCGTCGATGATCGCGCCCTTCGAGTAATCGCCGAGCAGGCCGCGCGGGTCGCGAACCGCGTATTCCCGAACGTCGGGCGCTTCGAGCGACAGGTACGGGCGGTCCGGAAAACTCGCGCGACAAAGGGTGGTCTTCCCCGATTGCCGCGGGCCCGTCACGGTCACGATGGGAAAGGAGTGCGCCAGTGCCCTCAACTTGGCGGCCAGAGTGCGGCGAATCATGCAGCGCAGCTTGGCAATCTCTGGGGCTGATTGTCAATCCGATTTACAATTGGCCCTAAAGGTCGACACGCCCCGATGGGGGGAGAAGCGGGCGGCGTCGTGCAGACCGCAGCCCCTGAGCCAACATGGCGGGGCTGGGGACGGTGGGTTGCGAACGTTGCGGTACTTGTTGATCCCACCCGAACGGTTCCGTTTCTGAGTACATCCGTATTCCGACTGAAAGCATTTTGCGCGAACCTGGTCTGCCATTCCGCAGCAGGACAACGGCGGCAACACTTTCGCCGTTATCGGTGTGGCGCTGCGTCAGTCGAGCGCGCAAGTCACACCCAGATCAACGCCGCTGCCAACGCCGCGGACAGGTTGCACACGCAACGCTGATTGTGACGAGGGAGATATCTGCACGCCGATCGGGTGCCGCCACATGGGACCCGGGCGGCGGTCCGATGATGTAGCCTGTTCGCGGGTTGCCGCGTCCTTTCAGGGTTTCAGGGCGCTTCGCCATGATTTCTAAGAAATCTATCGGGTAACTCGCGCCTTGATGGCGTTCCCTTCCTGCCGCTTACCTGTATCCGCCGGCGATCATCCGGGAATCGCGAACCGGGGGATGAAGGGAATTCCTGGCAGTTGACGACCCGAACCCTCGGATTTGGTTCGTAGGGAGCGATCGCCGGTTCATTATTTTACATCCCCGGTTCCCGGTTTTGTGTCATTTCTTCTGATCTTCAGATTCCCATCATCTTCGCCACGTACGTCTTCAACACCTCGTCGGCGCCGCCGCCGATACTGATCAAACGCGAGTCGACGAACGCGCGGGCTGCGGGGTTCTCCCAACAGTAGCCGGCGCCGCCGAAGATCTGTACGCAGGTGGTGGCGACGAACTGCTGCACGGCGGTGATGAAGATCTTGCCCATCGAGATGTCGACGGTGGCGTCTTCGTTGCGCACCATTTTGCGGATGCAGCGATGCGCCACTTCCTCGGCGGCGATGATCTGCGTCAGCATGTCGACGAACTTGTGCTGCGTCACTTGCATCTTCGACAGCGGCTTGCCGAACAGCATGCGCTGCTGCGCGTGCTCGAGGGTGACCTTCCAGAGCTGGCGGCACGACGGCGGGCCGGTGACGATCGGCACCATACGCTCGTCCTGGAACTGATTCATTTGTTGCTGGAAGCCGCGTTGCGGGTCGCCGATGGTGTTGGCGACCGGCACGCGCACGTCGTCGAAGAACAACAGGCCGGTGTCGGAACCGATGTTGCCGATCTTGTCGAGCAGCTTGTAGCTGAAGCCCGGCGAATCGGTCGGCACGATGATCTGCGAGAAGCCGGCATAGCTGGCTTCGGGGTCGGTGACGGCGAGCAGGCACAGCCAGTCGGCGGTGGCCGAGTTGGTGATGTACATCTTCGAGCCGTTGATGACCCATTGGTCGCCGTCGCGCACCGCGCGCGTCTTGATGCCGGCGACGTCGGAGCCGGCGCTTGGCTCGGTCACGGCGATGGCGGCAACCTGCTCGCCCTTGATCGCCGGGATCAGATACTTCTGCTTGAGCTCCTCGCTGCCGAAGCGCGCCAGGGCAGGGGTGGCCATATCGGTTTGCACCGAGATACCCATCGACACGCCGGCGTTGTCGCACAGCGCCAGCTCTTCGAGGAAGATCGCCTGGTACGAGTAGTCGAGGCCGAGGCCGCCGTACTTCGGGTCATAACGAATGCCGAGCAAGCCGAGGCCGCCCATCTTGCGGTACAGCGCTTTGTCGAAGCGCCCCATCTCGTCGAACTCACGCGCCCGCGGCACGAGCTCGGTCTGCACGAACTTGCGTACCGTTTCGCGAAAAGCCCTGTGCTCCGGGCTGCCGTAGATGTCCTCACCCGACTCGTACATGCGATTCCTCCAAATGGATGTTCGCTTCTTCTACCGTATGCCGCGACTCGGTCAAATGCGGGCAGGCATCCACAGGATCCGTGGCTCGTGGCTAGAGGCTCGTGGCTCGGGCGATTGTTGAGAAGGCGGCGCCACGAATCATAAGACTGGGCGCTGTGCATCAAGCGAGCCCCGAGCTCCCAGCCCCGAGCCCGAATCAGGCATACGGTTCGCCTGTGGCCCACCTCATCTTCTGCCTACGGATCACGAAAACACCGAAGGTCGAAGGCACGATGGAATGAGTCACCGAGCGTTGCCGGCGATGACATCGGCGGTCGTGGTGTCGTACTACCGCGTTGTCGTGATGTTTCGTCGTAACTTGCGGATCAGCTGAACCAGATGTCCGGACACGGACAACTGCCACCCAGCGAACGCGGTGATTGCAGGCGTTCCTCGACGGTTACCGCGATCGGGTCCAGCCCTTCGGCTACCGTGGCGATGACGTCGCGCTCGGTGATGACACCCAGGATCGCCGGCCCGTCCTCCAAGCAAACGGGCAAAGCTGCGACGCCTCCTTGGTACATCAGGCGAGCCGCCTCGGCCATGGTGCTGCGGAGGCGTAGCTTCTGTATGGGACGCAACGCGCCTCTCATAGTAGTTGCCATTTCTCGATCCCCCCCTAGCTGCATGCTCGCTCTCCGAGAGGTTGGATTTAGCAATTGTCACTCCATGAATCAGCCCGCATGGTTTGCAGCTGCTGAGCCTGGGGCGTTCTCCGAATTGCGAAGCCCGGGTCAAATCCGACCAACGGTGTTGTCGCGTGCGGCCGGAGCGCTGGACCCTTCATCTCGAGTTGCGTACTGTGCGCCGATGGTTCGGTTCGTGATCTATGGTCTGTTTGGCTGGTGCGCGGAGGTTCTTTGGACCGGCGTCGTCGACAACATCGAAACGGCGCTGGCCGGTCGGCCGATTGATCGGCGGCTGACGGGCAAGACCTACCTCTGGATGTTCCCGATCTACGCCAGCGGCGGCATGCTTTTCGAAATCGCACATCGTGGCATTGTCAATTGGCCCTGGCCGTTGCGCGGTTTGACGTACATGACGGCGTGCTTTGTCATCGAGTACGTATCCGGTTGGGTTATTCAGCGTGCCACCGGCGAGATCCCCTGGGACTACTCCGACCGCCGCTGGCACATTCACGGCCTGATTCGGCTCGACTACATTCCGGTGTGGTTTACGATGGGCATGATCTTCGAAGTCGCCGAACGTCTGGTGCGCGCCGCCGAGCCGGCGCTGCAGGCGGCGTGGTAGATGATCCTCGGGGAAGCGTAACTACTTTTCCGAAATTCCAAGGGCTTCAAACGCCAGCTTCTTGGCCCAGCGATAGTCCGCTTTTCCGGACGGGCTGCGGACCATCTCGTCGACGAAGAGGACTTTGCGCGGCAGCTTATAGCGGGCGAGGTGGCGGGCGCAGAATTCGATCAACTCGTCCTGGCTCGGGAGCTCTCCGGCCCGCGCCTGTACCACCGCGGTGACCTGTTGGCCGAAGCGCTCGTGCGGTGTGCCGACGACGACGGCGTCGTATACCGACGGATGATGTTTGAGCGCCTTCTCGACCTCTTCGGGATAGATCTTCTCGCCGCCGGAGTTGATGCTGACCGAGCCGCGTCCGAGGACGGTAATCGTGCCGTCGGCGGCAATCTTGGCGTGGTCGCCGGGCACGGCGTAGCGCACGCCGTTGATCACCGGGAAGGTCTTGGCCGTCTTTTCCGGATCTTTGAAATACCCGAGTGGCACGTGGCCGCTGCGCGCCAGCCATCCGCTGACGTCGCTGCCAGGTGTGACCGGTGCGCTGAGATCGTCATTCAGCACCAGGGTCTGCTCGTTCATGCGGAACGTTCCGGTGGATACCGGCACTCCCTTCACGGCAATTTGCGAACCCTGCCCGCCGGTTTCCGAAGCCCCGAAACCGTCGATGATCATCAGTTGGGGAATCTTCTCGAGAAAAGCTTCTTTCAAGGCGGGCGTGAGGATGGCGCCACCGGAGAGCAAGACGGCGAGCGAGGAGAGATCGTACGACTCCTTGTCTAGCCGATCTTGCAACGGCCGGCCGAAGGCATCGCCGACGATGGTGATGAAGGTGATCTTCTCGCGTTCGACGATCGACCAGATATCGTGCGGATCAAGGCGCTCGGGATGGTCTTGGACGATCACCGTGCCGCCTTGATGCCAGCAGGTCAGCGCCATCCAGTGCGCCGCACCGTGCATGAACGGCGGAGCGGGCAGGGCACGAGCACCGCTATTGCGCGCCGCCTCGACCACGGCTTCGACGGAAGGAACTTTCTCGGCGCCGGGCGGGTGACCTCCGAGCGCGGCAAAGAAGATGTCTTCCTGGCGCCACAAGACGCCCTTCGGCATGCCCGTGGTTCCGCCGGTATAGAGAATGTAGAGATCGTCGCCCGACCACCGCAGGGCGGGTCGCTCCGGCGACGATTGGCGCAGGGCCTCCTCGTATTCGATTGCTCCCGGAAGGAGCGGGTTGCCCGACGCGTCGGACACCTGCAGCAACAAACGCAGATGCGGCAGCTCATTGCGAATTTTCTGCAGGGTCGGCGCGAAGCGAGCGTGGTAGATGAGGGCGCGGCAGTCGGCGTCGTTGAGGAGGTAGATGAGCTCGTCTTCGACGTAACGATAGTTGACGTTGAACGGCGCGACGCGCGCTTTGTACGATCCGATCATGCTTTCGAGGTACTCGTTGCCGTTGTGCAGGTAGATGCCGAGGTGGTCTTGCCCCGACTCGAAGTTGCGCAGGGTGCTGCGCTCTTGATGTACGCCGAGGCCGTGCCGCGCCAGCAGGTTGGCCAGACGTCGCGTCCGGTCGGTCAGATCGCGCCACGTAAAGCGGCGGTCGCGAAAGATGATGCACTCGCGGTCGCCGACGGCGGCGGCAATGGCTTCACTGATCTCAGCTAGATTGAATTCCATGAGGTCTCCGTTTCAACTGACAAGTCGACAGTCGAGGGTCAACAGTTGTCTGTATCTTTCGGTGGTTCAATCGTTTCTGTCGACTGTCCACTGTCGACTCTAGACCTTCCTGACGCACCAGGCCCAGCGGCAGATCTATCTGCAGCACACTAGACTGGGCGAGCGTGACTTGGCGTTCGAGCATCGTCGCTGCCAACAGCAGACTGACCCGCAGCTCGTACGGCACTTCCCCGAAAGTCAGGTTGCCCTTGGCGGCCGCCACGAGACGATCGATGGCCATTTCGACAGGTAGCACCAGCGGGATCGTCCCTTCCGCGGCGAGCTCGAGCGCCTCCGGGGTCGTACCCTTCACCAGCACTGTATCGCCGATGACGAGCTCGTATTGCAGA
>JACQEN010000308.1 GCA_016200585.1 Deltaproteobacteria bacterium
GATGCACGAATCGGCCGAACCATGCGCCTTGCTCGTGCTGCACGACCTCGGCGCCGTCCAGCACCAGGGCCCATCGCTCTCGTCGCATGATCGGCAGCAGCTTGTCGACGCAATAGCTCGCCGATACATCGGGCGGGCTATCGAGGCCTTGCGCGTAGGCGAGCATTTCGCGCAGGCAAAGATCGCTGTCCTTGCCGCGATAGAAGCTCCACAGGAAGACGCCTTCGCAGGGTTGAAGACGAGAGAGCCAATGCTGGACGATGGCGGTCTTGCCCTGGCCGCCGGGGCCGATCATTGCCAGGACGCTCGGTTCGTCACCGGCCAAAGCGTGATCGAGCAAGGCGAGTTCGGCGCAGCGTCCGAAGAAACGCAACGGGTTCGGCGTGCAATGATGGATGGCACAAGGTCGGTTCATTTTGGTAACGAAGCGGCTTCAACTTGGGAACGCAAACCGGGGTGAATCGCATGGGAATGGTGCTTGCCGATTTCCTCGAGGCAAACCGCAAACGGTTGGCCGGTGAGTCTTGCCAGAGCTGCGGCAGCCAGTGCCGGCGATCGGCTCAAGCCGGCCTGGCAGCAAACCAGGCACACGAACTTTTGCTCAAGGAAATGGGTCAACGTCGCGATCGCCAGGGCCAGCACGTCCGGCGGGTTTTCGTCGCCGTCGATCAATGGAAAACGGCTCACGACCAGGTCGTGCGGCAACGTCAATGCCGGCTCTTCGTATGCCACCTGCACCACGGCGCGAATGCCGAGGTCATACAGGCGTCGCCAGTCGCGAACGTCGCCGCTGGAGCCGATCCAGAGTTTGTAAGGAAGGATCTGGTGCATGAGCCAATGTTGACGCATTCAGGCGAACAAGTACAATTGAGGAATCCTGACCGGGGCCGTAGCTCAATTGGGAGAGCGCCGCGTTCGCAATGCGGAGGTTGAGGGTTCGATCCCCTTCGGCTCCACTGGCCATGATAGCAAATCTATCCGCTTGCGGCGTTGCGATCGCAAGGCTTCGGGCAGGCGGGCTTGGGATCAACAGCCGTGCCGCCACTCGTCAATCTGGGTGCTTCGTTACAGTGCAGTTTTGGGGCTGCCCCGTCGTCGTTGATCGTGGCGTTGCCGATGGTGACGGCCGAGGGCCCGCCGGCGGCGAACATCACCGATCATGTGCCGATCATGAACATTCCGCCGTTCGGGATGTGCTCGTCGCCGGCGAATCCCACGGTGGCAACGGCAACGACGGCGGCGGCGGGCGTGCTGACGCCGATGCCGTGCGTGCCGGTTGTCCCCGCGCCCTGGGCGCCCGGATCTGCGACGGTGATGCTCCGTAACATGCCCGCCTTGAATCAGACGTGCCAGTGCATGTGCGCGTGGGGCGGCGTGATCGCCATCGTCAATGCCGGCACCACGAAAACAATGGTCTCGTAGAACGGAATTCATTCCGTTCACCCCGATCTGCGAACGGAATGAATTCCGTTCTACCTGCGGGAATTCATCATGGCCAACGATCCGGATCCGGCCGATCAGCGTGACACGCTCTACCCGGAGAGACCGGCGACCACGCCGCCCCCGACCGGCGCTGCTTCCGAAACGCACGCCGCGACCGCGATCCAGGCAACGATCGCCGCCCCTTTTCTCAGCGACTACGAACTGCTCGGCGAACTCGGCCGCGGCGGCATGGGCGTCGTCTACAAGGCCCGGCAGGTCAAGCTCAAACGGCTCGTCGCCCTCAAGATGATGCTGGCCGGCGCCCACGCAGGAACCATCGAACGCGACCGGTTTCGCCGGGAGGCCGAGGCGATCGCCAGCCTGCAGCATCCGCACATCGTGCAGATCCACGAGGTCGGTGAAATCGCGAGCCAGCCGTACTTCTCGATGGAGCTGGTCGAAGGGACTTCGCTGCAACGCAAGCTCGACGGCACGCCGCATCCAAGCCGATCGGCGGCACGCTTGATCGAACTCTTGGCGCGCACCATCCACTTCGCGCACCAGAACAATATCGTTCACCGTGATCTCAAGCCGGGCTATGTGCTGCTCGCCGCAAGTCCGACCAGCAACTCTTCGCAAACCGATGCCGATGAGATCGAGATGCTGCGGTTTTACGGAACGCCCAAGATCATGGACTTCGGCCTCGCCAAACGCCTCGATAACCAGGCCAACCAAACTCATACCGGCGACCTGCTCGGCACCCCGTCGTACATGGCGCCGGAGCAAGCGGCGGCAACCAAGGGGGAGATCGGCCCGGCCACCGACGTCTACGCACTCGGGGCGATCCTGTACGAGTTGCTCACGGGTCGGCCGCCCTTCCGCGCGTCAACGCCGCTCGACACGCTCTGGCAAGTCCTGAACGAGGACCCCGTGCCGCCCGGCCGGCTTAGCCCGAAGCTCGGCAAGGACCTCGAACGAATCTGCCTGAAGTGTCTCGAAAAAGACCCGCGCAAACGTTACGCATCCGCCCTGGATCTGGCGGACGACCTGCGCCGCCATCTGAACGGCGAACCGGTGCTCGCCAGGCCGGCGAACTGGCACGAACAGCTCTGGACCTGGTCCCGGCGAAACCCCGTGCCCGCCAGCTTGCTCATCGCCATCACGCTCGGCTCGGCGATCGGTATGTGGCACCTGTCGCTGCTCTCCGATTCGTTGGTGCGATCCGCAGCAATGGAAAGTGCCGCTCAGCAAGCCGAGATGATGGATCAGGTGAACCACATGTACAGCCAGGTGTTGACCAGCGTCAAGGCGAAGGACGAGGATCAGTTTGGTCAAGAACGCGTCTCGGACCACATGCCGCTTCCGGCAACGTTTACGATCGAGCTGGGCCGGCAGATCAGCGAGCGCAATCAAAGCGGCATGCACGTGCGGCTCTACAGCGACAAGCCGTTCAAGCAGCGCATCGCCAAGGGCGAGGGCGGCCCGCAGGATGCTTTCGAACGCGAAGCCCTGGTCGAGCTGCGCAAGGATCCGACGCAGGCGTTCTACCGGTACGAGGATTTCACCGGCCGGCCTTCCCTGCGCTATGCCACGGCCCGACGCATGCAGAAAGGGTGTGTCGATTGTCACAACCATCACGAAGGAAGCACGAAAAAGGACTGGAAGGAGGGAGACGTCCGCGGCGTGCTGGAGATCATCCGCCCGCTGCACCAGGACACCGATCGCGTGCGTCAAGGTCTGCAGGGCACATTCTTCCTGGCCGCGTCGATCGGCGTCACGCTGCTGGTGCTATCGGGCGTGATCCTGTACCTGTCGAACCGGCGCCGGCGCGTGTAGGTGTCTGTCTGAGCCTGAAGCGTGAGCGAA
>JACQEN010000019.1 GCA_016200585.1 Deltaproteobacteria bacterium
CAGCTGTCGCAGCGCGCCGCGTAGAGCTTCGCGGCCGGCGAGTCTGCTTCCGGCAGCGGCTTGCTGCAGGCGGACATCAGGAGTGATCCCAGCATCAGGCAAGCAACGCCCGTCACCCGTCGCCCGTCGCCCGTCGGCATCAAAGCGTCTCCCGACAGTACGCCGCCTGCCCCGGTGTCTCGGCGACGCCTACCTCGATGGCCGTGATGCCGTCTACCTTCTCGGTTGCGAGCTCGCGGCGCATCTCGCCGGCGAGAAATTGCGCCAATTCTTCGGCCGAGCTGTGCACGATCGGCAGCATCAAACAATCCGACTTCGGAAATCGGAACTCGTCCTGTTCGTAGTTCAACACCACTTGCGAGCCTTCTTCGCGAATGGTCAGGCAATCACTGCGCATCGGAATCAACGTCTTTTCGTTGAGCCGATTGCAAACGCGCTTGGCGACATCCTTGACGATGCCGAAGTCGAGCACATACCCCTGGGCACCGAGCTCGCCTTCGACTTCAACCGATACCCGGTAGTTGTGCCCGTGCAACGCCTCGCGGAAACCCCTGTACGCGATGAAATGGGCGGCGTTGAACTTCAGATAGTCCTTCTCCACATAAACCCGGAATGAACGTTCTTTCATGGCGTGGCATTGCAAGTAGCGCGAGGGGTAAACGAGTCAAGCTTGCCCCGGTCGCCCCTGCGCGCCGGGGTCGCCACCGGGAGCGATAGTTCCTTTTGGCCGCTTGTTGAAGAACACCGTAGGAAAAGGGGACGCAGCTCTTTTACAAAATGAGCTGCGTCCCCTTTTTCGATGGACTGTGAGGGAGTGGTCAGTGAAATACCGCGGTTACGTCGAAATACATCAGCTGCTCGCGTTCGCATTGATTGCACACCAGACGCACGATCCGGAAGCGCCGCTGGCCGATGTTGCGCGACGTTTCTCCCGATTCTGCGTACGTCCCTTCGCACCAGCAGACGCGATTGGCGATGGCGGCGTCGATCTCGTCAAAACCCGAGACGATGACCGGCGCGTAGATGCTCGTTCCCGGCTGTTGCCGCGCCCAACGCGCCTTGCGCCATCGACGCGCGCCGACGGCGGCAACGGCGGCGATCAGTGCCAGCGCCATGAACAAGCCGATCACGGATCTGCCTCACCATCGCCCGTCGTTTGCAGCAATTGAATGGCGCGATCGAGCTGAGCGTGGCTGCCCAACATGACGAGGATGTCGCCGGCGCGAATCTCAAATTCGGGGGGCGGATTGGTTTGCGGAGCGCGATCGCGTACAGCGGCGATGACCGTTGCACCGCTGACCTTGCGCAAGCGCAGGTCGCGCAGCGATTGGCCGACGGCGGGCGAGTCGGCGGTAACCAGAAACGACTCCGTGGTCGTGGCCGCCAGGATGTCGCCCAGCTGATCGAGGGTCTCGCGCGGAAGATCAAGGCCGCGCAACATGCCGTAGCTGCTGCGCCGGATCAGATCGATCTGGATGTTGATGATATTGCGAGGCACGTGCAGGCGCCGCAAGACGCGTGCGAAAATCTCCACCGAGGTCTCGAACTCTTCCGGTACCACTTCCGTGGCACCCAGCCGGCGCAGCTCATCGATCTCGGCAACGTAGCGCGTGCGCACCAGGACGGCGCCTTGGTCGTTCAACGTTCGCAGGAGAGCCACAATGCGACGCGTCGCGCCCGGATCGGAGATAGCGACGACGATCACCGGAGCGCTCGCCACGCCGGCCTGCTCGAGCACCGGCAAACGCGTCGCGTCTCCGAACTGCACCGGCTCGCCGCGTTCTCGCGCCGCCTTCAGACGTTGCGGGTCGAGCTCGAGAATCGTGTAGGGAATACCGGTGGCCCGCAGCACGTTTGCCAGATTCTCGCCGTTAAGCCCGTAGCCGATGATGACGACACGATGCGGCGGGGCCTCTGCTGCCGCCGCCGGTTTGCTGGCGTCGCGATTCATCCAACGTTCGATCGTCGCGGCGAGCTGCGGAGCTGCGGCGATCAGAAACGGCGCCGCCAGCATGCTGAGCACCGCCGTCGTTACGAAGGCTTGATATTGATCGTCGCTCATCAAAGTGCTCGGGGCGGCGAATCGAGCCAGTGCAAACGCCAGCTCGCCGAGCGGCGCCAAGCACAACGCCGTTTGGATGCTGACACGCAGCGAACGTGCGAAAACGAAAAGAATCGCGGTACAAAGGATGGCTTTGAAGGCGACGACGGCGAGCGTGGCGCCGATCAAAGGTGCGAAGTGGGCGAACAGGTAGGACGGTTGGACCAGCATTCCCACGGAGAGGAAGAAAATGCTGTTGAAGGTGTCGCGGAACGGCAAGATGTCGGCGACGACTTGGTGACTGTACTCCGACTCCGAGATCACCAGCCCGGCGATCAGCGCTCCGAGTGCGAGCGATAGCCCCATTCCCGCAGCCATCCACGCCGCCCCAAGCGCGACGACGACGATCGTGCCGGTGAACAGCTCGCGGCTGCGCAAGCGCACGACCTGGCGCAGCATCGCCGGCAGTGCCATTCGGGCGACGGTGACGATGATCGCCAACGCCCCGGCAGCTTTGAGCAGCACGAGCGCAATCGCTTGCCACGAGCCGGATTCGGGAGAGGTGATGACGCGTGTCAGCAGCATCATTGGCACGAGCGACAAGTCTTGAATCAAGAGCACGCCGAGTCCCAAGCGGCCGTGCGGGGCGTCGAGCTCGTGGCGATCGGCCAACAGTTTGAGGACAATCGCCGTACTGGAGTGAACGATCAAAAAGCCGAGGAACACCGCGAGACGCAGAGATACGCCGCCGACGACGGCGATAGCAGTCGTCAGGGCGGCGGTCAGAACGACCTGCAACGTTCCTGACAGGACCAGAACCCGGCCGATGTGCAGCAGCTTCGAGAACGACAGCTCGAGGCCGACGACGAACAGCAGCAGAACCAACCCGAGCTCCGCCAAGCTGTCGACGTCGCTGCTCTGCGGAATCAGCCCGATGCCATAAGGTCCAATGAAGATCCCGGCGATCAGAAAGCCCACGACCGACGGCATGCGCAGTCGCTGAAAGACCACGACAATCGGCAAAGCAGCCGCGAACAGGATCACCAGGTCGCGCAGCAGTGCAGGTTCATGCATCGTTTGCACGCTCAGGCGTCGCGCCCGACTGCATCGCGGACGTTGCGCAGGTTGTCGCGCTGCAGAAGTTGCACCAGCCCGCGTGCGATGTGGCGCGCGATGAACGGGCCCTCGAAGATCATGCCGGTGTACAGTTGTACGAGCGTGGCACCAGCGCGAATCTTTTCGTAGGCGTGCGCGGCATCGAAGATTCCACCGACGCCGATGATTGGCAGCGTGCCAGCGGTCGCACGATAGAGATGGCGGATGACCTCGGTGGATCGCGCCCGCAACGGAGCGCCACTCAGTCCGCCCGGTTCTTGGATCAACGCCAGCAAGTCGTCGCGGGTGATGGTCGTGTTGGTTGCTACCAGCCCGGCCGCTGCGTGGCGTTGCGCAACCCGTGCCACGGCGTCGAGTCCCTCGGCCGACAAGTCGGGCGCTACCTTGATCAGCACAGGCCGCGGTTGCGCATCCGCCTGATGCGCCAGCGCCAGGTTTTCTTCTTGCAGCACCGCCACCAATTTCCCCAGTTGCTCCTCGGTCTGGAGATCGCGCAGGCCCGGCGTGTTCGGCGAGCTGACGTTGACGGTGATCACGGCGCGATCGCGAGCCAGCCGAAACATCCGCGGTTGGGGGTTGCCCGGTTGCGCCAGGGCCGTGATGGTGCCGAGCTCGGCAAAGCCGAAGCCGAGGAGCGGCCAAACATGTGGGGCGCGCGCGTCTTTGTCAAAGCCGGCGGCCAGCCCAATCGGATTGGCGAAATCAATTTCCCAAAGGCGCTGCTGCAGTGATGGATGGGTCCACGGTCGTGCCGTTTGGCCGCGACGCTGCAAGACGTGCTCGATACCAACCAACAGCGCAAAAGCCAGACGATGCGCGCGCTCCGGGTCGAAGCGAAAGAGCAGCGGTCGCAATGCCGAATACCAAGAAGGCAAAATCGCTTATCTCCGCGGTATCGTGCGATTGCCAGCCCGCAGTTGTTGCAACGCCGCCTGGTCGATATTGCGGATCACGTAACGATCACCAGAGCTGAGGTTGGCGACGATGTGTGCTTCAACGTCGACGCGCAGGCGATCGCCGATCTTGACTGCTGCGGTTTCCTCGACGGCAAGAGCTGGCAGGCCGGCATTCAACGCGGCGCGCTGGAAGAATGCGCCGAACGAGCGAGCGATGACCGCGGCGACACCGAGTGTGCAGAGCGCCTTGGGAATGACGTGGTGCGTTGCGTCGCAGGCGAAATCGAGGCCGGCAACGATAAAGTCGCCGTGCGACACGCACGTCGAGAAACGCGGTTCGATGGCGCTGAAGAGATAACGCTGCGCTTGCTCGGCTGGCAAATCGAGATGCTGCGCCGACAGCAGTTGCTCCTGCGTGATCCGGTCGCCGAACGTCCATGCGGTTCCGGTCAGCGCCAGTAGCGAGTTCTCTTCCGCTATCAAGTCTTGGTACTTCGCCATGGCGGTCGACGTATAGCAGGGGGCGGCGGGGTTGGTGAAATGGGGCTGATAGGCGTTCCAGACGTTCTGAGCCTGGTTCCATCGCTCCTGTCAGATCCAGGCAGTATTTTACGTTCGTCTCTCATTTTCTTGTTCACTCGTTGCTTCGGAGCTGGTAAGGAGAAATTACGGTTCGAGGTCGACACAGGCCTCATGGCTGCTGGTAGCTCACCGGGAGTTATTGGTGGTGAACCGGGCCGGAGGCTGGCAGTCGGCGGCTAGCGGTCGGCAAGGTGGGTTGGGACCCGCCGCTCGGTTTGGGCGCCGAGAAAGGAGGTGGTCCAGCGATGTCGAAACCTATGGCGTTCTGTGAGGTGGTGACCCCTTAGGTCGGGTCAACCGGCGACGGTGATCCCACGCGGCCGCAAGGCGCGTGGCCGCACTACGCGGCGAACGTCAACACGCGTCCGCTACGAACGACGGAGGTGATCGCCAGGCGCATCAACGCGCCAATCGCTAGGTGGTTTCAGCCTGGGGACCCAGGCACCATCGATCCCGGGAGCCCCCGCGTATCGCCCGCGGGGCGGCTATTGCCGCAGCAGCTCCCGGGATGTTTTTTGCCTACACGGTTTTCGTGGCTCGTGGCTCGGGATGCGGGGCTCGTCTGAGCGTTGTCCTTCAAGCGAGCCCCGAGTAACGAGCCCCGAGCTACGAGTCAGGTGCTAGATATCCTTCATCCCCGCCTTCGGCGCTCCGACCAGAGCGACCATTTTTCCTTCCGGCGCTTTGTTCTCGTGCATGACCTGATGGCAATGGCCGATCTGGTCGAAGGTGAACGTTTCGGCGAGGCAGGGATCGATTCTGCCGTCGACCACCAGCTTGTTGAAGGCGTACGACTGCTCGTCGTTGGCGAAGTGTGATCCCTGGAAGCGCTTTTGGCGCATCCACAGGTAGCGCAGATCGGCGACGGCATTGTAGCCGGTAGTGCCGGCGCAGATCACCACCATGCCGCCGCTGTCGCAGACGAAGATTGAGGTCGGCACGGTGTCTTCGCCCGGATGCTCGAAGACGATGCGCGGGTTGCGGCGCTCGCCCAGGACCTCCCATATCGCTTTGCCAAAGGCGCGGCAGCCTGCCGCCCACTTGTTGTAGGGGTCGTTGTCCTTCCAGTGCGGCATCATGCCCCAGTGGCTGAACTGCTTGCGGTTGATGACGCCCTTGGCGCCGAGCTTCATGCAGAAGTCCTTCTTGCGATCGTCGCCGACGACGCCGACGGGAATACCGCCCTGGGCTTTGACGATCTGAATCGCCATGCAGCCGAGACCGCCGGAAGCGCCCCAGATCAGCACGACGTCGTTGTTCTTGACCGTGTGCGGCGGCCAACCCATCAGCATGCGATAGGCCGTGGCACCAACCAGCGTCGGTGCGGCTGCTTCCTCCCACGTCAGGTGCTTGGCTTTCGGCATGCACTGGTGCGCTTGGACTTTGGTGAACTGCGCGAAGCTGCCCCAGTTGGTTTCGTAGCCCCAGATCTTGAACGACGCGTCGAACATCGGATCCTCGCCGGCTTTCACCGCCGGGCCGTTGGCGTCCCAAGTGCCGCAGTGAATGACGACGTGGTCGCCGACCTTGATGTTCTTTACGTTGCTGCCGACGGCGTAGACGACCCCGGAAGCGTCGCTGCCGCCGATGTGGAAGTCGCTCGGATCGAAGTTGGCCTTCTGGCGCGCCGCGATGACGTTGACCGGTGAGCCCAGCGCCGCCCAGACGTTGTTGAAGTTGATGCCCGCGGCCATCACGAAGACCAGTGCCTCATCGGGCTTGATGTCGGGCACTTCGACCTTTTCGACCTTGAACGCCGTTTTCGGCTCGCCGAAGCGCTCGGCCCGGATGAGCTGGCCGTACATGTATTTCGGAACCTGTCCGACAGGTGGAATTTCGCCGATCTCGTAAATCTCTTTGCTGCTCATGGTGACCTCCGCCGTTTGTTCAGTGTGCTGGAGCCGTCCCCGAACGGCGACGGCGCTGTGCGTTTATTCCCGAATGCGCTGGTGAAGGCAACGTAGGCCGCGAGTGGAAACGCTTGCCGGTTGCGACAGCGTGCGGTCAACGGGTATCTTCCCTTGCAGTGCCTCCGTCGACTGTCAGCCTGGTGCGCGTCGCAGCCCCGACGCCGGTGCGCGACGACGTCCTTGCCGGCGTTCGACGCGCCATGGAGCTGGCCAACTGGCGCGAGCACATACCGCGCGGCGCCGACGTCGCGCTGAAGCCGAATCTCGGTTGGGACTTGTTTCTGCCGGGGGCCACCACGTCACCGTGGGTTCTCGAGGGCGTCGTCCGCACGCTGCGCGACTGGGTCGGCAAGCTGTACGTCGTCGAGTCGGATCAGGTGGTGGTTGATGTCGAGAAAGCCTTTCGTCTGAATCGCATCGACCGGGTGTGCCGCGACTACGATCTGACCTGGGTGAACATGTCACACATGCCGCTGATTACCGTGCCGCTGCCCAACGGGCGGGTCCTCAAGGAGCTGCAGGTCCCGGAGATCCTGCTGCGCACGACACTCGTGACCGTTCCGGTGATGAAGACGCACAACAAGACGATGATCACCGGGGCCATCAAGAATCAGTGGGGTTGTCTGCCGATGTTCCGCCACAACTATCATCTCGTTCTGGATGCCGCCCTGGCCGACATCAACAGCGTGGCGCGGCCGCGCTTTGCGTTGATGGATGCCACCATCGGCCTCGAAGGCAACAGTCCGAAGTCGGGAATCCCGCGTGTGGTTAACCGTTTGCTCGGTTCGGGCGATCCGGTGGCGCTCGACGCGGTGGCGGCGAAGATCATGGGATTCGACCCACCGGCGATCGGTCATTTGCAGGAGTGCGTCGCGGCCGGGCTCGGTACGCTCGACCTCGACGAGATTGCCGTCGTCGGCGACGACGATCTCTCGCTCAACCTGCACTTCGTGCCGGCGCAACATAATTTCGTGTCGTGGATGGAGCTCGTGCTGCGCCGCCGTCCGGCTCTGCGGCCGCTGTTCTTCGACACGCCCCTGTTTCAAATCTGCTGCCGCCTGACGATGATCTACTACGATGTCTGGTACTACCTGCTCGGAATCGGCAAACGCCGTCGCGATCAGATCGTCTACGCCACCGGTTACGGAGCACAGTGGCGGTGACGAAGGATGTCGTGGTGCCGAGACCACCCCCTACCCCCCTCCTTGGTAAGGAGGGGGAAGTGCTAGTGACCGGCGAGATCTCCCCCTCCTTGGTAAGGAGGGGGACGGGGGGTGGTGAACCCCCTCCACCAGCAACCAACTCCCCATGCGCATCGGCATCGTAGGCGGCGGCGTTGCCGGTCTGGGCTGTGCGTACTTCCTGTCGGCCGCCGGCCACGGCGTCGATGTTTTCGAACAGGCATCGACCCTCGGTGGTCTTGCGGGCAGCTTCGATTTCGACGGCTTGCAGGTGGAGAAGTACTACCACTTCATCTGCCGCGACGACGACGACCTGATCGATTTGATCCATCGCCTCGGCCTGACGCCGGAGCTCGAGTGGCGACCCGGGAAGATGTGCTTCTTCTACGATGGCTGGCTGTATCCGTTCGGTACGCCGTGGGACCTCTTGCGCTTTCACCCGTTGTCGCTGCGCGATCGCCTGCGTTTCGGCATCAATGTCGCACTGTCGCGTTCCGAAAGGTCGTGGCAGCAGTACGAGTCGATGACGGCGCACGATTGGTTGGTGCGCCAGATCGGTGCCGACGTCTATCGCGTCATTTGGGAACCGCTGCTGCGTATCAAGTTTGGGCCCTACTACGATCGCGTTTCCGCTTCGTGGATCTGGCACCGCATTCATCGGGTGGCGCGGTCGCGGCCGCACATCTTGGCGCGCGAGCGGCTTGGATTCTTGAAGCACGGCACCGACGTCTTGCTCGAGGCTCTGATCGCCGAGCTGCAGCGGCGGAGCGTTGGACTACATCCCGGTGCCAGCGTCGACGCGATCACGGTGCGCGACGGTGCGGTAACCGGCGTGACCGTCAACGGTCGACATCAGCCGTACGATGCGGTCATTTCCACTGCGCCGCTGCCGATCTTGCTGCGTTTGCTTGGACCCGCGGCGGGCGACCTCGCCAAGCTCGC
>JACQEN010000020.1 GCA_016200585.1 Deltaproteobacteria bacterium
ATCAGCGTGTGCATGCCGAAGAAGTGGCACAGCGCTTCCCAGAACGGGATGCAGCGGGCCGGGTCGTTTACGGTGAGCTGGATGTGAGCGATACCGTTGATCTCGATGGCCATGGACGACGTAAATATCACGTCGCGGGCCTGGACTGGAATAAGACCGCTTTCTTGAACCGAGCACCTCACCCAACCTCTCCCACGCTGCGAGAACGCGCGGGAGAGGAGCTATTGTCCTTCCGGCTTGGAATCAAACTAACCCGCACCCAACCCCATCCCTGAGTTGCCTTGTGCTCAGTCGACCATCCGTCACGAGGGATTTGCGATACCCGACGAATTGAAGACCTGGGGTGACCACAAAGGGTCCGCCTCGGCGAGAATCGTCGGGCTGAAAACAGGCACCCCGTACTTCCGCTGCAAATCTTCAAGAGCGTCCTCGAAAGGTCTCGTCTTCACACCTTTGGTCAGGGAGCCGAGGCGCTTTCGAAGTGTGAGCACGACATCGGCTTTCTCCATCTACAGCAGCGACTTCATCTCCGTGATCAGCTTGGTGATGCTCTCCTTGGCGTCGCCGAACAGCATCATGCACTTCTCGTTGTAGTAGAGGTCGTTGTCGACGCCGGCGAAGCCCGGGCGCATGCTGCGTTTGAGGACGATGATCGATTTGGCGCGCTCGACCTCGAGGATGGGCATGCCGTAGAGTGGGCTCGACTTGTTGCTCTTGGCGGCGGGGTTGGTGACGTCGTTGGCGCCGACGACCAGGACGATGTCTGCCTCCGGGAACGAAGGGTTCACCTCTTCCATCTCGTGCAGCTGTTCGTAGGGTACGTTGGCTTCGGCGAGCAGAACGTTCATGTGACCCGGCATGCGTCCGGCGACCGGGTGGATGGCGAACTTCACGTCGATGTCGCGCTCCATCAGAATGTTCGACAGCTCCGCAACCGCATGCTGCGCCTGCGCTACTGCCATACCGTAACCGGGCACGACGATCACGCTGCGCGCCGTCTCGAAAAGTACCGAGGTTTCTTCCGCCGAGATGCTGCGCGTCGTGCCTTTTGCCTCCGCTGCACTCGTTACATCGGCCTCCGATACGCTTCCGAAGGCACCGAACAAGACGTTGGTGATCGACCGATTCATGGCGCGACACATGAGCAGCGACAGCAGAAAACCCGATGTGCCATCGAGGGATCCGGTGATGATCTGGATCTTGTTCATGAGCACGAAGCCCATCGCCGCGTCGGCGAGGCCGCCGTACGAGTTGAGCAGGGCAATCACCACCGGCATGTCGGCCGCACCGATCGGGATGACCAGCAGCAGACCGAAGATCATCGACATTCCGACCATGACGTAGAAGAACGCCGTCGCCGATTGGGTGATCACCAGGTAGATCGCCGAGCCGGCAATCACCACCAGCAGACTGAGGCTCATGATGTTCTGGCCGCGATAGGTGATCGGTCGTCCCGGCAACAGCTCCTGCAACTTGGCCGCGGCGATCAAGCTACCGGTGAACGTCAGCGCGCCGACGATGACCTCGAAGTCGAGTGCGGTCAGGGTCACCCGACTGAGCTCGCCGCCAAAGCGGAAGTACTCCGAGATGCCGACCAGGCAAGCCGCCAGCGCGCCGAGTGAGTGCGATATTGCCGTGCGCTGCGGAACCGCGGTCATCGGTATCCGCAGGCCCATGGTGCCGCCGACACCGGCACCGATGAGCATGCCGAGCGCAATCCAACGATAGGTCACAATGTGATGGTGGAACAAGGTTCCGACCACGGCGACCACCATGCCGAGAGCGGCAAGCAGCATTCCCTGGCGCGCCCATTTCGGCGAGCTCAGCCCCTTGAGCCCGAGCACGAACATTGCCGCCGACAGGATGTATCCGTAGCGCAAGGCTTCGGTGGACGCGTGCTCGTGCACGTACTCGCCCATCGCCATGCCCTCTGGCTTCGTCGCGAAGAGGAGGGCGACGACGGCCACGACGATGCCCAGCAGCAGACCCAACATCTGCAGCTCGACCGGCCGGCGCTTGCCGCCGGCGCGTTCGTCGGCGGTACGAAACATCCGCAGCATGCGATCGGTGATCAGGAAGCCGCCGAAGGCGTTGGTGGCGGAACAGGTCACCGCCGCAAATCCGAGCAACGTGCAAACCCAACCGTTCGGGACGTTGCTGTAGTCGCTGCCCGCTACCACCAGCGACCCGACCAGCGAGATCGCGGCGATGGCGTTGGTGGCCGACATCAACGGCGTATGCAACAGAGGTGGAACGCGCGTGATGATGTGGTAGCCGAGGAACCCGGCCAACATGAAAATATACAGACCAACTTCGAGCTCGGTCGTCATGCCTTCTTCTCCGCGAGCGTCGCCTTCACGGCGTCGTGAATGACCTCGCCGCCGTGCGTGATGCACGCACCCTTGACGACCTCGTCGTCAAGACTGATTGCCAGGGCTCCGTCCTTGACGAACGAGCCGAGCAGCTCGCTGACGTTGCGAGCATACAACTGGCTGGCGTGCACCGGCATGGTCGCCGGCAGATTCGTCGGGCCGTGGATGGTCACTCCGTGCGCCTCCACGATCTTGTCCGCTTGGGTCAATTCGCAGTTGCCACCCGCTTCTGCCGCGAGATCGACGATGACCGATCCGGGGCGCATTCCGGCTACGGTTTCCTTGGTAACCAGACGCGGCGCAGCCCGTCCCGGCACAAGCGCCGTGGTGATGACGACATCGAAGTCTTTGGTTTTCTCCGCCAGCATCTCTTGCTGCTTGCGACTGGCCTCGGCAGACAATGCTTTTGCATATCCGCCCTTGTCCTCGGCGTCGCTGATGCCGAGATCGAACTCGAGGAACTTGGCGCCGAGGCTCTGCACTTGCTCCTTCACGGCGGCACGAACGTCGTAGCCCCAGACCTGTGCCCCAAGCCGGCGCGCCGTGGCAATGGCCTGCAACCCGGCGACACCAGCGCCGATCACCAGCGTCTTCGCGGCGAAGACCGTTCCTGCGGCCGTCATCATCATCGGGAAAAATTTTGCCAGCGACTCGGCGGCGATCAGCACGGCCTTGTAGCCGGCGATGTTGGCTTGTGACGAAAGCGCATCCATCTTTTGCGCTCGGCTGATGCGCGGAACCTGTTCCATTCCGAAACTGGTGATACGTCGTGCTGCAAGCCTTTGCACCAGCTCGGGACTTGACAGCGCTTGCAGAAACGCGATCAGCACCATGCCTTCGCGCATCTGATCGACTTCATCGAGTCCCGGCTTTTGGACCTTCAAGACGACGTCTGCCTGGCTGTTAAGCTCCGGTGCGCTCGCAACCAAGCGCGCACCGGCCTTTTCATATGCAGCGTCATAGTGGAAGGCTCCGTCACCGGCATGCGACTCGATCCATACGTCGAGACCGCCCTTGACCAGTGCGGCCGCCGCATCGGGCGTGAGCGCGACGCGGCGTTCGCCAGGGACGATTTCCTTGGGAACGGCAACTTTCATTTGGCCTCGCTTTTAAGGGTTAGGCGCGTATCAAACAAATTGCGTATAGAGAAGAGGGGGGAAGGCGGAAGCTATGTAAAGAGGTAAAATACCAGCTTTGAGACCCCTCTGGCCTACGGCCGAGCTTGTCGGCTAAGAACGGATGATATGAAACCGATTGCACACGCATCGATCGCCCGTCTGACAACTGCGCTCGTCATAACCTTTGGCAGCGCTCCATTCGCTCTCGGACAAGCGCCGCACGCTGACGCGGTTCCGGCACATGCACCGGCCGCTGACAATGCGGTGGGAACGGCGCAGTTGCCGCCAACCACCGGTAAGGTTGTCGAGACTTTAGATTCGGGCGGTTACACCTACGTCCAGGTCGACGACGGCAGCAAGAAGATCTGGGCCGCGGGACCGCAAACCAAGCTCGCCGTCGGTGACAAGGTAACGCTGTCGGATGGCATGCCGATGCCGAACTTTGCCAGCAAGACCCTGGGCCGGACCTTCGACATGATCTACTTCGTGTCCGCCATTCACATCGTCGACGGCAAAGCCGCAGACGCCGGCAACCCTGCGGCTGCGATGGTCGCCGCACATAGTGGCCTGGCGAACAATGCCGCGCCTGCTCCTGCCCAAGTCGACCTATCCAACATCAAGAAGGCCGCCGGCGGTCACACGATCGCCGAGCTCTTCTCCGACAAAGCCGCGCTCACCGGGAAGGAAGTCGTTGTACGCGGCCGAGTGGTCAAATACACGCCCGCGGTCATGGGCAAGAATTGGGTCCACATCCGCGACGGCAGCGGCGCCGCCGGCACCAACGATCTGACGATTTCGACCGATGGCAACGCTGCGGTCGGCAACCTGGTCCTGGTGCGCGGCAAGCTCCAGATCGATCGCGACCTCGGCGCCGGGTATCACTACGACGTCATCATCGAGGATGCTGCGCTCACCGTCGAGTGAAGGCCGGAATTCTATTTCCCGCGCCACACCGGTCTACGCTTCTCGACGAACGCACGTTGCGCTTCGCGCGCGTCTTCGCTGCGCCGTAGCGGCCGGCCGAGCTCTTCTTGACGCCGATAGGCTTCGGCGAGCGGCATGGACAGAAGCTCGCGCACGCCGCGGCGGGTTTCGCGCACCGCGAGCGGAGCGTTCGCGGCAATCGTATCGGCTGTTTCCAGAGCCAGCGGCATCAGCCGCTCAGCCGCGACAACCGCGTTGAGCAAGCCCATCTGCAGGGCGCGTTCGGCGGAGATCGCTTTGCCGGTCAGCAGCAACTCGTGTGCGTGAACCCAGGCGATCTGCCGCGGCAGCAGCACGGTTGCATGGCCCGTCGGATACAAACCGATGGCGACCTCCTCGAGCGCAAACGTCGCGTGCGGCACGGCGTAGCGGATCTCGGCGGCGAGCGACAGGTCGAAGCCGCCGGCACGACAGTGGCCGTTGATGGCGCAGATCAGCGGTGTGCACAAGTCGAACCCCGCCAGGGTTGCCGTCGCGACACTGCGCAAGCCTTCAAAGGTTGCTGCGTCGATACGCTCGCCATGCGCCAGCTTCTGTGCCGCCGGGATCGTCGTCTTCATGTCCATGCCGGAGCAGAAGACGCGCTCTCCGGCGCCGGTCAGCACGGCACAGCGAATTTCGTCGTCGCCGGCAATGCGCCGCCAAGCGGCGGCGAGGTCGCACAAGGTCGCCGGGTCGAGCGCATTGGCTTGCGCCGGCCGATCGATGGTGACGATGGCGACATGTGGATGGTCGGCAGGAAGAGTGAGACGGGCTGACATGATTGACGATGGCGAATTGGTGATTGTTGATTTGTGATTGTTGGCTTGTGAGGCAATCAACAATCTCAAATCGTCGATCTATCTTTTGTTCCCCCAATTGTCGTAGGAGACGAAAGTTTCGATCGGCAGCCGCTTCGCCGGTTTGAAATCAGTGCCGGTGAAGTAGGCGACCGGTAGCAGCGCGGTTTGGGTGAACTTGTCGGGAATCCCCAGCAGCTGCGCGACCTCTCTTTCGAAGATCAAGTGCAGCGTCGTCCAAGCCGATCCGAGACCGCGCGAGCGCAGGGCCAGCATCAACGACCACACCGACGGCAGGATGGAGCCGTAGACCGAGGCCTGGCCGATGACCGGGGCGTTCTCGATGCGTCCTTCGACGCAGGGAATGATGTGTACCGGCGCTTCGTGCAGCCGTTCCGCCAGGTAGCTGGCTGAATCGATGATGCGCAGGGTCTGATCACGCCGCGGATCGCCTTCGCGTAGCTGCGGCGGATCGAGGTTCATATTGCGGTACATCTGGAACCCCTTGGCGTAGAGGTCGCCGATTGCCTTGCGCTTGGCGGCATCCGTCACGACGACGAAGTGCCAGCCCTGCGAATTGGAGCCCGTCGGTGCCTGCAGGGCGATCTCGATGCACTGTTCGACGACGTCGAGCGGCACCGGCCGGTTGAAATCGAGACGCTTGCGCACGGAACGCGTCGTCGTGAGTAGATGATCGACTGTTGCAGGAACTTGTCCTTCAGCGGGCTGTCGCTGCCGGCGCCGGCGTTGGGTCCGGATTCGATCGTACGGCCGCCGGCAGCGTAGTGATCGATGACCCCGTCGAGGGTGGCAATCGAGCCGTCGTGCATGTACGGCGCGGTGACTGCGACGTTGCGCAGCGACGGTGCCTTGAAGCGCCCCATGTCGTCGGGCTTGCCGGTTTGCTTGTACAAGCCGCGATCGCCGGCCGGGTATGCGCCCTTGCCGTCGACGTTGTACAAGCCGGTGTTGTGAAAAGCGCGCTCCGGTTCGGGAAGCTTGGCGTGATCGACCGAATCGGCAAAGTTGAATCCGCCGTGGCAGTGAAAGCATTCGAGTCGTTCGGAAAAGAACAGCGTCATGCCGCGCTTGGCGGACTCGGACAATGCCGCGGTGTCGCCGCGGCTGTAGCGATCGTAGGCCGAGTTGCCGGAGATCAACGTCCGTTCGAAGGCGGCGATGGCGCGGGCGACGTTGCGTAACGAGATGGGTGCCGCGTCGCCGGCAAACGACTTGGCGAAGAGCTCTCTATATCGTGGGTCGACGTTCAGTCGGTCGACCAGCGTCTTTCCATCCGGCAAGCCGAGCTCGATCGGTGCATCGCCGAACATCGGCAAGAGCGCTTGGTCTTCGAGTCGATCGACCAGGTTGTTCGCCCAGGTGAGTCGAGAAGCGTAGGCAACATTGGTCAATGCCATGCTGTTGCGACTGTGCGCTTGCCCGGTTGAGCCGATGGCTTGCGGCCGGCCGTCGGTGAAGGCAAACTTCTGTTGATGGCAGGTGGCGCAGGCCTGGGTACGGTTCTGCGACAGTGCGTTGTCGTAAAACAGACGCCGCCCAAGCTCTACTTTCTCTCGGCTCATCGGATTGTCGACAGGAACCCGCGGTTCGGGGAATCCTTTTGGCAGGTTCCACTGCCAAACGCCGGTGCGTTTGCACAGATTGGGTGACAGCGACAGGAGCAATAAAACGCTGGCGGCGGCAATACGTGCGGTGCTCATCTGGTTCACAATGGTTGGCTCGAGAAGAGCTTCTGTGGACCGTGAGGTTCGCCGCTCTGCAGGTCGAGCCCGAGCGCCGCGAAGGCACTACGGCAGCCTTCGTCGTCCACTTCCGACATGCAGCTGATGGGCCGCTTGCCGGAAGCCGTGTCGCCGTTTGGCGGCAGCAAGGCGGCGAGATCGAGCTGCACACGGTTGTGGCCAGGCTGAAATCCATCGAGCCGAACCGGCGCTCGATTCGGCCGCTGACAACGTGCAATGTTGCCGATCGTTCCTTCACAACCGGTGCTGCCGAGATGCACCCGCGCGGCGCCTTGCGGCCCTTCGCCTTCGAAACGCAGGAACTTGTAACCGCCTTGCCAGCCCCAGTGCATGCGTCCGAGGTTGAACGGCGCGTCGGCTGTGGCCGGATCGGCGTGGTTGCGATCGAACGGCACGCCGAGGATGAATCGCAACGCGATATAGTCGCCGGCGCGTACATGGCCGCTCAAAACCGTGTGCGTCCCCATCGTGCCGTCGCCGCAGCTGCCGGTGCCGTTCTCGAAGTCGAGCAAGGCGACGCCGTCGCTCTGCCAGACGCCGTCGTCGGTCAGCGTCAACGGCGAGCCGGCGCCGCTGCGATCGATGAGCTCGATGCCGTGGACGTAAAAGCGCAAGTCGAAAGGAGTGAAGCCGCTTGCGGCAGCGGTGCAGGAAAACGGAGCGCCATGGATGGTGGCGACAAAGGAAACCTCGACGGCGACGTCGCGGCTGCAGGCGGGGAAGAGGAAGCAGAGCAACCCTAGCAGGGCTGTGCGACTCGAGGTTCCCCTCCTTACCAAGGAGGGGCCAGGGGTGGTTTCGGAACCGCGCGACCACCCCCTAGCCCCCTCCTTGGTAAGGAGGGGGGATCCTTCGAGGAGCTGATCTGCATCAAGCCTGCCGACCTCATCCATCGTGATTCACCCGCAGCTCGATTTCGGTTGCGTTGATCAGGTTCTGCAGAACCTCGCGGCCGATGCGTTTGTCGTTCATGACGGAGAAGTCGACGTGGTCGAAGATGGTGTCGAGGTCGCGACGTACGACGACGACTCCCGATTCGCTGGCGGTGTCGAGCGCGAACGCCTCATGGCTCGCGGCGCGCGGCAGATCGAAGAGCCTGCCGTTGGCGACGGCCGTAACCACCGTAAACGACTGCTCTTGCGCCTGCCCAGGTTGTCGAAACCAACCCTCGATGCGCAAGCTCTGGTCGACCAAGTCGACCTCGGTGGGTAAGCCGGTTGCTTGACGATCGGCGCGTGCAATCAAGTAATGCGCCTGACAGTACGTCTGTGCGCCGGGATAGAGCGTCGCTGCATAGTGCGATTGCGGGCTCAGCAGCGATTCAACTTCAGCGTTCTTGGTTGCCGAAGGATCGGCGATTGCCGAGTGCCCGGCATAGGCACGGCGTGGACCGATGACGTCGTCGAGTCTGTCGAGCAGCGAGACCGGCGGCGGTACCGGATTGCAAGGAATGAGCTCGAGGCTGCGTGTCACCAGGTAGCCATGGCTGACATGCACGCGATAGCCGAGATCGTTCGTAACCTCCCAGCCTGCGCCCGCCGCCTCCTCCACCTTGCTCTTCTTCCAATCGAGCAAGTAGCTTACGCCGTGTGCCGGCCGGGTTTCCGCTTGGTTGCGCGAGCAGCCGGCGGCTAGGAGCAACGAGCTCGCGACGGCAACGGCTTGCACAATCCCCCTGTAGTCCCCCTTTGAAAAACGGGGACGTTTTTCAGATGAAGGTCCCCCCCTGTTCCAAACGGGGGCAAGGTGGGATTCCGAAAGCCGGAAGCAGTTCATCTCTTCGAATCACCGGCCTTGTTCGTCGTCGGGCGGTGGCGGTGGAGCGTTGTCGGGTAGACAAGCAAGGCGTTGCGGGAAGACGACGCACGTGCCCGTGACCTGCTCGCCGTAGCGACCGACGAATTCACAGCTGTTGCCTTCCGCTTGTTGATTGCACGCATCGACGGCGGGCGGTGGTGGACCGGGAGGCAGGCCAGGCGGTCGTCCATCGCCAGAGTGCGGCTGCGCCAGTCCAGTCGCAGGCAGAACCGAGATCGCTATCAGAATCATCCCAACCAAAGCGCTGACTGTTTTCATCATGTTTCTCCGTGCCGTTTCATTACGGACAGGTTCCACCCGGCGGCGTTCCATTGCCGCCGTTGTTGGTCGGCGTGCCGCGGTAGCAACCGACGATGTACGGGAAGGTGGAAGTGGTGTGGTAGTGGTAGTCGCCGTTCGGTCCGTAGTGTCCGTTGCATTGATCCAGGTAGTTGGAGCCCGCCTTGGCCGTGTACTTGTTGTTCGACCACACGCAGGTCTTCGGGACGCACGCCGTGGTCGAGGCGCCACCGATCATCACCTCGGTGCAATAGCCGCTGGTGCAGCCCGCGCTCGACGTGCAGCCGACGGTGCCGGCTTGATACCCCGTGTTGTCCCAGGCGCTGAGCATTTCCTGAACCGACGTGCAGCCACTGTTGGTACATTCGTACGGTCCGTAAATCGGAAAGCCGTCGAAGGCATAACCGACGATCGGTGACGGATTGTTGGGTGAGGGATCGGCGTTGTTCCACGGCTGCGACGACGACACCGCGCTTTGGATGAGGCACTTCACTAGCAGCTTGTGGTAGTGGAACGTGCCTTGTTGCGCCGAGTGACTGCCACACTCGTCGAGGATGGCGGCGGCAATTGGATCGCCGTAGGCGTCGCTCGTCGGCTGCGGACCTTCGTTGACGGCGTAGATCGGAATGCCGCTGACGCTGACTCCCATGTTGCCGAGCAACGGAACGTTGGTCGGCGATGCGGCCGCCGCTGGGCTCTGCGGGAAGTTGAAGTTGTAGCTTTTTGCCTGCAATCCGTTCGGCGTCATTGCGATGTACTGATACGTCGGGATGCCGTTGCTGTGCACGGTCACCGTCGCGCCGCTGCATGCCACCGACAGGGACGGCGTGGGGTAGCCCGATCCCGGACCGGCAGCGCCGCTGACGTTGAGAAAGCTCGAGCTCGGGCAGCTGCCGGCAGCGGTGGTGGCGGTGGCGGTCGCAGTCGACGCCGGGGTCGCAGAAATCGTCGGTGTCCGTGTCGGAGGCGGCGTGTCGGTGATTGTCGGTGTGTCCGTAGCGGTTGGCGTTGGGGTCGGAGGAATCGTCGGGTAGATGTCATCGAACAGGTTGTCGGTCATTGTCTCGACGGCGGTGCGCACGCAGCTCTGTGCTGCGGCGACCGTCGTGGCGCAGGCCGTCAAAGCGCCGAGATCGGAATCGGCGCACTTGTCGATCTTGGTGGCGAGGTGGGTGGCCGCGGTTGCGATCTTACCCGTGAGATCGGTGCTGCGGCAGTCAGTGGTGGTGATGCGGTTGCTGTCTTCTTTGTATTGACAGGCGCGTTGCTGACTCATGCGCGTGCGGCCGTAGGAGTAGGCGCCGCTGGCAAGGTCGTTGTTCTGGCACTGCCAGGGATCGGTGCGGGTCGTGGTGATGGGCGGATTGCTGCCGTAGTTGGTCAACGTCGCCACCGACGCTTCGTGTTTGGCCAGACAGCTCAGACACTCGGCGACGTTCTCCATGTTCGTCAGCGCCGGAACCTCTGCAGCGCAGGGAGCGGCGCATGAAGCAAAACCGAGCTGCGTCGGGCCGACGCCGCTGCAGTAGGTCGGAACGTGACTGGCGAAGCTTGCAACTTTGTTGGCGATGCGGATGCTGCGTTCGCTGGGGAAGGTCGCACCGTCGGGGTCGTTGCAGTCGACCGTCGCATCCAGGGTGCCCAGCATCCGCTGCTTGTGACAGGTGAGCTCCTGATATGCAGTCGTCGTGGCCAGCGCGTGCGTGCGGCTGGCGAGGAACTTGCGGCAACGCGTCAGAC
>JACQEN010000331.1 GCA_016200585.1 Deltaproteobacteria bacterium
ACTGACGTGGACGCCGTCGCATCTGTTTTTGCGTGTGCACGGCGGGCTCGAAGCGGCCGATGAAGCGAGCGCCACAGGCGAGTGGGCGGATCCGACTCTGCCGCGCACACCACCGGCGTACTTCCAGGAGGCATTGAAGCAAGGCGGATTCCCGGTTCGCCCTGCTGCCGACAAACCGCCACGTGTCCTCGTCACGTCGGGAGTCAATCCCTTGCGCCGCTGGCCGTTGCCGCAGGTGATCGAAAAGGTCCTGTGGCCGAAGCTCAAGCTCATCGTTGCCATCGACACGCGGCTGTCGACGACGGGGATGAAAGCCGATCTGCTGCTGCCGGCTGCCGGCTATTATGAGAAGAGCGGCATCAAGTACGCTGTGGCCCTGGCGCCGTACGTCGTCGTCGGCGAGCAAGCCGTGGCGCCGCTCGGAGAATCGAAGCCGGAATGGGAGATTGTTTCGTTGCTGGCACGGCGACTGCAGGAACGCGCTTGGGCGCGCGGGGTGAAGGATCTTGCGGGGATTTACGAGCGCTTCAGCGACCACGGACGTTACGGGACAGACGATGCGGCGAAGGTACTTGACGAAATCCTGCAAGGATCGTCACCGACGCGCGGCGTGAGCTGGAACGAGGCGCGGCGGCGCGGCGCCTTGCAGGTCAAGTCGATCGGCCGCTGGGGCAGCACGAATGGAATTGGCAGCGAGATCGAGCCGCAGGGCAGCCTGTCGCCGTCGCGCATTCACATCGAAGGCAAACAAGCCTGGCCGACACTGACCGGCCGACAACAGTTCTACCTCGACCATCCTCGCTTTGTTGAAGCCGACGAGGTGTTGCCGCGCTCGAAGCCGTTGCCGGGTGTCGGCGAACGCCATCCGATCGTCCTGACCGGCGGCCATACGCGCTGGAGCATTCATGCCATCTGGCGCGACGAGCCGAAGCTGTTGCGCCTGCAGCGCGGTGAGCCGTCGATGTGGATGTCGGTCGAGGATGCGCGTGCCCGGGGCATCAACGACAACGACGTCGTACGCGTGCGCAATGATCACGGATCCTTTCAGGTCCGCGCTCGCGTCGCCGCATCGGTCGCGCCCGGCGAGGCGATCCTCTATCACGCCTGGGAGCCGCTGCAGTTTCGCGACTGGCGGAGCCATATGGAAGTGATCGCATCGCCGCTCAAACCAACGCATCTAGTGACCGACTACGGACAATTGCGCTACCGCGTCTTCGCGTTCGGCCCGATGCACGTGCCGCGTGGCGTGCCGGTGCAAATCGATCGACAAACAGAGGACAAGTCGACAGTCGACAGTTCACAGTCGACAGTGACGTAGATTTCGACATACAGAACTCATGGTCGTCGCCGGAGACTCCGGCTCGATTGAACTGTCGACTCTTGACTGTCGACTGATTTTTGGAGGTACCCATGACCGCTGCTCAGCTGCTCGACAAAATGGCCGACCTGGAGTCGCGCATCGCGCTCATCTACGAGCGCTTCGTGACACAATTCCGCCAGGCCTTGGCCGTCGGCGACTTGTGGCAGAGCATGGGCCGTGAGGAGCTGCATCATGCCGACCTGCTGTCGCGAATGGATCGCGGCTCCGGCGCGACGATGGATGCGCAACTGGAGGACCACGTTCGAAGGCTGGAAGCGGTGGTGTCGCGCTGCGAGAGCGAGCAGGCGCAGATCGACAGTTTGCCGCAGGCCCTGGCGGTAACCGCCGATTTGGAGGAAGCCGAAGCCGAGCATCTGCACAACGTGCTGAACGAGCTTGGCCCCGGCGGACGCGAGCTTGCCGCCAACCCCGCTTTGCAGCACCACACGCGCGGCTTGTTGGAGTACGCCATCGAGCTCTACGGCGACGCGGCGCTGCGCCAACGTCTGGCGTGGAAGAGTTTCCGGGGCTGAGCGTTCGGCATCTCGTCTCATCTTGCCTCGGCTTGGCTCGGCAGTTAACGTCGTCACGGCTCAAGGAGGCTTTCATGAAGCGATGGATGTTTGCGATCATCGTGAGCGTTGCGCTGCTCACCGTTGCTTGGAGCGTGACCAACGCCGACGATAGCGACACCGCGAAGCCAGCCGCGGCGCAGCCGGCTCAGATACTGCCACTCGACGGCAGCTCGACGGCCGGCGGCTGTATCCATGACGGCGGCTGTATGCCCGGCGGCGGCTGTTGCGGCGGCTGCGCCGACAAAGCGGCGGCGCAAGACAAGCCGGCCGACGCTCAGGCGGAGGGCGGCGGCTGTCCGTGCATGCACAACAAACAAAAGCCGGCGTCGTGAAGGGTCGATCTTGCCGCTCCATCGCGGCTTTGATGGTCAACGCACTCGTGCATCGTCGACAGCTTCAGTCGACGTCAGGTCCGGCTGCGGCGGCTGCGTAGCCGCGATCGCGCTCGAAGAAATCAGCCGCAAAGCTCACGAGCGCTGAAAAGAACGGCTCGGCGTTCTGCTTCACCAAGCGCGCCTGCAGCTTCGGCACCCATTTGCACGGGTGACGGGTCAGGAAGTCGCGCTCGGCTCGTAGCAACGATGAGGTGTCGCCGCCGTGTTGGCACACCTCGGCCTCACGGAAGGTCAGGTAGTGCAGGAACTCGAGTTGGGTCGTGATGTGATCGGGCAGCTCGCGCATCTCCGACGACAGGCGCAACTGGAAGAAGTTGTAGAAGCGGGTTGCGTCCTCCATCACCTTCATGCGGTCGCCGCCGTAGAGGCCGCCGTAGAGCGGGCACGGCGGTCCGGCGGCGCCGAGATCGAAGAGGCGAATGTATTCCGATTCAAACTCGGTGTACGTCCCATCGTCGCCGACACACAAGGCGCTCGGATCAACTGCGTCGTACGGCAGACCATCGGCAGTATCGGCAACGGCACGAGCGAACATACCGCGGCGCAAGGCATCGAAGAATTCTTCGTCGGGAAAGGCAAACGCAGCGGCGATGAGCTGATACATGCGTGAACGGCTTGCCGCGGCACGCACCGATGGGTCTTCTGCGATGGCGAGCTCCATCATTACACCTTGCGCGGCTCGAGGGTGGCAGGATCTTTTGTGAACGGGCCGAACAGACTCTTCCACTCGTAGACGATCAGCGTGTCGAGAATTTCCGACTTGCCACCGGCCTTGGTCTTCGCCATCTCGGATTTCAACGTCGCCAGCACCTGTTCGACGTCCGGGCCGAAGAGATACTTGAGGTAGTCCGTGGGAATGCGCGGCTTCGATTCGTCGATGTTGCCGTCGGCGTCGAAACGCGGCGGCGAAATCGGCGGAACATAGTAAACGTTCGGCTGCGTCCCGTGCTCGGCATGCAACGGCAGGGCGACCTTCCACTGCTTCACCAGCTTGTGGATCGGGCCGTTCTCGTCGTCGAGGTAGCCGACGAAACGCAAGCGTCCCGGACATTGCCGTGCACACGCCGTCGCCACACCCTTCTCGATGCGCGGATAACAAAAGATGCACTTCTGGGAGAGTTGGCGGACGTGGTTGAAATAGATCTTCTTGTACGGACACGCCTCGGTGCAGAAGCGGTAGCCTTTGCAGCGCTCCTCGCTGATCACCACAATGCCGTCTTCCTCGCGCTTGTAGATGGCGTTGCGTGGGCACGCTTCGAGGCAGGCCGGGTTGGTGCAGTGATTACAGATGCGCGGCAGGTAGAAGTAGAAGCTGTTCGGATACTGCCCGCCGCCCTGGTCTTCGTCCCAGTTCGGTCCCCAGTCGGGATCGCCGCTCGGCTGCAGGTGAACCGAGTTGCCCTTGCCGCCATAGAAGACCTCGTCGTAGTTGAAGTCCCAGGCTTCGCCGAAATCGCGGCGCGTCGGCAGCTTACCGGCCTGCGGTTCTTCGTCGCGGAAGCCGCCGCCCATTTTCTCCCAATCACGCGGCGTGCCCTTGCCCGGTTGCGTATTGACCGTCGCCCACCACATGTATTCCATGCCTTCGTCGCGGGTCCATAACGTCTTGCACGCGATGGTACACGTCTGACAGCCCAGGCACTTGTTGAGATCGAAGACCATGGCGAGCTGCCGCTTCGACTTCTTCAGCAGCGCCTTCTGGCTCTTCAGCTCGCTCGCTAGCTCCTTGGCGCGTTGTTGCTTTTGCTGCTCACTGACTTCAGCCATGAGACCCTCCTAAGATCCGCCGTCAGATTTCGAGTGCGAGCTCGCGCCATTCTTTGGAAAACGACTTGACCCCGGCACGTTCGCCGTTGCTGCCTTCCCAGATTGCAAAGCCGATCTTCACCGACTTCCCGGCCTCGAGCTGAACGGTTTCGCTCTGTTGCTGTGGAACCGCGAGGGGCCGCGCAAAAACAACAGCCCAGGCTGCATTGCCCCAAGTCGACTTCACCTGGATCGGGCACTGCTTCGAGAACTGAGTCGTCCCGAGTCCACGCGCAATGGTGTTCCGCGCCACATCCTTGAAGTCGGCGCGCCAGAACCACGCATTGACGGGCCAGTCCTTGCTGCCCATCTCGTCGATCGGCGGATCACCGCCGTTCAGCGGCATAAGGATGCCGCAGCCGTCGGGGAAGAGATTGTTGTCGGTGATGTCGACGTTCTGACTCTCGTCTTCCCAGGTCAAGCGGAAGAAGATGTCGCTCCCGTTGTGCGCAGCTTGCACAAGCAGATTGCGGATTTTGCCGATCTGTTTCTCGTCACGGCTGGCCTTGATGTATTCCGACGGCTGGTTGGCCAGCGGCGTTGCGTCCATCTTCAACGGTTCCGCCGGAACGTTCTTCCATTCCGCAGCCACCGGGTCGATCAGTTGCTCACGCGCGACGGCGACCTTCTTGCAGATCATCTGATTTCCTCCTTTGAGTACGCCCCGCTCTTCGGAACATCCTGCGACGACACGTTCATCTTTCGGCCTCGCGGCTGCTCGGATCACGAGTGCCGACCAGGCAGCGCTGCACGACCATGAACGTGTGCCGTTTGATGCGTTCGATGCGCGCCTCCGCCGGACCGCCGTCGAACCAGTCCGGTGCAATCACCGGCGCCGAGGTGAAGAAGAACGCCACCATTCCGATGACGCTCAACACCAGGGCCGTCGGGTCGACAGAGGCGAATACCTGTACGCGCTCGCCCTCGGTGATGAACGTCGAAACGAGCTTCATCAATCGCTGCAATTCGGGCGGCTGATTCTGCGCCGCCGGCGCATCGCCCAAAGACTGGCGCAGCAAGATCTTGGTGCGCTCGGGATGTGCGGCCACCATGTCGACGTAGGCGTCGATCAGCGCGCGCAACTTTTCGAGCGGTGTGGCTTCGGAGTCGAGGACGCGTCGAATCACCTGTTCGGTTTCGCCGAACCCCTCTTCGATGACGGCACGATAGAGATGCTCTTTGCTGGAGAAATAGTGAAAGAGCGACGCCTTCTGAATGCCGACCTGCTGGGCAATCTGGTGCAGCCGCGTACCGTGGTAGCCGTGCTCACCGAGTGAGGTCTCGGCCACTTCCAGAATCCGTTCGCGCGTCCCGCGTTCGGCGTGAGCAACCATGGGCGCAATCTACCGAACGGTCGGAAGGCCAATAGCGGCAATGTCATGAAGAGGGATGATCTGCATCAGCTTTCGCACCATTTCGTCAATACTGGACATTCGACCAATCCACCTGCTGCTGCTTTTGGGTTTCAACCTTCTTCACCTCCTCGGCCGCCTGCAACGTCGCCTCGGGCGGCTCGACCATCGACATCAGGTAGGCGGTGATGTCGTCGATGTCCTCCCTAGGTTTTTCGACCTTGGGCACGCCGTCGATGGTGAAAAAGACGGTCGGCATGCGCGTCTGCGCTCCGGCAATTTGCTTCGGCCGTTCGAGGAAGTCCTTGATCCACTCGCGCCGCAGGCGGGTTTTCGCCAGCATCAAATTGATGGAGAGATCTTCCGGATCGACGCCTTCGGGCAGGCCCTGATCGATGGAGGTCGGATGACACTGCACGCACTTGTAGTGACTGAAGCGGCGCACGCCGCGCTGGAAGTGCTCCTGGTCGACCGCATCTTTCGCGACGTAGGTGTAGGGATTCGAAACCGTCGCCGTGGCGGCGAAACCGTCCACCAGGAGCTGCACTTGCGCCTCGTTGAGCGGAAAGCGCGGCATGCGCAGCTTCAGCCATGGCCGCACCTGCTTCGGTTCGAGTAGGAACTGGTACATGTACTGCCCCTGCAAACGCGCGCCGACGCCGTCCAAGCTTGGACCGGTCAAGTTTTTGCGCTCGAAGTAGTTTGCAATGTGTGCATCCTGCGCGTTGATGCGGTGACAGCCGTTGCAGTTGAGATGGGCAACCATCCACGCTTGCTCGCGCCGCGCCGCCTGCGCCGGGGTTGCGGGGCGGACGTAGTGCGACGGCAACGCCGGCACGTCGAACGCAAGCACGAAAGCGATCAGGTCGGCACGATCGACGTCGGTCAATGGCATCGACGGCATCAACAGTTGGATCTTGTCGGTCTCGTAGGCACGCGGATCGCGCAACTTGCGGTCGAGCCAATCCCACTTCGTCCGCGCCACGTCGGTGGTGCGAGCGAAATCGAGCTCGTCGACCGGTTTGCGCGCAAACTCGGCGAGATTGGGAACCGAGGTGCGCATCTTCTCGAAACCGTCGATGGCGTGGCAACCAAAACATTCGTAGCGCCGTACCAGCTGCTTGCCGTCGTCGGCATTGAAGCGGCCGAGATCCGGCGCCGGCGGCAACGCTTCCGCACGCTTCAAGCCGGCCAGATAGGCCACGACGTTGTGCCGCTCGGCGTCGGTGAGCTCGACCTTGGGCATCGCCGTCTCGGGGTTGTAGGATTTCGGATCGCCGATCCAACGATCGAGCCAATCGGCCGTCACCTTCGAGCCGATGCCGGCGAGATGGGGTACGCGCGGCGATACGCTGCGCTCGTCCGCCTTGATTCCGTGGCAACCACGGCAGCCGCGTTCGGTAAACAGACGCTCGCCTTCCTCGGCCGAGGCGCCTTCGAGGTCGACGCGCTCGGGCTCTTTCGGTGCCGACAGGGTCAGCAGGAACGCCGTGATCTTTCCGACGTCGTCGTCGCTGAGCTTGAAATTGGGCATCGCCGTATCGGGGCTGACACGCTGCGGATCCTTGATCCAGGCAAACATCCAACGGCGCGCGTCGACGAGCTTCGTCTTCAGCGGTGTCAGCGGCGGGCCGAACTTCGGCAGATACGTGACCTCTTTGATCTCATGGCAACCGTAACAGCCCTTCTCCAAAAACAGGTCGGAGCCGTGGCGCACGTGGTCGGCATCCGCCAAACCGTGGGTGACGCCATGACAGCGGGCACAGCTCGCTTGGACGTACGCCGCCGGCAGGAGGGGCGTCGGCCAATTGGCCTCGCGTCCGTGCCCGCCGTCGACGGTCGTCGCGGCACCCTGCCCCTGATGACAGAGCGTGCAACCGAAACGACTCGGATCGTGCTGCTTCAGGAAGTCGCCGGGGTGCGTGCGAAACGGCTGCGGCGCGTCGGCGAACAGCGGATTGTCGATGCCTTGGTGGCAGGTGACGCAGCGGTCGGCAAACTTGATGTCATCGAGGTAGGTCTGCGCAATTGCCGGTTGCATCGCCTTGCGCTCGTCGATCGAACGCTGCCAGCGTGCCACCTCGGCGCTGTCGTGCTTCGCCTCCGCTTCACGCAACTTGGCCGTCGCGCGGTCGAGATAGAGCGTCTTGAACTGTTCCTGATAGCTCATCCACGGCTTTGTTTCTTCGCTGTGGATCGCCACCACGCAGATCAACAGAAACAGCGGGCTGAGCACGCCCAGCACCAACCTCATCCCGGGTGTGCCGCGCATCATGAGATCGCTCCCTTCGTACACACGGAAGGCATCCGAACACGGAATACGGAACACAGAGCACGGACATGAAGGTCCAGTCTTTCGGCGCGCATCCGCGTTCCGAGATCCGAAATCCGTGCTCCCGCCGGTTGTAAGGTCAAATGTTGAACCATGGCGTCACCAACACGTACTTCACGCGCAGCAGCAGGCGCAGAAAGATCTTGATCGGTACCGAATACAGCAACAACGTGAAGAGGATCGCCGAGGCGTAGCGCGATTTTCCAAGCCTCTCATACAGCCACGGCCAGCGCCGGCGCGGCAGCCACAAGCCGATTCCGAAGTAGGCCGCAAGCAGCGGCAGGCCGAGCCACCAGGGGAAGCTCCAGAGCTTTTCCTCGGCGCTCTTCGGCACCAGCCAGCTCTGCCACGGCCAGTAGATCTGCCAATTCGGACCGCGCAGGAACTCGCCGATGACGATCAACACCCACCAGAGCGCGAAGCCGAACAGGAAGTGTCCGATAGCGAGGCGACGCTCGCCGAGCGTGTAGCGTCCCGTCGCGTTGTGGCTGGTGTCGATGTACGGGATCGCCATCAGCCCGACGATGATCAAAGTCGGAATGCCGACGCCGGCAATCCACGGATCGAAGTACACCAGCAACTCCTGCAGCCCGACGAAGTACCAAGGTGCTTTGGCAGGGTTCTCCGTCTTGCCGGGATTGGCCTCGGGCAGCAGCGGCGCGTTGATGGCCAGCGCCCACACCAGCAGCAGGATCGACACCAGGAGCGCCGCAAGGAACTCCTTGTAGACGAGATCGGGGAAGACGGTCGCCGCGGCACTCGACGCCGATCTTTCCGGCGCACCGGCACGACTACCCGCAGGCGGGGCCTTTGCCGCTTCCGGAGCGCTCGCGACTTCGGTGCTGTCCATCGCTTTTGCTCACAGCGGCCGCGAAATGCCGCCGTCCTTTCTGACACGCCAGAAGTGGACCATCATCGCGACGATTGCGAACAACGGCAGGCCGACGCAGTGCAGAACGTAGAAGCGCAGCAGCGCATTCGACCCCACCTTCATATCGCCGAGCAGCAGGAAGCGCACATCGTTGAGCGGCTGAGCACCGAGCACTTCGTGGAACGGTCCTTCGGCGCCGATGAACGGCGTCGCCGCCGCCATGTTCGTGCCGACGGTCACCGCCCAGAACGCAAGCTGATCCCAGGGCAGCAAATATCCCGTGAAGCTCAACAGCAACGTCATCACCAGCAAGCTCACGCCAACCACCCAGTTGAACTCGCGCGGCGGGCGATACGATCCGGTGAGGAAGACGCGCAACATGTGCAGCATCACGGTGACCACCATCAGATGCGCGCCCCAGCGATGCAGATTGCGCAACACCACACCGAACTGAGCTGCGTACTCGAGCGTCTTCATGTCGATGTAGGCGTAATCGGGAACCGGCCGATAGTAGAACATCAGCAGCAGACCGGTGATCGTCTCGACGAGGAACAGAAAGAACGTCAGGCCGCCGAGACAGAACGTGAAGCGCACCGACAGTGCGTGGCGCGGGATGGTAACCGGGTGGAGATGCAAGAAGATGTTGCTGGTGACCTCGAGGGCACGGTTGCGTAGCGAGTCGACGTAGTCGTGACGGAAGATAGAACGATATAGTTGCGACGTCGTGATCGCCTGCCGCAGTCGTTGGTTCTGCGACATCATCGCGCCCTCCTTGAAGGCTGCCGACAAATGAAGAAAACACCCTTCGACGAGCTCAGGGTGAGTGGAATTCTTCTTTGAAAAAGAATCCTCAACCGTTGCTGCTGAGCCCTTCGACTTTGCTCAGGACATGCTTGTCGAAGCATGGGTTGAGAAAAATTCGACACCCTCCTTGTCGCGCTTGACGTCTCAGTACGGCAGCTCTCCATGCTCCGTCTCCCATTCGCCGGTTGGAATCATGTCGATGGCCGCCCACGGGCAACCTTCGAGGAAAATGTCTTGCGGCCCGCGCGTCACGCACTTTCTGCAACCGACGCACTTCAACGGGTCGACCCAGATGCGCCCGAAAGGAATCGCATCGCTCGCCGGGCGTAACAGCATGCAGTCGTCGACCGGACAGTAGAGCTGGCAGACCGGGCTTCCGGAACACCCCGTACACGCGTCGTTGATGATCGCCAGTTGCTTCGGCTTGACCTTGCGCCGGCCGATGAACTTGCCGTCGGCACTCTTTTGCGGCCCGCGCTTTGCGACGCCGCCAGCGGCGTCGCCTGCGGAACCCTCACTATACGCTGACGAAGGCGCCATCGATGTCGAAGCGATCGGGTCCGTAGGTGACGCTGGTGTCGACAACCAACTGTCCGTCAAGGTTCACGGTGATGCGTAAACGATCGAGCGGCCGCGGCGCCGGTCCGGCGAAATTGACCCCGTTGCTGTGATACTCGCTGCCATGACAAGGGCACTTGAAGATGCGCAGATCGTTGAACCAGTTCACCGTGCAACCGAGATGAGCGCAGCGCGCCGACAAGGCGTAGATGCGATTGCGCTCGCGCACGACGACGAAACGGCTCTGCGACTTCCACCGGTCATCCACCAGTAGGACACCGAACGCATCACTGTCGTCACCGTTTGGGGCAAAACCGTCGGCGGGGCCGATGCGGAATGTACTCGGCGGCTGGTAGACGACGCGCGGATAAAAGAAGCGCACCGTTTCCAGCCCGCCGGTTCCCAGCACCGCGGCAAATGTGCTCCAACCGCTGATCGCCAAGCCACGCGACACGAGCTCGCGACGCGTCAGCTCGAGCAGCTTTTGGACCCTATCCGTGCTTTCCATCTCGTGCTCCGGGCTCCCTACCTATCGGACGGTAGGGAAACAGAAGATGACTCCGGTCAGGGAACAGCATGATCTACCATTCCCTCATCCGCCGATAGCGGCCATCGGCCGGAATTCGCCGGGCGAACCGTCGGAAGGCGCAGCGTAGCTGCCCTGCGCCACGCGTCGCGCCACCGCGTCGCGAAATCCGCGCTCGAGAGCGTCTCGGTTCACGAATGGCCGCAGCGCCGGCACGAGGTCGACTTCACCTTCGTGCGTCAGGCAAGGACGCAACCGCGCGTCGGCGGTCAGGCGCAACCGATTGCACAGCTCGCAAAAGCGACAGCTGACCGGACTGATGACACCCACTTCACCGCCGTGACGCAAAGCAAAATACGTCGCCGTATCTCCCGGCCGACGGCTCGGCGGATCACCGCTCAGCCGATCGTGCAGGCTCGCAAGGATCTCGGCGCGCGAAACGTACGAGCGCTCCCAACGTTGGCCGAGTCCCAAGGGCATGTATTCGATGAAGCGGACCTGCGCGCCATAGCTCGCCGCGAAGTCGAGAATATCGGGCAACTCCGTGTCGTTGATTCCGCGCATGACGACGACGTTGATCTTGATCGGCGCAAGACCGACACTACGGGCACTGGCGATGCCGCGTACAACGCGCTCGAGATCGTCACGGCCGCTGATCTCCTTGAACACGGTCGGCCGTAGAGAGTCGAGGCTGACGTTGACTCGACGCAGACCGGCGGCCTTCAAATCGCCGGCATACTCGGCAAGCAGCGTACCATTGGTCGACAACGCCAGATCCGCGAGACCATCCAGAAGACTCAGCTGGCGGACGAAATCGACAACGCCCGGACGTACCAACGGCTCGCCGCCGGTGATCCGCAGCTTTGAAATGCCCAGCCCAACACCGACGCGAACGACCTCGAACAATTCGTCGAGCGATGACTGCGGTCGTCGACCGCAGCCATGACTTCCACGGGGTAAACAGTAGAAGCAGCGGAGATTGCAGCGCTCCGTAACCGAGACGCGCAAATACGTCACGCTGCGCTGGTATGCGTCACGGAGCGATAGGATGCCCATGCCTGAGCAACCTACCGAATGGTCGGAAGGCGGGAATGACTTCGGTCATGCTTTTGGATGACGCATCCGACGGGGCGATCGATACTGCGCAAGCGAGCCGAGCCGGTTCCGTTACGATCGTTTGCCATGGTACGTTCGCCAGATGGAATCGTCCGGCGCCGACGCCACGTGGCTTCGTGATCTTCTCGCCGAGTGTGCTGTTGCGGACGGCGTGACCGGCCGGCACAGCGTGGAAATCACCGGTACAGACCCGGTCGTGCCGACTCGATTCCGCGTCGGTGCCGCAACAGCGATCGCTCTGGCGGCGCAGGCGCTGATGGCGGCAGAGCTTTGGTGCCGCCGCGGCGGCCGGCCGCAGAACCTCGAAGTCGACGTTCACGCCGCCGCCGCATCGCTGCTGTCGTTCCTGCTGCTGCGCCTGCCCGATACCCAGGTGCCACTGCGTGCACCAGCCAGCATCGCCCTGTTTCAAGCCCGCGATCGCCAGTGGGTCCATCTGCACGGCGGCTTCCCACATCTGCACCAGGGCACCGTTGCCTTGCTCGGTTGTGCAGACGACGCCGCATCGATTGCCCAAGCGGTGTCGTGCTGGAGCTCGCAGGATCTGGAGGACGCGCTTGCCGGACAGGGCTTGTGCGGAGCGCGGCTGCGCAGTGCGACGGAATGGCGGGCGCATCCGCAGGGCGTCGTTCTAGGTTCAACTCCGCTCGTCGAAGTGATGCGCATCGGTGAAGCTCCTGCTGAACCGCTACCCGGTCCAACCGCCGGGGAACCTGGAGCACGACCCCTCAGCGGCATCCGCGTCCTCGACCTGACGCGCGTGCTTGCCGGACCAACGTGCGCCCGCACCCTCGCCGAGCACGGGGCCGAGGTTTTGCACGTACGCGGCCCGCATCTGCCGTTCATCGAACCCTTCGTGATCGATACCAATCCGGGCAAGCGTTCCTGCTTCCTCGACCTCGATCGCAGCGCCGACGTCGCCCAGCTGCAGGCACTGGTGCGCGAGGCTCACGTCTTCTCGCAGGGCTATCGTGCCGGGGCCCTGGCGCGCCGCGGCCTTGCACCAGCCGATCTTGCAGAGCAACGCCCGGGGATCATCGTCGTGTCGATCAACTGCTACGGTCACACGGGACCGTGGGCTGAGCGTCCCGGTTGGGAACAACTCGCTCAAACGGCCACCGGCATGGCTCTCGAACACTCCGGCGACGAGGCTCCGGCCGTCGTGCCGGCGGCAGCCACCGACTACACGACCGGACATCTCGCCGCACTCGGTGTGATGCTGGCGCTGGCGCGACGTGGCAGCGAAGGCGGCAGCTGGCATGTTCGTGTGTCGCTGGCACGCACCGCCATGTGGATCCAATCGCTACCGCGCACCGACGCGGGCGCAGCGGCAGCCGGTATCGACCCGGCGGCACTGGCGCCCTGGTGGATCGAGACCAACACCGCGTGGGGCCGGGTGGGTCGTCTTGGGCCGATCGTTCGTATGTCGGAGACACCGCCACACTGGGACCTGCCACCTGTGCCGCTCGGAACGCATCCGCCGCAGTGGGCCTAGATCACCCGCATTCACCGCGAATCCAATCGTGCCCTCGCACCCGTTCCTGATTTCCGTCTTCTTTGTCTTCGCCGCCGAGATGGGCGACAAGACGCAACTCGTCGCCTTGGCGTTTGCAACTCGCTACGCAACACAAACCGTATTGCTTGGCGTCTTCACTGCCACTCTGCTCGTGCATCTCTTCTCCGTCGGCCTCGGCGAAATCGTCGGCTTGGCGATCCCGGTCCTTTGGGTGCAGATCCTCTCCGGCGTGGCGTTCATCGCCTTCGGGCTGTGGACCCTGCGTGGCGACGAGTTGGACGGGGAGGGCCATCTGAAGGAACATCGCTGGGGGCCATTGATGACCGTTGCCACGACCTTCTTCCTCGCCGAGCTCGGAGACAAGACGATGCTGATGACCGTCACTCTGGCAAGCCAACACCACAGCTTCGTCGCGGTCTGGCTCGGCAGTACGGTTGGAATGGTCGTTGCGGACGGGTTGGCGATCATCGTCGGACGCGTCATCGGAGCAAATCTCCCCGAGCGGGCCATCCGACTTGGCGCCGCGGCGATCTTTCTGATCACCGGCGCGGTGACGATCATCGAGGCAATGAGCTAGAGCAGAGGCCAGTGAAAATCACCATCGCCGTCCATCATTTTCCACCGAACTTCCGGGGCGGAGCTGAGCTCCTCGCCTACCGTTCGGCGCGTGAGCTCCAGAAGCGTGGCTGGCAAGTCGACGTCGTTTGTATCGAGCACATCGATCGTGGACCGGTGAACGCTGTCGCTTGGCGAGACGACGAGTGCGACGGTTTGCCGGTTCACCGCCTCGACTTCGATCTCGCCGCCGCCGCGGACCCTTGGCGTTGGTCCTACGACAACCCCTGGATCGGTGAGCACCTCGAAACTTGGTGGAAGGCAAATCGTCCGGATGTCGTACTTTTGATCGGGGGCTACCTCCTCACGGCCAGCGTCTTGTTCGCTGCGCGGCGGCTTTCGATACCAGCCGCAGTTCGTCTCACCGATTTCTGGTTTCTGTGTCCCCGAATCACTCTGTTGCGCAGCGACGGATCGCTATCCAAGCCGCCCATCGACCCGGTGCGTTGCGCACAGTGCCTGGGCGAAGAAAGTCGACGCTACCGCGTTTCGGGGCAATTGTTCCCCGCCTGGATGCGCCGCTACTGGCGAACGCGTACAGCCGCCGCAGACCGTATACGGTCGCGCACACAGCTGCTGCGTGAAGCGCTCGATATTCCGCGCGTCCTCATCACCGAATCGGCTTTTTTGCGCGACGTGTTCGTCGACGCCGGAGTGTCCGCGTCGCGTTTTGTTCAGATCCGTCAAGGAACGGACCCCATCTTCGTGCCAGGTCCGGAACCAAGCCCGAGTCGCCTGTTGCGCGTCGGTTACTTTGGCCAGTTGATTCCAGCAAAGGGAGTACACGTGCTCATCGATGCGGTGCATCGACAACCCGAGTTGGCTCTGCGTCTTGATCTTTTCGGCGACACCAGCCGCATGCCCGACTACACGCTGCCCCTGCAGCGCAAGACGGCGGCGGATGCACGCGTCCGCTGGCGCGGATTGCTGCGCGACCCGCGAGCAATTCGTGATGCCCTTCACGATCTCGACGTCGTGTGCGTGCCGTCCGTCTGGTACGAGAACAGTCCCAACGCCATCCTCGAAGCATTGGCAGCGGGCGTTCCGGTTGTGACCTCGAATCTCGGCGGTATGGCCGAGCTGGTCCAGCACGGCATCAACGGGCTACTGTTCCCCCCAGGCGATGCAACCGCACTCGGCGAACAGCTGCGCAACCTGGCGACAACGCCGGGCCTGTCACTGCGACTGCGAAGCGGCATCAATCCGCCGAAGACGACGCAGAACGAAGTGGATGAGTTGGAATCGATCCTGCAGAGCGTCGCTCGAAACGACTGGGGCGTCTGAGATCCGGTCTCACTCGCCCGGTGTCGTGCGGCGCAACAGGTAGCGCAGCCGCCGCAGACGCCAGCGAGCCCGGGAGAGAACTGGCAAGGTGAAGCTGAGGTCGGAATTCTGGCGCAGGTTCGATGGCACCGATCCCGAGGTGCAAAGACGGAATGAATCCTGCACGGCCGCCGCCAGCGCGGCGTATCCCAAGCGCTCCGCAAGCGCGACGCATGGTTGTTGAATTCGGGCGGCACGGCGGACCCGCTGCGCCGCCTCCTTGCAATACAAGATCCCTAGATCGAGGTGCTCGTCGACCTCGTTCGCCAAGCGAATAAGGATCGCGTCACGATCGATCGGTTCGCCGCGCGACAGACGGTCCAGCACTTCTGCCGGAGTCTCGTCGTGCCACTCCAGCTCGGCGTAGCGTTTCACGAGGTCTTCGACCGTATCGCCGACTTTTTCGCGCACCGCACGTCGCTTCACGGCGTTGATACCCAGCCAGCCGGATCCAAAGTTGCCAAGGGTGTAGGCGGCGTGGAGCAGCCCGGCCGCGACGATCGGTGTCGGCGCCGACAAGGCGGCGAGGACGCTGGCGGTTCCGACCAAGTGACAGAGGAACGGTTTGCCCGACCCGCGGAACTGACCGCTGAACAATTGCATCGCGAAGCGATATGCATCGTCTAGC
>JACQEN010000332.1 GCA_016200585.1 Deltaproteobacteria bacterium
CCCGACGCCAAGGCGGAGGACCGTACCACGGCGCGCGATATCGCTCGGCTCGCCCGGGCCCTGAGCAGTTTTGGGAAGGTTCTCGAGTGGACGTCGCTGAGCGGTTTGCCCTTCGACGACGGTGCGACGCTGCTGCGCAATCGCAACCCGCTGATCGGTTCGGTTCCAGGTGTCGATGGGTTACATGTCGCTCGCAGCTCGGCCGATGGTAGAATGGACTCCGGTAGTACGGTGATCACCGCACTGCGCGACGGGATGCGTCTGATTGCCGTGATTGCCGATGTCCCGGATCGGGCGACTCAGCTCAGCTCCGCGGCCGACCTGTTGGAATGGGGTTTTGCCAATTTCGAGCGTCTCGAGGTCGTGCAGCAGGGGGAGAAGCTCAACCTCTCGGTCGACGTCGATGGCGGCGCGCAGGAGCAGGTGACGCCGCTTGCCGGCGCGACGTTCGCGGTGGTCCGGCACCGAGGCGAAGAACGCAGTTTCCAGGTGCGCTATCAGTTGCCCTCGACGGTGGTTGCGCCCATCGAAAAGCAGCAGCAGATCGGCGAGATCATTGTCGAGGAGCACAACGCCGTGCTGGCCGTGATTCCGGCACTGTCGCCGCTGCCGGTGCCTGCCGTCGGCGTGCTTTCCGCCGGCCTCCGTTGATCGGGGTGCCGATCGCGTTCTGCCGCCGTTCAGCCGTGGGGCGTTCCGGCAGGTGCCGGCTTGCCGCCGTCCTCGTAGGTGTCTTCGAGGTCGAGAATACCCTCGGCAAGCGAGCGAACGTCTTCGTCGGGGTCGTTGAGTGCTTTCTCGATGTAGGAGCGTGACGCGGCATCACCGACATCGGACAACACTTCGAGAGCCTCGTAGCGATTGTCGGCCGACGGATCGTTGACGGCCGCTTGGCCGATGACGTCGACGGGCACATCGCCGGTCACGTCGGCAAGCGATTGAATTGCCGCCAACCGAACCTCTTCATCTCCATCTTGCAGGGCTTGGGCGAGGATCGGAATGGCCTGCGGATCGTCCGATGCTCCGAGCAACGTTACGGCAGCGAGCCGGCGCTCGGGATCGCTGTCTTCCAGCGCCATTTTGCGCAGGCCGGGGATATCATCGGGGTCCTGATCGTCATCGACTTGATTTTCCGCGCCCGGAAAGGCGCCCTGCATGGCGTTTTGCGCTTGCGGCTTCGGGCGCAGCGTGTTGGCAACGCCGTTGCCCGATTTTACCGTCGTCTTCTCACCTCCGGCGCTCGGTTCCCCTGCGCCACCTTCGAGCGCACGTTCATGCGCTTTGCGAATCGCTTCCAATCGGTTTTCAACGCGGGAGCTGTGCTTTCCTGTCTCCGCGGCCGGTGTCGGAGCAACCTCGGCGACCTCCGGCGTGGATCCGGATCTCATATAAAGGAGGCCGATGACGGCCAAACCGATGACAACAGCAACCGGCACAGCAGCGGTTCGCCAGGAGGTATTGCTCGATTCAGAGATGGGCACAGTCCGCACGATAGCAAGTCGCGTTACAAGGGAAAAGACGAAAGGGTTGGTCTTCCTATTCGACGCTGGACCGTCGGGACCCGCCAATCTTCCGAAACGGTCTGCTCCCGCCGGCGCCGCTGCTTGCAAGTTGAGGGGCGTTCCGTAATGCAGCAAACCGCAATTCGTGAGGAGCTTGAAGTGAACGTCCTTTTGCGGGTATCGGCCGCGCAACTGCTGGTTTGGGCCTTGGTGCTCGGGCCGCTGCGTTCCTATCTCCTGCCGGAGTCTGAATCCGGACCGCTGAGCGCTGCGCTGAGCAACGGCTGGGCTTGCGCCAACTTGACCTGCGCCTACATGTTCTGGCGCTCGGCGCGCCTGCCGCAACCGCCGCGCGCTGTGGTCTACGGCGCCACCCTCATGGCTGTGTTCAAGACCGCCGGCGATCTCCATGGGCTGCTCTTCCTGCCGCCGAACCTGGCGCTGCTGTCGGTCGGCGACCTTGTTTTCAGCGTCGCCCTGTTCGTCGGCCTGCTGCGCGAAATGCCCCGCTTTCTTGAAATCGACGCGCGTGACGCGGCGAAGGAGAATTGAGAATACAGGCCACAGACGGCTTGTTTAGGTGATGAAGGCGTGGCCTTTGATGTCGGCTCGAACCAACGTATCCACAAGCGCCACACGACGGCGCGGGAAACCCGCGCGTGTGACGCCGGGCGTTGCGCGGCGAGCCTTCGATAGGAAGAGGACAAGTTGAGCGAGCTTCGGGAACGGATCCAAGCAGCGTGGCAGGGTCGCATCTCGGGCTGCCAGCTCGGTAAGCCGGTCGAGCTGTTGTCCATGGCGCAGGGGCACGCCGCGCTGACCGCCTACTTGGCGCACGCCGGCGCCCTCCCACTCCGCGATTACGTACCGCTGGTCGGGGGCACGATCGTCGAGCAGTTCGGCCGCGCTTCTTGCCGCGGCGTTCTCGAACGTAGCGAGCCCGATGACGACATCAACTACACGGTGCTTGCGCTCCTGCTCTTGGAAGAGCACGGCCTCGCACTCCGCACGTCCGACGTTGCACGCGCTTGGCTGCGGCGGCTTCCGGCTGCCGCTACGTTCACCGCCGAGCGTGCGGCGTACCGCACGTTGCTGGAGCGCGCCGACGAATGGTTCGCTTTTGGTGCAGAGGCCGGTTTCGACTTGGCGGACTGCGCGAACAACGAATACAAGGAATGGATCGGGGCCCAGATCCGCGCCGACCTATACGGATGGGTATGCCCGGGCCGGCCGGCTCTGGCCGCCGACCTGGCGCGCCGCGACGCGGCGCTGTCGCACTTCGGAGACGGCGTGCACGGTGCCGCGTTCGTAGCAGCCGTCGGTGCAACGATTCCCGGAGCGTCCTCGCTTGAACTGGCCGTCGAAGTGGCACTGCGCGAGATCCCGAGCGATTCGGCGGCCGCCGAGGCGGTGCGTTTCGGCGGCTCGCAGGCCGGCAACACGAATGCGGCCGGTGCGATCCGGGAGCGCTATGCGGATCTTTCGCCGGTTCACACCGTGAACAACCTCGCCCTCGTCGTCTGGGCTCTACTCTCGTACCGGGACGACTTTGGTGCGGCGGTCGGCGAAGTTGTCGCTGCAGGTCTGGACACCGATTGCAACGGTGCAACGGTCGGCGGCCTCTGGGGACTACAGGGGAAGCCAATTCCGGCGCAGTGGACAACGCCATGGCGGGGCCGCGTGGCGGTCTCGCTCGCTGGGCTTGATGAGCTGCGGCTCGACGACCTGGTGAATCGGACACACGCCGTCGCCGAGCGTATTGCCCGGGAGTCATGAAGCGCGCGCTGGGAATTCCTCGAGCCCACGGCGCCCAATACGCGGTTCGAGCTGACGTAGGAATGAGTCGGCTTTGGAGTGGCGGTCTTTCGTTTGTCCGTCACAGATCAGGGCGCCAGATCGAAGAGATCTTTGAAGCCGGTCGGTTCGTGCGGACCGAGGATGAGCTGCTCGAGAATACCGATCCCGCGCCGGCTGCCGCAGGTTGCCTCGCACACGGCTTGAATGTGCAGGTGCATCGGAGCCGACGGATCGCTCTCCGATAGCTTCCACGACTCGCCGGCGACCTGATTGTCGCCGACGTACATGCCGTGGCCCCATTGCGGATGCCCGTAACCGATCCCGATCATATAGAAGTTGTAGAGCGGCTTGAGCGCAATCTGCAGCGGCTCTCCCGACTTGGGGCGCAGCGTGATCTCGGCGCGGCGCGCGTGTCGCGTACCCGCTTGCATCTCGAGGCGGTAGTCGACGCTGGCCATCGTCTGTACGGCGCCCGCCTGGGAACCGCTGAGTGGGATTGCCATTCCCACGGCATGCCAGCGTGTGCCATCGGCTTCTTCGGTGACGTCGAAATGGGTGCACAGATCCTCGAAGTGAAGCGGCGCCCACAACCAGAAAAACTGCAGCGGGAAATCCGGTACGCCGCCGGCGTCACGTTCACCAACCGGCCGGATCCCCCACGACCGGTCGCGCGAGCCCCAGAAATCGCGCTCCGATATGTCGATGCGGCGTCCGTCGACATCGAGCTGCCCCGACCACACGCCGTGTTGCGTCAACCGCGTGTAGTCCATGAACACGCGAGCCCCGGTGCGACGGAAGAAGTGCGGCTCCTCGAAAGCCGGAGCGCGCTGCGTAAACACGAGATCGCCACAGATGCCGAAGGAGTTGGGCTCGATCTTCACGCGCAATCGGCGCAACGGTTCCAAGACTTCGATCGAGATCGGGCCGACCGCCATCTCCATGCGCTCCGCGTCGAGGCGCCGTGAAGCACGCACGACGTGCTGCCGGCCGTCGGCGACGACGCTGACGGCGGCATCCATGACCGAACGATTCGGATAGACCCCCAACGCCGCGGCGAAGTAGATCGATCCGTCGCGCGAGTATCCATTGAAGAAGTAGCGGTCGTAGAAGTTGCGGTCGCTCGATGCGGTGTAGGCCATCGGAAACGAGGTCTGATGAATCGGATAGTCGTCGGCTTTGGTGAGCATGGCGCTGCTCCTCCTCGTCTATTCGTAGTTGTCGATCACGGTGACGCCGATGGTGCCGTACTGGTCCATGGCGGTCAGTACGTCGCTGACCTCGGCCAATCCGATGCGCCGCGTCACCAGCTTTCCGGGAGTCAATCTTCCCGCTTGCACCATGCGCAGCATGGCGTCGAATCGCGGCGCTTGCATGCCGGAGGTTCCGAGAACGCTGATTTCCTTCAAGACGATGAGATCGATGGGCAGCGCGATCTCGCCCTTTTCTGCCGCCGACGTCATGCCGACCTGCAGATGGCGGCCGCGCTTGCGCAGGCAGCCGACGGAGTTCCGGCAGGTTTCGGCGACGCCCAGAGCGTCGATCGACACATGCGCCCCGCCTTTCGTCAGCTCGCGGATCGCTTTGACCGGCTTTTCGGTGCGCGCGTCGATCGTCGCCACGGCACCGAGTCGCCGTGCGAATTCGAGCTTCTCCGCTCCGACGTCGACGGCGATGACGTTGGCGCCGAGGGCGGTGGCGATCTGCACGGCCGACAGGCCGACTCCGCCGCAGCCGTGTACCGCGACCCATTCGCCGGCTTGAACCTGGGCCCGGTCGACGACGCCGTGAAACGAAGTCATGAAGCGGCAGCCCATGCTGGCGGCGTCGACGAAATCGATGCTCTCGGGAAGGGTGACGAGGTTGACGTCGGCGTACGGAACCGCCACGTAGCGGCCGAAACCACCCCAGTAGGCGAAGCCCGGGGTCAACGGCGTGTCGCAGATGTTCGGATGGCCGCTGCGGCACCATTCGCAGGTTCCCTCACCTTGACTGAACGGAACGATCACGCGTTCGCCGCGGCGGATGCGTTTGACCTCGGAGCCGACCTCTTCGATCACGCCACAGAGCTCGTGGCCCAGGACATGCGGTAGCGGCGGCCGCATCCCGAACCACGTCCAATCACCCGCCCACACATGCCAATCGCTGCGGCACACGCCGTTGGCTGCGACGCGAATCAGCGCGCCGTGCGGCGCGACAGTCGGTTGCGCCACGTCGCGGACGACCAGAGGCTGGCGGACGGCTTCCATGACGGCTGCTTTCATTCGACGCTCAGCTCCTCATTCAATGTTGCTTCACTTCGGAGGCAAACGGTCGGGTGGGTGTCCCGTCGCTTGCCGGACGATCTGCTGCACGACCTCATTGTAGGCCGCAACTTCGTTGGCGGCGGTGCAGGGCAGGTCGCGCAGGTGCTCGCGGTTGGCGAGAGAAAGGAGCTGCCACTCCTTTAGATGCAGCTTGATGCCGACGCGGTCGAGCTTGTCGCGAATCGACCGCGGCATCAGCTCCAGACGCTCTTCTGCTTCTCGATCGGCTGCGCTCATTGGCATCGTTGCTCAGCGAGAAACCTTCGGGTCGGCTCAGTCACTTCGGCATGAAGCGGCTGACGCGATGTTTGACGGCGCCTTGGGCCGTGGTGAAGGATTCGACGACGTTGCGGCCGTGGCACCTGGGGCAGGGGAAATAGCGCAGGTCGCCGTCTTGCTTGGCCGTCCACGCCAAATCGACGTAGAGAACATTTTCGCTGTCGACCTCGTACGCGAGCAGGCCACGGCACTCTGGGTTCAGGCAGCGCAGCACTTGGATGTCGGGACCCTTCTTGGCCTTCGGCTCAGAGGCTTGCATCGTCTGGCGTCTTACCAAGTGCGCTTCCTACGGTCTACATAGGAGCGGCAACGGCTGTCGCCGGTCGTGCCGGTTTCCAATTGGAAACTCATGCGTTTATTGCTGCCGAGTCGGGCCGAAGTTCTCTTGACAAGCCGGAGCGGGTCTCCCAATATACCCGACGTTTTCGCACATCATCCGAGAAAGTCTTAGTTCAGTCATTGCGCGCCAGGTCCAACTTTCGTTGCCATTCCAACGGTGCAAACACCGCAAGACACGCGCGGCGCGCGAGCAAACGCGGAGGGATAGATAGAATGCGAGTCGGTCGAGCTGGATTGAGTCTGGTTGCGTGCCTGGTCGCTGCCGGAATCGTGCAGGCGCAGGACGCAGTGAGCTTCCAGGCGGCGCCGGTCGCGCCGCTCGCCGATACGACGCCCTTCGCTGCCGTTTCGGGCGACTTCAATGGCGACAACAAGATCGACATCGCAGTGGCAAATCTGGACGCCGATGATGTTTCGGTTCTGCTCGGCGACGGCAACGGCTCCTTTGCGCAGCCGGCGCCGGTGTACCCGGTCGGCAATCTGCCGATGAGCATCGCGGCGGGCGATTTCAACAACGACTCGAAGCTCGATTTGATTACCGCCGACGGCGTCCCGAACACCGTCAGCGTTTTGCTCAACCAGGGAAGCGGCGTGTTCGGGCAGGCGATCGCGACCGAAGTGGGAACCTCGCCGGTGACGGTCGCGGTCGGCGACTTCGACAAGGACGGCAAGCTGGATGCCGTTGTGACCAACAACTTCGACGATACGATCTCCGTGCTGCTCGGCAAAGGCGACGGTACGTTCACGGTGAGCAGCCCGATCAGCGTCGGGCCCGGGCCCTACGGCGTCGCCGTCGTCGATCTCGACGGCGATCACATCCTGGATCTCGTGGTTTCCAACGCCGACGGCGGCGTCGAGGGGGTCGGGTCGCTGACGATTCTGAAGGGTGGCCCAAATGGGACCTTCACCGCATCGCCCGAGCTCGAATCGGATCAGTTCGATAATCCGGTCGCCGTGGTTGCCGGCGACTTCGACGGCAACGGCAAGATGGACGTCGCCGTGGTCAATCAAGACGTTGACGATGTCGCCATCTTGCTCGGTAAGGGTGATGGAACCTTTCAAGATCCACTGGCCGCGCCGGTGGCGTCGGTGCCGTGGAATGCGGCGGTCGGCGACTTCAACGGCGACGGCAAAACGGATATTGCATGTTCAAGTGAATTTGAGGATAAGGTCGCAGTGCTCATCGGTTTGGGAGACGGAACGTTCATGCCGTTCGTGGGCTTCGACGTCGATGCGGCGCCGGCAGGAATCGTGAGTGCCGATTTCAACGGCGACCATAAGCCCGACCTCGCCACGGCGGACCAGGATGCGCAAACGGTGACTGTGCTTCTCAACACGACGACAATCGGTCCGGCGCCCTGCGTAGGTGATTGCAACGGCGATCGCTCGGTGACCGTCGACGAGTTGATCACCATGGTGAACGTCGCCCTGGGCACCGGAAACGTCAGTGCCTGCACGCCCGGCGACGCCAACGGCGATGGCGACATTACCATCGACGAGATCGTCCTGGCCGTGAACAACGCACTCAACGATGGATGTATGCAATGATGAAAATCGAAAGTGCCAACCGAGGATCCACACGAGGTACGGTGATGCGAGGATGGAGATTTGGGTTGCTGGGATTGGTGGTCATGCTGTCGTCGCCGCAAAACACGACGGCTCAAACCGTTACCCCGTGTCCCAACCCTGACAACTGCGCACAAGTCAGTGTTATGTCCCAGAGCGGCTCGGCGCCGCTGCGCATCCCGATTTTCTTCCGCCAGGGGCCGACGACGGCGCAATCGGGCGGCATCGACAAGATTGCAGCTCTGGCCTTCTCCCTCGGAATCGGTACGGCGCAGTTGGCAGATTGCTCGATCGGCGACAGCGGCTTGCCGGGCAGCATTTCGCTGAACCCATCCGTTCAAAACTTTCGTGTCGTCGTCGAGAACGCAACCTGTGCAAACGGCCGTACGCACTGCCTGTGCCCCGATGCGGGTTCGGGGATTACGCCCGACAGCTTCGTGAACTTCGTTATCTATGGCCCGAATCCTCTGCCTACACCGGGCCCGAATCCCGTCGACATCCCGACTCTTCCAGTCGGCCCCCAAGAGCTCCTGACCGTCGATCTCAAGGGTACCGGCACGGTTCCACTTCACATCTATACGGAGACGAAGGAGTCGACAAAGCCGCAGTTTACCGCCTACCTCTCGGTAGGCGACAAGTTGGCAGTCGACCAGACCTGCGTTCCGGTGTCCGGACAGCCGCCCTGCAGCAGCGCGGGAAGCGTCAGTCAGGTGGCGATTACCGATGGTGCTGCGACGTTTGCCGGAGGTTGCGTCGGTGACTGCAACGGCGACGGCGAGGTCACGGTCGATGAGCTGCTCAAGATGGTGAACATCTCATTGGGCAACAACCCGGTGACGGATTGTCCGGTGGCGGATGCGAACAATGACGGTGAGGTTACGATCGACGAGATCATTCAGGCGGTGAACTCCGCACTGACGCAGTGTCCGAATGCCGCGGCTCTGCGCCATTGAGCATTGCCCTTTGACCATTCGAAAAAATTGGACTTACCGGTCTAGACGCCGGGGTGGATTTTAGGCTAGACGAACAACGCGCTTCGGCGCTCTCCGACAAACTTGGATCAACATCGTACATTTGAGGGAGGAGTGAACATGCGTAGGAAGATCGCAGTTCTCGGTTCGCTGCTTGTTGCAGCGGTTGCAGGCCGTGCCGTAGCGCAATGTGCGGACCCGCGACCGGCCCCAGCGGGCCCGGCGATTTATGTGGTGGACCAGAACCTGTCTGCCGCGGGGAGCGCAACCATCGCGGTGAAGCTCGTCAGTGGCTCCGGCAATCAAGTCGCCGGCACGCAGAACGACCTTGCTTTTCCGGCTGGAGTGACGATTGGCCTCAAGGGCACCAAGCCGGATTGCACGGTCAACCCGGACATCAATAAGGGTGGTACGGCCTTCTCGTTCCGCACGGCGAATTGCGCGTCGGGATCGACCTGCGTACGCGCTCTGGTTTTGGCGCTCGACAACACCGACGTCATTCCGGACGGCTCAACCCTCTACACCTGCAATGTGACGACCAGCGGTACGGGCGGAACAGTCGCAGTCAGTGGCACGCGCGCCAGCTCGCCCGCGGGTTCGGCGATCACTGGCACTGCCGGCCAGGATGGTATCCTCTGTATCGGCGGTGGCGTCACTCCCACGAACACACCGAGTGCTTCCAGCTGCGACCCGCCACGAGCGGCACCGGCCGGTCCGGCGATCTACATCGTCGACCAGAACTTGAGCGCTGCAGGCAGCGCGACCATTGAAGCGAAGTTGGTCAGCGGCGCTGGCAACCAGGTTGCGGGCACGCAGAACGACATGGCCTTCCCGGCAGGTGCTCTGATCGTAACCAAGAACAACAAGCCGGATTGCACGGTCAACCCGGCGATCAACAAGGGCGGTACGGCCTTCTCGTTCCGCACTGCGAATTGCCCCTCGGGATCGACGTGCGTGCGTGCCCTGGTGCTTGCACTCGACAACACCGATGTGATTCCGGACGGCTCGACCCTTTTCACTTGTAATGTAACGACGAGCGGCACGGGCGGCACCATTGCAGTCAGCGGTGCGCGCTTGAGCACTCCGGCTGGGTCGGCGATCTCCGGAGCTACGAGTCAGGATGGAATCATCTGCATCGGTGGCGGTAACACCCCAGTTCCAACGCCGACGCAAGGTAGTTCAAGCTGCGATCCGCCACGAGCCGCACCCGCCGGTCCGGCGATTTACGTAGTCGATCAAAATCTCGCCATGGACGCCACGAGCGCAACCATCGAAGCCAAGCTGGTCAGCGGCTCGGGCAATCAGGTTGCCGGTACGCAGAATGACCTGGCCTTCCCGGCAGGTGCCCTGATCGTGACCAAGAACAACAAGCCGGATTGCACGGTCAACCCGGCGATCAACAAGGG
>JACQEN010000002.1 GCA_016200585.1 Deltaproteobacteria bacterium
CTATGCCGCGACGCCGCTCCGGCGCCCGGCGCGCCTGCGGCCGATGCTGCTGCCGGCCGTGACGGGCGCCCGCTAGGCGCGGCGCTCGCGTTGGTTGCGTTGATCACCAAGCAAGAGATTGTTCTGGCGATCGTCGGAGGGGTTTTTGTCGTCGAGGCGCTGTCCGTCATCTTCCAGGTCGCCTCGTTCAAGCTGCGTCGAAAGCGAATTTTCCGCATGGCCCCGATCCATCATCACTTCGAGATGCAGGGTTGGCCCGAGCCTCAGATTATCGTTCGTTTCTGGATTCTGTCTGTAATCTGCGCGATCTTCGCGCTCAGCACTTTGAAACTGCGATGACGATGAAAGTCGCAGGCGTGCGGTTCTTGGTAATCGGTGCAAGTAAGACCGGGGCCAGCACTGCACGTTTCCTGCATTCCCGCGAGGGGCGAGTTCGGTTGGTTGACCGCTGCGCGGATACCATCTCGCACGCCAAGCTTCCCGAAAAAATCGAGACCGTCGTCGGAGATCAAGATACCGACCTCCTGAACCGTATCGAAACGGTAGTTCCAAGCCCCGGCGTCCCGCGTGAGCATCCCTTGCTGCGCCGGGCCGTTGCTTTGCACATTCCGGTTCTCAGCGAGATCGAACTGGCGTCGCGGTTCCTTTCTTGCCCGATGCTGGCGGTTACCGGGACAAATGGAAAAAGTACGACGACGACTCTGCTTGGATCGATGCTTCAAACCGACGGCGTGCAGACCTTTGTCGGGGGGAATCTCGGCACCCCGCTGATTGATGCGGTCGACGGTGGCTTTGCCGCCGCTGTAGTCGAGGTATCCAGCTTCCAGCTCGAATGGGTCGACGGCTTCCGCCCGCGCGTGGCTGTCCTGTTGAACCTGACCCCCGACCATCTCGACCGCTACGCCAACGTCGAGGAATACGGCGCCGCCAAGACGCGTATTTTCGCAGCGCAACAGCCTGAAGATACCGCTGTGCTCAATCGGGACGACCCGTGGGTCTGGGCACAACGTCGGGCCATTCGAGCAAACGCGATCTCCTTCGGCCTCGATCGAGTCGAGTTCGGCACCTACACCGAAAATGACTCGCTGATTTGTTGGGGCCCCAAACCGCTGCCGCTTAAGCTGTCGTTGGCAGGGGTCCGCCTTCAAGGTGCTCACAATCGCGAGAACATCATGGCCGCGGCGACCGCGGCGGCGGTTTGGGGAGTGTCCGAAGCGGCCATCCAAAGGGCCCTGAACGACGCAACTGGATTGCCGCATCGACTCGAGTTGGTACGCGAGCATCAGGGGGTGAGGTTTTACGACGATTCCAAAGGCACAAACGTCGGTGCTGTCGAGAAGTCAGTCGCAAGTTTCGATCGCGGTGTAATCTTGCTCGCCGGCGGTTACGACAAGGGAGGCGACTTCCACACTCTGGAGCGGCTGCTTGCCGGCCGCGTCAAACATCTCGTCTTGTTCGGGGCTTCGGCTGCGAAGATCGAATCGCAGCTGGGTTCCGGCATCCCACACACGCGGGTTCGGGACCTGGCCGCAGCGGTCGGCGCCGCCGCGGCCCTGGCGATTTCGGGGGATACCGTCCTCCTCTCACCCGGATGTGCGAGCTTCGATGAATTTACCGACTACACGGCACGTGGGCGCAAATTTCGTCAGCTAGTGGAGGCTCTATGATCAACGGCGGTTACACGAGTCGCAGTGGCACCTTGCCCTTCCGCTTCAAACCTTCGTTTCGCCAGATCCATCAACGCTTGGTCATGCCACGGCTGAATCGCCCGGATGTCGTACTACTCTTGGCGACGGCGACTTTGATCGGACTCGGTGTCGTCATGATCCTGAACGCCAGCTACTTTTACGGCCAGGAGCACTACCACGATCCCTTCCGCTTTCTGCGTAAACATCTCGCCTATCTCGGCGTCGGACTGATTGCTGCTGCGGCGATCTCGCGCCTGCGCCTCGAGTGGTATGAACGCGCTACCTACTGGATTCTCGCTTTCTCATTTCTATCGCTCGTTCTGGTTCTGATCCCCCCCATAGGCGTGGTACGCGGCGGCGCGCGCCGCTGGATCAATCTGGGGGCATTGAGCTTTCAGCCCGCGGAGTTCGCGAAGATTGCGCTCGTGATGTACCTGGCGCGGTCGATCGTTCGGAAACGCGAGCACATGGGCGAGTTCGTACGCGGTATCCTGCCGCACCTGGTCATTGTTGGGCTTGCGGTCGGGTTGATTCTGAGGCAACCCGATTTCGGAACGGCAACGATTCTGTTGATGCTGTTGATTCTCATGCTGCATGCCGGCGGTGCGCGGTTCAGGCAACTGGCCTTGCTTGGCTTGGCCGGTGTTCCGTTCGTAATCTACGAGATCTTCAAAGCTCACTACCGAACACAGCGCCTCCTCTGCTTCATGGATCCCTGGGACTACAGCCAGAATTGTGGCTTCCAGCTCGTGCAGTCGCTGATCGCATTTGGTTCCGGCGGGATCAGTGGTGTTGGTCTGGGCGACAGCCAGCAGAAGCTGTTTTTCCTGCCAGAAGCCCATACCGATTTCATCTTTGCCCTTGTCGGGGAGGAGCTCGGCTTGTGGGGGGTGGTGGCGGTGCTCGTTCTATTCGCGATCGTCGGTATCCGTGGCTTTCGCATCGCGATTCGCCATCCTGATCCGTTTGCCAGCTTGCTGGCTTTCGGTCTCACCTTGGTCATCATGCTCGAAGCGGTGATCAACATCGGCGTCGTCACCGGCCTGTTACCGACGAAGGGCCTGGCCCTTCCGTTCCTGAGTTATGGCGGCTCGTCGCTCATCGGTACGATGCTCCAAATCGGGATGCTCTCCGCTCTGTCACGGATGACGGGCTAGCCGATTGCGTGTCGAAGACGCTGCAACCGAGAAAAAAAGAGTCAGGGCTAGATACGTTCAGGGACGGGATATGCTGGGTGTGGATCAACGGTTCGTGAGTAGAGAAGGGCGGACCAGAGGTGCACGCCGCTTGCCCCTTCGGATCGGAGCCTGGCTCCGCTAGGGGTATGCGGATGATCATCGCAGGCGGTGGTACGGGCGGCCATCTTTTTCCTGGGTTGGCCGTCGCCGAGGCGCTAGCGGCCACCGGAAGTACCGACATCCGCTTCGTCGGTAGCGTCGGCGGCATAGAAGCCAGAGTGATCCCCAAGACTCGCTTCCCGTTCACCGCACTGCCGATCAGCGGCTTGCGGGGGCGCGGACTGCGAGGCGCGCTGACTTTTGCGTTCCAGCTTCCGGTGGCTGTCCTCCGGGCTTGGCGAATTCTCGGGGAGTTTCGACCGCACCTTGTATTGGGTCTGGGTGGCTATGGTTCTGTTCCGGTTGTCGCTGCTGCGTGGTTGCGCGGAATTGCCAGCATTCTGCTGGAGCAAAACGCACACCCGGGCATGTCGAACCGCTTGCTCGCCTACCTTGCGAAGTGCGTCTGCACGACTTTCGATTCGAGCAACCGCTTCTTTTCGGCCGGCAAATCCGTTTTGACGGGCAATCCCGTACGCCAACTTGAAAGCGACGAAAAACCGCTGCCGAACCACTTTACCATCTTCGCGTTTGGCGGTAGTCAAGGGGCGCGATCGATCAACCGGGCAATGGCGGATGCGACGCCAACGCTGGCGGCAGAGCTTCCCGAGTTGCGCATTCTTCACCAAACCGGGGCAGGGGATGTGGAGTGGGTGACGGCAAAGTATCGCGAAATCGGAGCCGCGGCTGAGGTGGTGCCTTTCGTCCATGAAATGGGCAAAGCGTACGGCCGTGCCGACTTGGTCGTCTGCCGCGCTGGGGCGACGACACTGGCCGAGCTGATGGCGTTGGGTAAACCAGCCATCCTGATTCCCTACCCACACGCTGCCGACGATCATCAGCGCGCCAATGCCGAGGTCCAAGTTCGGCGTTCCGCGGCGAAGATGATCCTCGATAAGGATCTGAATGGGGCAACGTTGGCGGCGGCCGTGCTCGAGCTGGCGCGCGATCGAACACGCCTTGCGGCAATGGGAGCAGCGGCACGGTCGTTGGCGGTACCCGATGCCGTCGACCGGGTCGCTGCGGTATGTCGGCAGGTTGCGGGGGAGACGGTATGAGTCCAATGTTCAAGAGATCGCGACACGTTCACTTCGTCGGTATCGGCGGCGTCGGTATGAGTGGCATCGCCGAGTTGCTGCTGAGCTTGGGGCAGCGTGTGAGTGGCTCCGACATGCGGGAGTCCGAGACCACGCGGCGTCTGGCACGCCTTGGGGCGAACGTCGTCTACGGCCACCACGAGGATGCGATTACCGCGGATGTCGATGTTGTCGTCATCTCCTCGGCGGTGAAGTATTCGAATCCGGAAATCCAACGTGCTCGTGCGCTCAAAATCCCCGTGATCCCACGCGCCGAGATGCTCGCCGAGCTCATGCGTATGAAATCGGGAATCGCCGTCGCGGGCACGCACGGTAAAACAACGACAACCTCTCTCATCTCCGCCGTCTTGGCGCGCGCCCAACTTGATCCGACCGTCGTCATCGGCGGCAAAGTGCATTCTCTGGGTAGCAACGCTCAGCTCGGCAAGAGCGATCTGATGGTCGTCGAAGCGGACGAGAGCGACGGTACGTTCTTGCTGTTGACGCCCACACTGACCGTGGTCACGAACATCGACCCCGAGCATCTCGAGTACTACGGCGACATGGATCGCGTGCGCTCCGCCTATCTCGAATTCATGAATCGTGTGCCGTTCTTCGGGGCCGCGGTGGCCTGTCTCGACGACGTTACCATTCGCGCTTTGCTTCCACAGGTGCGCAAGCGAGTGATTACCTATGGTACCTGTCCCGACGCGGACTATGTCGCCCGTGACCTGTCGGTTCACGGAATGGAGACCGTCTTTCAGGTCGATCGCGGCGGCGAATCGCTTGGCGAGCTGCGGGTTCGTATGCCGGGACGCCACCAGGCCCTCAACGCGCTTGCCGCGCTTGCCATCGCAAGCGAGATGGAGGTCCCCTTCGATACCGTTCGCAGCGCCTTGGTGGAGTTCGGCGGCATCCATCGTCGCTTCGAGGTATGCGGCGATATCGGCGGCATCATGGTCGTTAGCGACTATGGTCATCACCCGGCAGAAATCCGTGCGACGCTGGCCGCGGCCCGGGAGGGATTTGGTCGCCGACTTGTCGTGTTGTTCCAGCCCCACCGTTACACGCGCACCCGTGATTTGTTCGGCGACTTTCTCGATGCCTTCGACGCAGCCGACAAGCTGTTTCTCACGGAGATCTATCCCGCTGGCGAGGACCCGATTGAAGGTGTCAGCGGTGAAGTCCTGCACTATGCCCTGCGGCGTCGCGGGCACCTCGACGTCAGCTTCGTGCCCGATTGGCAAATGCTCGTCGCCGACGTGCAGCCGCATTTGCGGTCCGGCGATCTGGTGATGGTCCTCGGCGCCGGCAGCATCCATGAGGTCGGCGATATGTTGGTGCGCAGCCTCTCAGGCGGTCAGTCGGCGATCACGATGCAGTGAAAGCGGAGTATGGGGATCGTGACGCCACTCGACCGACAAAAGCTCCAAGATACGTTTGGCGCGCGCCTGCGTTTCGACGAACCGTTGAGTCGTCATACATCGTTTCGCATCGGTGGCCCGGCTGACGTTTGGGTGGAAGTTCAGAATCCGAGTGAGATCGGCTTGGTGCAAAAGATTGGTGTCGCAGCGTCGTTGCCGATCTTCGTGCTCGGCGGCGGCACCAATTTGCTCGTCAGCGATCGCGGTGTCCGCGGCATCGTCGTGCATCTCGGGCGACCCTTCCAGCAGTTGGAGTGGTGGCAGAACGGCAATGGGCAGCACGTTCGTGCCGGCGCTGCCGTGCCGTTCAAGAAGGTGGTGACCGAATCCATCCATCGCGAGTTGACCGGGCTCGAGTTTGCGGAAGGGATCCCGGGAAGCGTTGGGGGCGGATTGTTGATGAATGCCGGTGCCTTCGGTGGAGAGATCTCTCGGGTCGTTACGTCGGTTGAAGGAGTCGATGCCTGCGGCCAGCAACGGCGGTTGCCGCGCAGCGAGCTTCATTTCGAGTACCGATTCTTCGATCTACAAGCCGGGTTTGTCGTCACGCATTTGGAGCTCTTGCTGCAACCAGGAGATCATGCGGCGATCGTGGCGAAACGCGACGATGCCAAGCGCCGGCGCGAAAAGCATCAGCCTCTCGGCTATCCAAATGCCGGTTCGGTTTTCAAGAATCCGCCGGGCCACTTTGCCGGCCGCTTGATCGAATCCGCCGGCTGCAAGGGGCAGCGCCGGGGCGGCGCGATGGTTTCGGCACAGCATGCAAACTTCATCGTCAACGCCGACAATGCCATGGCTGCCGATGTCCGCGGTCTGATGGATGACGTCGTGCGCCGCGTCTTTGAGATCCATGGCGTGACGCTCGAACCGGAGATCCGCTTGGTCGGAGATTGGAGCCCCACGTGAGGAATCGTCGCTTGCATCTGCGCCAGCCGCGTTGGCGCATTCCCCCGCGCTTGCGGCACGGTCTCTACGCGGCCATCTGCGGTGTCAGCGCTTCCTTGGCCTTGTGGTACGGCTTGCCGCCGGCATGGCACGCCATCAAAGCTCATCCCTATTTTGCCCTCGATCCGATCGATCTCAGCGGCAATCGCCGACTCAACCGCGTCGAGGTTCTACAGGTGGCTGGGCTGCGCGACGGAATCAGCATCTGGGACGCTTCGCCTTCAGAAGTTCGACTGCGTCTGGCCGGCAACCCATGGATTGAGTGGGTAGCGGTCGAGCGCCAGTTGCCGCGCCGGCTTGCCATCCGTCTGCGCGAACGCCGGCCAATGGCGATCGTTCAGCTCGACACCCTGCGTTACGTCGACCGCGGCGGCCGGGTTCTGGGACCTTTGCGTGACGACGACAGCCGCGACCTGCCGATCATCACGGGGATCGGCACGGTCGATTCGAAGGACTTTGGCGCCGTAGCTTTGCATCGCGCCCTGCAGCTGGTTCACTGGTGCGAACGACTGCACTGCTTCGACACGATCTCCGAGCTGCGCGTCGATCGCCAAGCCGGGATCACCGTCTTTCCGATGAAAACGGCGGTTCCCATCGTTCTTGGCTGGGGCGGCTGGCGCGAAAAGCTGATCCGCTCGGCGCGCGTCTTCGCGGCCTGGCAAGGTCAGACGGAGCGTTTGGCGCAAATCGATGTCTCGTACCACAATCAAGTCGTCGTGCGCTTGCGCGACGAGAGTAAGGCGAACAACGGACGGCCGTCAAAACGGGGAACGAAAATCTAGATGGGGAGGACGTGAAGCGGCGCAAAGTCGTGCTCCTGGCGGCCGGATGTGATAGGGTCGGCTGCAAATTTGTAGGCACGAATCTCGGCGACGCGACACGAACGGTTGACCATGGCGAAGAAGTCGGA
>JACQEN010000324.1 GCA_016200585.1 Deltaproteobacteria bacterium
CAAACTTGGTCACCACGACGCTTCCATAAACCACATCGGGCATCAACTCTCTTTTGGGAACACTACCTTTTCTGGGCATTTATTTTATCCTCAGTACTATATGATTTGATCTGCTTATTTTTTCTTGGCGGCGGCGCCAGCTTTACCCTTTTTGGCCCCGTAACGGGAACGGCCCTGCATCCGGTTGGCGACGCCAGCGGCATCCAGGGCGCCCCGGATCACCTTGTACCGCACACCGGGCAGATCCTTGGTTCTTCCGCCCCTGACCAGGATCACGGAGTGCTCCTGAAGGTTGTGGCCGATACCGGGGATATACGAGGTGACCTCAATGCCGTTGGTGAGGCGCACACGGCACACTTTCCGAAGCGCCGAGTTGGGCTTTTTAGGCGTGGTGGTATAGACACGGGTGCAGACCCCCCGTTTCTGCGGGCAGGCCTTTAAGGCCGGCGACTTGGTCTTCTTTTCAATCTCTTTGCGACCCTTGCGGATCAACTGGCTAATGGTAGGCATCAAAACTCCTTATCTTTTGCACAATTTTTAATTATACTCAATACACTGAACTGTTGTCAAGGAAATTATTCCGCGGCGGCCTCCACTTTTTCAGCGGTTCCAGTTCCTTCGGCAGCCAACTTCTCCTGGGCCTCAGCCTCCAGGTTCCTTTCCGCGTAAACGGTGGCAAGTCCGGTCCCCGCCGGGATAAGCCGCCCGATGATCACATTCTCCTTAAGTCCCCGCAGATAATCCTTCTTACCCTCAATGGCCGCTTCCGTAAGGATCCTGGCCGTTTCCTGGAAGGAGGCCGCCGAAATAAAGGAGTCGGTCATCAACGAAGCCTTGGTGATTCCCAAGAGCAGTGGTTCGGCAATTGCCGGTTCACCACGGCTCGCGAGGACACCTTCGTTGCCCTCTTCGAACCGCCACTTCTCAACTTGGTCCCCGAGCAAGAAGTCCGTGTCGCCGACATCCTTAATCCGGACTCGCCGCAGCATCTGCCGAACAATCACCTCGATGTGTTTGTCGTTGATTCGCACGCCTTGAAGGCGGTAAATCTCCTGAACTTCATCAACGAGGTACTTCGCAAGAGCCTTCTCTCCTAGGATCGTCAGGATATCGTGGGGATTGGAGGAGCCATCCATCAATGGCTCACCGGCACGGACGTGGTCACCTTCGTGAACGCTGATATGCTTGCCTTTCGGTATGAGATATTCACGCGGCTCGCCTACTTCTGGCGTAACCACCACCTTACGTTTGCCTTTGGTGTCCTTCCCGAAGGACACCGTACCGTCGATCTCGCTGATTACGGCAAACTCCTTCGGCTTGCGTGCTTCAAAAAGCTCCGCAACCCGAGGCAAGCCGCCGGTGATGTCTTTCGTTTTGGTCGTCTCTCGCGGAAACTTGGCAATCACATCACCGGCAGCAACCACTTGCCCTTCAGCAACGTGTATGTGTGCACCTACCGGCATTGGATATCGGGCGTGCGACTCCGAACTCGGCAGTCGCAATGTCTTCCCCTCGCTGTCCTTGATCGACACGCGAGGCCGTTTGTCTAGGTCCTTGCAGTCGATGATTACCTTGGTGGAGAGGCCCGTGCGCTCATCCACCTTCTCCTCCATGGTAACACCTTCAACGATGTCGCCAAACTTCACGACACCGGAGACTTCCGTGAGCATTGGGATCGTGTATGGATCCCATTCGGCCAGAAGCTCACCGGCCTTGACACGAGACCGGTCCTTCTTCTTGAGCTTAGCACCATAAACAATCGGATACCGTTCGCGTTCGCGCTCGCGACCTGGTTCCGGTTGCTCGATAACTGCGAGCTCACCGTTTCGATTCATCACGACGAGATCGCCGTCGCGATTGGTTACCGTCTGAAGATTGATGAACTTGAGGATGCCCTCGTTACGAGCTTCTAAGGTAGTCTGCTCCGCACGGCGACTAGCCGTTCCACCGATGTGGAACGTTCTCATCGTCAACTGCGTGCCTGGTTCGCCGATGGACTGTGCCGCAATCACGCCGATGGCCTCACCCAGGTTCACCATGTGCCCCCGCGCAAGGTCGCGACCGTAACAGAGAGTGCAGACGCCCTGCCTTGATTGGCAGGTCAAAACCGAGCGGATCTTCACCCGCTCGAGGCCGCTCTCTTCGATTCTCCGGACCAAATCTTCATTGATCTCTTGGTTTGTACGAACCAGAACGTCACCGCTGAACGGATCGCGAATTTCTTCAAGCGCGCATCGTCCGAGGACGCGGTCCCCTAGACCTTCGATGATCTCTCCGCCTTCTACGAGCGGAGTCATCTCGATACCGTCGAGTGTACCGCAATCCTCTTCGGTGATGATCGAGTCCTGCGCAACATCGACAAGGCGGCGCGTCAGGTAGCCAGAATTCGCTGTCTTGAGCGCGGTGTCTGCAAGCCCCTTTCGCGCTCCGTGTGTCGAGATAAAGTACTGAAGGACAGTGAGACCTTCTCGGAAGTTGGCAGTAATCGGTGTTTCGATAATTTCACCCGACGGCTTCGCCATCAAACCGCGCATTCCGGCGAGCTGTCGAATCTGCTGCGCGCTGCCACGTGCCCCGGAATCGGCCATCATGAAGATCGGGTTGAAGCTCGATCCCTTTTGCTTTTGTCCTTTCTCGTCAACGACAAGTTCGGTTTGCAGTTCACGCATCATCTCATCGGCGATACGATCCGTGACCTCGGCCCAAATATCTACGACCTTGTTGTAGCGTTCACCATCCGTGATCAGACCTTGGTTGTACTGTTCTTCAATCTCACGGACGGCGCCATTGGCGCCGTCGAGCAGGCGGGCCTTCTGCACCGGGATCACCATGTCCTTGATCGAGATTGAAATGCCTGCCCTCGTCGCGAATTCGTAGCCTAGATCCTTCAACTTATCGGCAAATATGACCGTCGCCTTGTTACCGGAATAGCGGTACGAGATGTCGATCAAACCGGCTAGTTCCTTCTTCTTCATCACTCGGTTTACTTCAGCAAACGGAATTTGTGACGGCACGATCTCGTACAACAGGACACGGCCGACAGTCGTTTCAACCCGACCCTCTGCAAGTCGTACGCTGATCGGTGCTTGAACATCAATCTCGCCATGATCGAAGGCGATACGCACTTCCGATGGACCCGAAAAGCGACGGCCTGCCCCTGCGGCATTCGGACGTTCGCGGGTCATCCAGTAGAGACCCAAAACGATATCCTGAGAGGGAACGATAATCGGCTTGCCATTCGCGGGGGAGAGGATGTTGTTGGTCGACATCATGAGCGCACGCGCTTCGACCTGCGCCTCAACCGATAGCGGCACATGGACCGCCATCTGGTCCCCATCGAAGTCAGCGTTGTACGCCGCGCAAACCAGCGGGTGCAATTGAATCGCTTTTCCCTCGATCAGGATCGGCTCAAACGCCTGAATTCCAAGTCGGTGCAAGGTCGGGGCGCGATTGAGCAACACGGGATGTTCGCGGATCACCTCATCAAGAATATCCCACACCTCGGGACGTTCCTTCTCCACCATCTTCTTCGCGCTCTTGATGGTGGTGACGAAGCCACGTTCTTCAAGTTTGTTATAGATAAACGGCTTGAAGAGCTCGAGTGCCATCTTCTTGGGGAGACCGCATTGATGGAGTCGCAGCTCGGGTCCGACGACGATGACGGAACGTCCGGAGTAGTCGACGCGTTTGCCAAGCAAATTCTGCCGGAAGCGTCCGCTCTTTCCCTTCAGCATGTCGGACAGCGACTTCAACGGTCGCTTGTTCGGTCCTGTAATTGCGCGACCCCGGCGCCCGTTGTCGAACAACGCATCGACGGCTTCTTGCAGCATGCGTTTTTCATTGCGCACGATAATATCGGGAGCGTTAAGCTCCATCAGACGCTTCAAGCGATTGTTACGATTGATGACGCGACGGTACAAGTCGTTGAGGTCCGACGTCGCGAAGCGCCCCCCGTCCAAGGGAACCAGCGGGCGCAAATCGGGAGGAATCACGGGGATGGCTTCAAGAATCATCCATTCGGGACGATTTCCAGAGTTCTTGAAGGCCATCAGAACCTTCAACCGCTTGGCGATTTTTTTGCGCTTTGCTTCGCTGGTGGCTTCGCGCATTTCGCCTCTAAGCTCTTGCGCTAGCTCATCCACTTCGATTTGCTTCAAGAGGGTACGAATCGCCTCTGCGCCCATTTCAGCGCGAAAGGAGTCACCGTATTCTTCACGCGCCTTACGAAATCTATTTTCACCGAGCAGTTCCTTGTACTGAAGCGGTGTCTTGCCGGCATCGGTCACGACATAGGCTTCGAAGTACAGGACCTTCTCAAGCTCCTTAAGGGTCATGTCGAGCAGCGTGCCAATCCGACTCGGAAGGCTCTTGAGAAACCAAATGTGCGCGACAGGCGTAGCCAAGTCGATGTGACCCATGCGTTCTCGACGCACCTTCGACTGGATAACTTCGACCCCGCATTTTTCGCAAACGACGCCACGATGCCGCATGCGCTTATACTTGCCGCAGTTGCATTCGTAGTCCTTCGTCGGTCCAAATATCTTGGCACAGAAGAGCCCGTCACGTTCGGGCTTGAAGGTTCGATAGTTAATCGTTTCGGGCTTGCGAACCTCGCCGTGCGACCAGGAACGGATCTTCTCCGGCGATGCCAAAGAAATTCTCAGGGCGTTGAACGCAAGTGGATTTTTCGGCTTCTCAAATAGGGAAAATAGATCTTCCATTGATCCTCCGCAGGCTCTTTGAGCGCTTACGCCTCGGGCGTGCTGGGCTTTTCTTCCAGCAACTCCACATCGAGCGCCAGGCTTTGGAGTTCCTTCATCATGACATTGAACGATTCGGGCAATCCGGGTTCGAGGACGTTTTCGCCTTTGACAATGGCTTCATACATTCGAGTTCTACCGGCCTCATCGTCAGATTTGACGGTGAGCATCTCCTGTAAAGTAAACGCAGCGCCGTAAGCTTCCAGCGCCCAGACCTCCATTTCGCCTAGTCTCTGGCCGCCGAACTGGGCTTTCCCCCCAAGCGGCTGCTGAGTGACAAGTGAGTACGGCCCTGTCGAGCGGGCGTGAATCTTGTCGTCAACCAGATGGTGTAGCTTCATCATGTACATGATTCCCACCGTCACAGGATGGGCGAATGTTTCACCGTTGCGTCCATCGTGTAGGATTGCCTGACCACTTCCCGGCAATCCAGCCTTCTTTAGCAGACCAAAAATCTCACTTTCGCCGACTCCATCAAAGACGGGTGACGCTACGTGAATGCCCCGAAAGGCCTTATGGGCCAGCCTCTCTAGGTCATCACCCTTTGCCAATTCCAAGGTATCGTGGGCTTCCCGACCGTACAAATCCTTCAGCTCCGAACGCAGTTTCTCCCCCTGAAGTCCACTGTTGCTGAGTTGATGCGCCAACTGAACGCCGAGCGTTCTAGCGGCCCAGCCCAGGTGGGTTTCAAGGATTTGGCCGACGTTCATTCGCGACGGCACGCCAAGCGGGTTCAAAACGATTTCAACTGGTGACCCGTCTTCGAGATATGGCATATCTTCTTCGGGCAGAATCCGCGACAGAACACCTTTGTTGCCATGCCGCCCGGCCATCTTGTCGCCCACTTGCAGTTTGCGTTTGATCGCGACAAACACCTTCACCATTTTGATGACGCCAGGAGGAAGTTCGTCACCGCCTTTGAGGCGCTCGATGCGCTCCTGAAACGCCATGCGGATGAGCGACATTTGCTCCTGCATGGCTTCGCCTAGTCGCGCAACTTCCTCTTCGACGCGTTCGTCCCCGATCTTGATCTCGCCCCACTGCGGACCAGGAATTTCCTCTAGGTCTTCGATCGCGATCTCATGTCCCTTGGGGAGCAGGACCTTGCGTGTGTCGTCCGCCAAACGCGCAACGGTCGTCTTGCCAACAAGCAGCTTCTTGATCTTCCGAAGCGTTGTCTCCCGAATGATTCGCTGCTCGTCCTGTTGATCCTTCTTAAGTTTCGCAACTTCCTCGTCCTCGATCAGGCGGCTGCGTTCATCCTTCGACACGCCTTTACGAGAGAACACCCGCGCGTTGATGACCGTACCTTCAACGCCCGGAGGTACTTTCAGGGAAGTGTCCCTAACCTCGCCCGCCTTTTCGCCGAAAATCGCGCGCAGCAGTTTTTCTTCCGGGGATAGTTGCGTTTCACCCTTTGGGGTAATCTTGCCAACCAAGATGTCCCCTGGACGTACCTCCGCGCCAATCCGAATGATACCGCTCTCATCCAAATCCTTGAGAGCCTCCTCACCGACGTTCGGAATATCACGCGTAATTTCCTCTGGTCCGAGCTTCGTGTCGCGCGCTACACACTCGAATTCTTCGATGTGGACCGAGGTGAAGTAATCGTCCTTAACCAAGCGCTCGCTGATGAGGATCGAATCTTCAAAGTTGTAGCCGCCCCAAGGCATAAAGGCGACCAAAACGTTGCGTCCGAGTGCCAATTCACCTAGCTCCGTGGATGATCCATCGGCAACAACTTCACCGGCATCGACGTGATCGCCTTCGAGGACGATCGGCTTTTGATTGATGCAAGTATTTTGGTTGGAACGCTGATATTTTGTGAGGTTGTAGATATCGACGCCGGGGTCACGGCCCGCGTCAGTGAGCTTGTCGGCCTTGATCACGATACGCGTTGCATCGACGCTTTCGACGCTGCCTGAACGGCGTGCCAGGATCGTTACTCCCGAGTCGCGAGCGACCACACTTTCCATGCCGGTACCCACGAGGGGTGCATCGGTCCGCAACAACGGAACCGCCTGGCGTTGCATGTTCGATCCCATCAGTGCACGGTTCGCGTCGTCGTTTTCGAGGAACGGAATCAGAGATGCGGCAACGCTTACGAGCTGGTTCGGCGACACGTCCATGAACTCGACTTGTTCAGGGCGGACCATGGAGAACTCTCCGCCAAGACGCGCCGAAACCAGGTCCGAAGTAAAATGTCCCTTTCCGTCGAGCGGCGCGTTGGCCTGTGCAATCACATGATCTTCTTCTTCGAGCGCCGACAGATACCGGATACGCTCTGAAACGCGACCATCTTCAACTTCTCTATAGGGAGTTTCGACAAAGCCAAACTCATTGACGCGGGCATACGTCGAAAGCGAGGCAATCAACCCAATGTTCGGGCCTTCCGGTGTTTCAATTGGGCAGACACGACCGTAGTGGGTGGGGTGAACATCGCGAACCTCGAAACCGGCACGTTCCAGGGTCAAGCCGCCAGGCCCAAGGGCCGAAAGTCGACGTTTGTGCGTGATTTCTGACAAGGGATTCGTCTGATCCATGAACTGCGAGAGTTGACTCGAACCAAAGAACTCCTTGATTACGGCTGATACCGGTTTGTAGTTGATCAATTCCTGAGGCATGAGCGTTTCGATGTCCTGAAGGCTCATTCGCTCCTTGATCGCCCGTTCCATCCGAACGAGACCGATCCTGTATTGATTTTCAACCAGCTCACCAACAGCCCGCACGCGACGATTGCCGAGATGGTCAATATCATCGACGGCGCCGTTCCCATTTTTCAGCTCGATTAGATAACGGACAACCTCAAGTATGTCTTCTCGGCGCAATGTACCTTGGTCGAGAGGTGCCTGAAGACGGAGCTTGTGGTTCAGCTTGAGACGGCCGACACGTGAGAGATCGTAGCGTTCAGCGTTGAAGAAGAGGTTGTTGAAGAATGACGTCGCAGTTTCGATCGTGGGCGGATCCCCCGGGCGCAACCTCTTGTAAATTTCGATGATTGCTTCCTCGGGACTGGTGATACCGTCGAGCAAAAGGGTGCTACGGAGAGAGGGTCCGATGTGTTGATCATCGAGAAAGAGCACTTCAAGCTCGTCAATGCCACGGTCTCGGAGGAGATCCAGACGCTCCGTCGTCAGTTCCTGATTGCACTCGACTATGACCTCACCGGTCTTTGCGTCGACGATATCGTGCGCCGCAACCCGGCCGATCACTTCCTCAAGCGTGATCGGAATCTCCTTTACGCCTGCGGCTTCCATCTGTTTGATTGCTGCCTTGCTGATCTTGCGCCCTTCCTTGACCAGCAGTTCATTGCCGTCCCCGCGGATGTCCCGCGTTGCCTTCATCCCAATCAAGTGGTCGGCTTTGAAAACCTTTGCTATGCGTCGAGGATCCAACAGGATGGTATCGGTCTTGTAGAAGTAGTTGAGAAGATCCTCCGTCGTCATACCAAGCGCACGCAGCAAGACCGTCGCATGAAACTTCCGCCTGCGATCGATTCTCACATACAGAATGTCGCGCGGGTCGAACTCGAAATCGATCCATGAACCTCTGTACGGAATGACCCGCGCCGAGTAGAGCAGCTTCCCGCTTGCGTGAGTCTTCCCTTTGTCGTGGTCGAAGAAAACGCCTGGCGACCGGTGCAGCTGACTTACAATAACGCGCTCGGTCCCGTTGATCATGAAGGTCCCATTTTCGGTCATCAACGGGATTTCTCCGAAGTAGACCTCTTGTTCCTTCACGTTCTTGATGGATCGCGCACCCGTTTGCTGGTCAACCTCCCAGATCACCAGCTGGATCGTGACCTTGAGAGGCGCGGCAAACGTCATTCCGCGCTCGTGGCATTCGTCTACACTGTATTTGGGTTCGCCCAGCGAATAGCTGACAAATTCGAGGGATGCGGTTTCGTTGAAGTCTTTGATTGGAAAGACCGAGCGAAAGACACCTTGCAAACCAGCGTCACGCCGTTCACCGGAGGCCTGATTCCGTTGTAAGAACTCTTCGTACGATCGCTTTTGAATCTCAATGAGATTGGGGATCTCAATGATCTTCTTGATGTGCCCAAAGTTACGCCGAAACCGAAGGTTGTTCGCTATCCGAGAACCCATAGTGTTTCCTCACACCGCGCCGACAGTATTACCGCTCACTTCAGTTCGACCGTCCCGCCCGCCTCCTCGATTTTCTTCTTCATCTCCTCGGCTTGAGCCTTGTTGAGGCCCTCTTTCACAGGCTTCGGAGCACCGTCGACCAGGTCTTTGGCTTCCTTGAGGCCGAGCCCCGTCAGTTCCCGGACCACCTTGATCACCTGGATCTTTTTGTCTCCTGAGCCCTGGAGAACAACCGTAAATTCATCTTTTTCGGCGGCAGCGGCAGGCGCAGCTCCCGCAGCCGCTCCCGGTGCTACAGCAATCATCGGGGCTGCCGCACTGACACCCAGCTCATCTTCGAGTTCCTTTACCAGCGCTGCGGCATCCATCAGGCTCATGTTCTTCAGAAAATCCTTCACCTGATCGCGCGTCATCGATGCCTCTGTCATGGGTACATTCCTCCTTCTGAGATCCCAAATCTCATCCTAAGCTCAGTCTAGTAGCGCAACCGCTCGTGCCCTGATTGCGCGCACTACTTCGATACCTTCCGATACGACGGCTATGCTCCCGTATCCAGTCGCGTGCGGAGCTGATCGACCAATCTCGCCAAACGGGCTCCAGGCTCTTGAATGGTACGCAACAGCTGTGTCGCGGGTGCTTGCAACAACCCCAATAGGGTTCCTAGCAAGACTTCCTTGGGCGGTAGGCTCGCGAGGTTCTTCACCTCCATTGAATCGAGCAGTTTCCCCCCAAGAATCGCTGCCCTGATGGACAGTTTTTCATTGGACTCGGCAAACTTCACCAGCGCCTTGGTAACCGCGACTGGGTCGTCATATCCGAAAATCATACCTGTAGGGCCATGTAGGAGATCGTGCATTCCGGTGTATTCGGTTTCGGCCAGGGCCAGCCGCGCCAGCGTATTCTTCGTGACCTTGTACTCGCCTCCCGCTCCACGGATGGCCCGCCTGAGTTCCTGAACCTTGGCGACACTAAGCCCCTCCGAGCATGCAACGAGTGCAACTGTAGCACGTTGAAAGCGCCCACGGATCTCGGAGATTGCCTGTTCCTTTTCTTGACGGTTCACGGCCTCTCCTCCTCCTATGCAGATACTGCACGAATCTCGAGTGGATCCACACGAACTCCCGGACCCATGGTCGCCGAGACGGCAATGCTTTGCAGATAGTTGCCCTTCGACGCCGCGGGCTTGGCACGAATTAGACTCGTTAGTAACGCTCTCGCGTTATCGAGCAGTTTTTCCAAACCAAACGACTTCTTGCCGATCGGTACGTGGACAATACCAGCCTTCTCGACACGGTATTCGACTTTACCGGCCTTCAGCTCGCCCACAGCCTTACCTACATCAAAAGTTACTGTGCCGACTTTGGGATTCGGCATGAGACCGCGGGGTCCCAGAACCTTCCCGATTCTGCCTACGAGACCCATCATGTCGGGTGTGGCAACGGCTTTGTCAAACTCGAACCACCCGTCGCTAATTTGCTTCACGAGGTCTTCGCCGCCAACGAAATCAGCGCCAGCCTCACGGGCCTCTTTCTCCTTTTCGCCCTTAGCGAACACCAAAACGCGAACCGCCTTTCCGGTTCCATGCGGAAGAACGACTGTACCCCGCACATTTTGGTCCGCCTGCCGCGGATCCACTCCGAGCCGAATAGCCATCTCGATCGTTTCATCGAATTTTGCTGTCGCGGTATCGACTGAAATCCGAACCGCATCGGCCAAAGCGTAGCGCGTCTCGGATTTCACCAAGGCCCTAGCTGTTTTGAAGCGCTTTCCTACTTTCGACATGATAGCCCTCAATCAATAACGTCCAAACCCATGCTGCGGGCTGCCCCTTCGACTGTTTGCATCGCGGCTTCGATCGAATTCGCCGTGAGATCGGGCATCTTTAGTTGAGCGATCTCACGCACCTGGGCCTTGGTCACCTTCCCTACCTTTTTCTTGTTCGGCTCACCCGAACCCTTTTCAATTCCGGCGGCTCGCTTGAGAAGAACCGCGGCCGGCGGAGTCTTGGTGAGAAACGTAAAAGACCTGTCGGCGTACACGGTGATAATCACGGGGATGATCAACCCTTGCTGTGCTTGTGTTTGGGCATTGAAGGCTTTGCAAAACTCCATGATATTGACGCCGCGCTGGCCAAGGGCCGGCCCCACAGGCGGACTCGGATTGGCCTGGCCTGCCGGAATCTGCAACTTGATTTCCGCAATTACCTTTTTCACCGCTCTGACTCCTTGGAAGAACTGGTTCGCTCAGGCTTTCTCTACTTGAACAAAATCGAGTTCGACGGGCGTTGCTCGACCAAAGATGCTGATCAGAACACGCAATTTACCTTTATCGGGTTTCACTTCCTCAACGGTTCCATTGAAATCTTGAAATGGACCGTCAATCACCTTAACGCTTTCGCCTGCCTCGAACAGCACCTTCGGCTTGGGCCGAGCCGCGCCCTCAGCCATCTGGTTTGTAGTTTCTGCCACCTCGGTTTCCGAAATAGGTGCTGGGTTGGTGGCGTCGCCAACGAATCCAGTCACCTTCGGTGTGGATTTGATGATGTGCCACGTTTCGTCGCTCAACTCCATGTTGACCAGAATGTATCCTGGAAAGAATTTGCGCGACGACGTCTTCTTTCTACCCTTGACCAATTCCACCACTTTTTCGGCCGGTACCAATACATCACCGAAGAGTTCCTGCTTTCCAAGCGCTCGAATACGCTCTTCAAGAGCCGCTTTAGCTTTGTGTTCGTATCCGGAATACGTGTGTACAACGTACCAATGCTTAGTCATGTGAACTCAGCTCAAGATCGCGTGAATGAGGTGAGAGATAGCGAAGTCCACGACCCCGAGAAAGGCGGCAACCAGGATGGTTACGATCAGCACTACCAGTGTCGCGGCGTACGTCTCTTTTCGCGTAGGCCAGTGAACCTTTTTCAACTCGGCCCAAACTTCATTTAGAAACACCCCGGCCCGAGGCAGCGCCTCGCGCACCTGATTCAATTGCTCTTGGATCGCCATGTTTTCCTATCCATTGTACGCTCAACACTAGAAGCGGGTCAGGCAGGCTTCGAACCTGCAACCCCCGGATTTGGAGTCCGGTGCTCTGCCAATTAGAGCTACTGACCCAGCATGGCCCCACGCTTATGGTTCGCTGCGTCGGCTTGGTCCACCCTCGAATTCAGACCTTCGATTCCTTGTGGACCGTATGCGCTCGACATGATGGGCAAAACTTGCGGAAGGATAGCTTCTCCGTTGTCAGTTTCTTGTTCTTGTTGCTGGTGTAATTCCGCCGCTTGCATTGCTCGCATTGAAAGGAGATTAAATCGCGCATATTTGGCCCTTTACTCGATGATCTTGGCAACGACGCCGGCGCCGACCGTACGTCCGCCTTCTCGGATAGCGAAACGCAGTCCCTCGTCCATCGCAATCGGCGTAATCAACTCTATCGACACCCGAATATTGTCTCCCGGCATCACCATCTC
>JACQEN010000322.1 GCA_016200585.1 Deltaproteobacteria bacterium
CGCGCCGCGCGGCGATGGCAAAGCGCGCCGCGGCGACGATCGGGCCACCGTTCTGCTCAGCACCGATGGTTGCCGCCTCGGCGGCTGTAAAATTGCGCGGGAAGACACGGTTGACGACGGGCCGGGCAACATGCAACGCCAGGTCGCCCGCCAGGATCTCGTAGGTTTCGATGGTCTCGCGCACTGCCATCTCTTCCGGAAGGCTCACGAGAACGACTTGGACTCGACGCCGGTCACCCAGGAGCGTCAGCAAACGGCGAGCCGCTTTGCCGAGCGGGCCGCCGGGAACAAGGCTGGCCAGGTTGCGCGGCGTGCGCAGCATCTTGATCGCGTGGCCCGTAGCCGGTCCGTCGACGATGACCAGATCGTAGCGCTGCCGGCGCTTGGTGATCCCGGGCTCGATCCACTCGAGGATGCGTTCAAGCAGCAAGAATTCGGTCATTCCTGGCGCCGCCGCGGTCAGGGCGTTGAACGTATTACTCGAGAGCAACCGATCGGCGAGCCATTGGAAGCGCAGCAGCTTGGAGAAGTACTCTTCCACGAGCTGTCGGGCGTCGACACGAACCGCATCAAGCTGCGGCTGCAATCGCTGCGGCGAAGAGCCGAGGGCGCGATGCTGAAAGATCTGCGCCAGACTGCCGTCTCCCGCAGTTTCGATGATCAGCGTGCGCAAGCCTGTCTCGACGGCATACAGCGCCAGCGCCGCTGCGACGGTCGTCTTGCCGACACCCCCTTTGCCGGTGACGAAAACTACCCGCGCTTCGCGCATCGGCGGCATTCTAGCGACCTACTGCCAATCGACAATGGGTCGCATAGATCGTATTGGACCTGTCGCAGAGGAGGAGCAAGTGAAGAAGCACGTGCTGGCAATCGACCAGGGGACGACCGGAACAACGGTGATGATCTTCGACAACAACGGCAGAATCAGCGGCCGTGGCTACTCCGAGTTCCACCAGTACTATCCGAAACCAGGCTGGGTCGAACACGACGCCGAAGAGATCTGGAAGGTCACCCTACGGGTCATGGCGGCGGCGCTGCGTTCGGCGAAGCTCAAGCCAACCGACATCGCGGCGATCGGCATCACCAACCAGCGTGAGACCACGGTGCTGTGGGACAAGCACTCCGGTAAGCCCGTGCATCGAGCCATCGTCTGGCAGGACCGTCGTACGGCGCCGGTCTGCGACGCGCTGCGCGCCCAGGGGCTTGCCGATCTGATCCGTTCGAAGACGGGCTTGGTGATCGATCCGTACTTTTCAGGAACCAAACTGCAGTGGCTCTTCGATCACGTGAAAGGGGCACGGCGCAAGGCAGCCCAGCTCGCCTTCGGAACCATCGACAGTTGGTTGATCTGGAAGCTCACCGGCGGACAGATGCACGCTACCGACTACACCAACGCTTCACGCACGTTGATGTACGATATTCGCAATCGACGTTGGGACGACGAGCTTCTGCGCTTGCTCAACGTCCCGGCCGAGGTTCTGCCGACCGTCGTGCCGTCGGCCGGCGTGTTGGCGTTCAGCGACAAACGAGCGTTCGGCGCCCAAGTGCCGATCTCCGGAGTTGCTGGCGACCAGCAAGCCGCGCTCTTCGGGCAGGCTTGTTTTCGCGACGGCATGGTGAAGAACACCTACGGGACCGGTTGCTTCATGCTGATGTACACCGGCGACCAGGCCGTCGAGTCGCAACGCGGTCTGTTGACAACCATGGCCTGCGGCTCCGATGGGCGTCCGGCGTACGCCATCGAAGGATCAGTCTTCGTTGCCGGCGCGGCCGTGCAGTGGCTGCGCGACGGGCTGGGGCTGATTCGCCAGGCGAAGGAAACCGAGGCCCTGGCGCGCCAAGTCGATTCCACGCTTGGCGTCTATCTGGTGCCTGCCTTCGTCGGCCTCGGCGCACCCTATTGGGATGCGGCAGCCCGCGGTGCCTTGGTCGGGCTTACCCGGGGTGTGACCCGTGCCCACGTCGTTCGGGCAACGTTGGAGTCGTTGGCGTACCAGACCCGCGACGTGATCGACACGATGGTTGCCGAGTCTGGCCAGCCCCTGAGCGGTTTGCGCGTCGATGGCGGCGCAACCGCCAACAATTTTCTCATGCAGTTCCAGGCCGATGTGCTGGCAACGGTCGTCGATCGCCCCAAGATCATCGAAACCACCGCTTTGGGCGCAGCCTTGCTGGCCGGCATGGGGGTTGGGTTGTGGTCCTCCGCTGCCTCGCTGGAACGGGTTCGGCAACGCGATCGGCTCTTCAAACCGGCCATGAAGCCCGAGAACCGCGAAGCGCTGTATCAGGGCTGGCGCCGGGCGGTGGCCGCCGTCCGCTCGCTGGGGTCATGAGGCCATCGGCCAGCCGCGCTCCACGGGTGTCGCAAGACCTTGCCTTGCCACGCCGGGGGACCGGTGCTAAATGCCTCGCTTCACTGGAGCTCAAACGATGAAAGAAGGTATACATCCGAAGTATGACGCAGCGCAGGTCGTTTGCGCCTGCGGCAACGTGATCGAGACGCGCTCGACGGTGCCAACCATCCATGTCGAAATTTGTTCAAATTGCCATCCGTTCTATACCGGCAAGCAGAAGTTCATGGACACTGCTGGCCGCATCGAGCGCTACAAGAGAAAGTACTGCATGCAAGAGCCTGCGGCGGAGCAAGAGTCGAAGTAACGACCGCTCTGCGGCGCTAGCTGTCATTGCAACTCGAAGGGGCGCGGGAGAAATTCTCCTACGCCCCTTTTCTATTTGTGAATCGGATCGTGGCGCTGTATCGCTTCCCCGTTCCATGGGGCCCCCCGCCGGCACCCCGGCTTTGAGGCCACGCTGATGCTGCAGAAGCTGGACGACGTCGAACGGCGTTACGTCGAAGTCGAGCGCGCCTTGCTCGATCCCGACGTCATCGGCAACCGTAGGGACTATGCCAAGCTGGCGAAGGAGCGTTCTGACCTCGAACAGATCGTCCAACGCTATCGCGAATGGCGACGTCTCCGCACCGATGTCGAAGAGCACAAGGAGCTACTCGAAGGCCCCGATCCTGAGATCCGCGATCTTGTCAAGGCAGAGCTGCCCCAGATGCGCGAACGGCTCGAGAGCCTCGAAGTCGAGCTCAAGCGGTTGCTGCTGCCGAAAGATCCGAATGACGATCGCAACGTCGTCCTCGAAATCCGTGCCGGCACGGGCGGTGAGGAGGCGAGCCTCTTTGCCGCGCAGCTCTTTCGTATGTACAGCCGCTACGCCGAAACGCAGGGCTGGCGCGTTGAGACGCTGAGCGACAGCCAAACCGGTCTTGGCGGAGTCAAAGAGGTGATCGCCCTGATCGAGGGCCGCGGGGCGTTCAGCAAGCTCAAGTTCGAGGGTGGTGTACATCGCGTGCAACGAGTCCCGGTGACCGAAGCTTCGGGCCGCATCCACACGTCGACGGTTACGGTTGCCGTTCTGCCGGAGGCCGACGAGGTCGACGTCCACATCGACGAGGTCAAGGATCTGCGTATCGACGTCTACCGCTCGTCGGGACCGGGTGGGCAGAGCGTCAACACCACCGACTCGGCGGTGCGCGTCACTCACTTGCCGACCGGTCTCGTGGTTGCCTGCCAAGACGAAAAGTCGCAGCACAAGAACAAGGCGAAGGCGATCAAGATTCTTCGTGCCCGTTTGCTCGAGCGGGCGCAGACCGAACAACAAGCCCAGGTGGCCGAGAATCGGCGTAGCATGGTTGGCACCGGCGAGCGCTCGGAACGCATCCGTACCTATAACTTTCCGCAAGGCAGAGTCACCGATCACCGCATCAATCTGACCTTGTATTCGCTGGATCGCATCATCGAAGGGAACATCGAGCCACTCGTCGATGGGCTGATTACTCACTATCAAGCCGAGGCTTTGAAGGAACCGGATTAGAAAGACGCCGTCGGGCGGCAAGCCAGGACAGTAAGCGAGACGCGTGACCACTGCATGGAAACGACAATTGACTTGAGCGAGTCGTCAACGAGTGCTGCGAATCTGTTGCAGCGCGCCGCGGCGACGTTGAACACCGCAGGTGTTGAAGCGCCACGACTCAATGCCGAAGTGCTGCTGGCTGCTGCTTGGAGTTGTACCCGAACCGTATTGCTGAGCCGTTTGCAGGGACCTTTGCCGGCAGACGTCGAATCGAAGTTCGACGATCTACTGCGGCGCCGCCGGGCGCGCGAGCCATTGCAATACATCGTCGGCGCGACGGAGTTTTGGTCGCTTGATTTCGATCTCACGCCGGACGTGCTGATTCCGCGCCCCGAGACCGAACGCTTGGTCGAGCTCGTGCTATCGCTGCTGCGGAACGGTAGCCTGGGGTCCGATGCCCTGCGACCGTCGATCTGCGACGTCGGTACGGGTAGTGGATGCATTGCCATTGCCCTGGCGCACGAGGCGCCGGCGGCACGGGTGACGGCTCTCGACGTCTCCGCCGCTGCCCTGCGTGTTGCCGAGTCGAATGCCGCGCGCAATCGTCTTGCGGGTCGCATCCGCTTCCTGGAGAGCAACCTGTTCGCGGCGGCGTCCGGTGAACGCTTCGACATCATTGTCTCGAATCCTCCGTACGTCGCGACGCCTGAGCTGGACACGGCGCAAGCGGAGCTCAGGTACGAGCCGCGCCGGGCACTCGACGGTGGGGGCGACGGCCTCGATGTGATCCGCGTTCTGTTGCGCGACGCACCGCAACACCTGCGTGCCGGCGGTTGGCTGTTCATGGAGATCGGTTGCGATCAGAGCGCCGTTGTGGTCGCCCTGGCACGCACCGCCGGGGCGCAGGAAGCCGAAGTGTTCAACGACTACGCGGGCCTGCCACGCGTACTGCGCGCGCGCTGGTGAGCGATGGATACGATCGTTATTCGCGGTGGTCGCCGATTGAAGGGCGAAGTTACGGTCGAGGGGGCGAAGAACGCGGCTCTGCCGATTCTACTCGCATCGCTGCTGACCCCGGAACGCTGCACGTTTCGTAACGTGCCGCGCGTCGTCGATGTGC
>JACQEN010000339.1 GCA_016200585.1 Deltaproteobacteria bacterium
TCGACTGTCGACTGTCGACTCGCTGGCTCTTGTCCAGTCAGGCCTAACCCATGGGCGCACGACGAAAGGGACGGGAGCTTGCCGTCCAGGCACTGTATCAATTCGAGCTGTCGGGAGAGCTCTCGAAGCAGGCCTTGGACCTGTTCTGGTCTCAGTCCGAAGCCGGAGAGCGCGCCAAGCAGTTCGCCGCCGAGCTCATCGACGGCACTCGCAAGGATCGCGCGCGGATCGACGAGCTGATCGCCGGAGCCACCCAACACTGGCGAATGGAGCGTCTGGCAGCGGTCGACCTTTGCGTCTTGCGCGTCGCGACACACGAGCTGCTATCCAGCGAAAAACCGCCGACCAGCGTCATCCTCGACGAAGCAATTGAAATTGCGCGCCGCTTCGGGACGCAGGAATCACGCGGCTTCGTCAACGGTGTCCTCGACGCAATTGCAGAGAAACTTGGCGTGAAGGATAAAGAGGGCGCACGTGAGTGAGAAGATGGACGAGCGTTACGACGCAGCGGCAGTCGAATCGAAATGGCAACGCCTCTGGCAAGAGCGCCGGACCAATACTCCGGATCTGCGTAGCGCGGCACGGCCTTACTACACCTTGATGATGTTTCCCTATCCGTCGGCCGAAGGTCTGCACGTCGGCCACGCCTTCGCCTTCCCCGGCGTCGACATCCACGGCCGCTTCAAACGTCTTCAAGGCTTCGATGTGTTCGAGCCGATCGGCTACGACGCCTTCGGCATCCACTCGGAAAACTACGCGCTCAAGATCGGCACCAACCCGACGCAGCTGATTCCGAAGACGATCGCCAACTTCCGCCGCCAGCTCAGCCGACTCGGGTTGATGGTCGATTGGCAGCATGTCGTCGATACGACGTCGCCCGAGTACTACCGTTGGACGCAATGGATCTTCCTGCAGCTCTACAAGCACGGATTGGCAGAGCGCAAGAAGGCGGCGGTCAATTGGTGTCCGGTTTGTCAAACCGTGCTCGCCAACGAACAGGTGATCGACGGCTACTGCGAACGCCACCCCGAGGCGCGTGTCGAGCAGCGACTCATGGCGCAGTGGTTCTTCAAGATCACGCGCTACGCCGAACGTTTGCTGAAGAATCTCGATTGGATCGATTGGTCGGAGACGACGAAGACAGCGCAGCGCAACTGGATCGGCCGCTCGGAAGGCGCGCAGCTCGATTTTCCGCTGGCCGACACGCCGGACACGAAGATCCGCGTCTTCACCACCAGGCCGGACACGATCTTCGGCGCGACCTACATGGTGCTCGCCCCGGAGCACGAGCTGGTCGAATCGCTGACGACGTCGGCGCAACACGCCGCCGTCAACGCGTACCGCGAACGCGTCGCCAAGATGGATCTGGTGTCGCGCAAAGCCGTGAAAGAAAAGACCGGGGTATTCACCGGCGCCTACGCCATCAATCCGGCTACCGACACGCGTATTCCAATCTGGATCTCCGACTACGTGTTGGTCGAGTACGGCACCGGCGCGATCATGGCCGTGCCGGCTCACGACCAGCGCGATTTCGAATTCGCGCAGGTCTTCGAGCTGCCGATCGTGCGCGTCATCGCCGGCCCCGACGACACGGCCGACACACCGCTCGCCGAGGCCTACGACGGTTCGGGCAAACTGGTGCACAGCCTGCAATTCGACGGTCTCGAAGCCGAGGGCGCAAAGTCGACCATCACCACGTGGCTGACGGATCGAGGTGCCGGCGAGGCCCGCGTCGAGTACCGCTTGCACGATTGGTGCATCTCACGGCAGCGCTACTGGGGTCCGCCGATTCCGATGATCCACTGCGACGCCTGCGGCGTCGTGCCGGTACCTGAAGGCGAACTACCGGTTGTCCTGCCGCCGATCGACGACTTCCGGCCCGACGCAAGCGGCGTGGCGCCGTTGGCAAGGGTGCAGGCGTTTTACGAGGTCCCATGCCCGCAGTGCGGCAAGTCGGCGCGCCGTGAAACCGACGTGTCGGACACCTTCCTCGACTCGGCCTGGTATTTTCTGCGTTACCCGTCGACCGAGCGCGACGACGTCGCGATGGATGGCGAGCTGACGCGCAAGTGGCTGCCCGTCGACATGTACATCGGCGGCAACGAACACGCCGTACTGCATTTGATGTACACGCGCTTTATCACCATGGCGTTGCACGACTTCGGGCTGCTCGAGTTCGAAGAGCCGTTCAAGAAGTTCCGCGCCCACGGATTGATCATCAAGGACGGCGCGAAGATGTCGAAGTCACGCGGCAACGTCGTCAATCCGGATCGCTATCTCGAACAATACGGAGCCGACGTCTTCCGTATGTACATGATGTTCCTCGGGCCGTACGAAGAAGGCGGCGATTTCCGCGATGAAGGCATCACCGGAGTGCAGCGTTTCCTGGAAACCGTGTGGCGTCTGGTACGCGAGCACGATCCAGCCACTGGCGCAACGGATGCTCTGAAGCGTGCAACGCACCGCACCATCAAAAAGGTGCAAGAGGACATCGAAGGTCTGCACTACAACACCGCCATCGCCGCGCTGATGACCCTGCTCAACGACATCCGCAAACAAGGTCCGCCGGACCGTTGGCTCCTGGAGAGCTTGCTGATCATGGTTGCACCGTTTGCGCCGCACATCGCCGAGGAGCTCTGGGCGGCGCTTGGACACGACGCCAGCATTTTCGACGCACGCTGGCCGGACTTCGATTCCGGAATGTTGGTCGAGGACGAGGTTGAGCTGGCGATCCAGGTGAACGGCAAGGTGCGCGGCCGAATCGCGGTCACGCGCAACGCCAGCGAAGAGTCGATCATCGAAGCGGCACGCGCCGTTCCCGGCGTGCAGGCCCATATCGAAGGCAAAGCGATCCGCAAGCAGGTCGTGGTCCCCGGCCGCCTGGTGAGCTTCGTCGTCTGATCGCAATGTTCTCCGCACGCCCGACGCCCTACGCCCTACGCCCTACGCAAGCCTGGGTCCTGGCCCTTGCGTGTTTGGGGCTCGGCGCCTGCGGCTACCACCTTGCCGGCCAGGCTTCGGGATTGCCCGCCGATGTTCGCTCGATCAGCATCGGCACAATCGACAACCGTTCCCTTGAGCACGGCATCGAGAAGTCGTTGCAGTTTGCGCTCGAGCGCGAGATTCAGATACGCCAGCAGTGGCGGTTGGAATCCGCGGCCAACGGCGGGGATGCGATCTTGAGCGGGCGCATTCGGCGGGTGCAGGTGCGGCCCGTGGCATTCAACGCCGACGACCAAGCAACCGAGTATGAGCTGGTCCTGATTCTCGACCTGACGCTGAAACGCCGCGATGACGGCAAGGTGCTGTGGCAGATCTCAGGGTGGCGCGAGGAGAGCGACTACGCGACCAGCGCCGGCGTGGTGGTGACGAGCTCGTCACAGTTTCAGCAGCAGACGTTGGACAGGGCAAACTTGCAAGATCCAAGGCTGAGCCCGCACTTCGCTGAAAACCCACAATCGACCAGCATCCAGTTGGCCGAGACCGACCGTGGTACGGCAATCGACCGTCTGCTCAAGCAGACGGCGCGCGACATCTACAATCAGATGGCAGAGGACTTTTGAGGGTCGCTGGCTTGACCAGCCGGCGACCCAGGACATCCGGCGCGCTTCAACGAGAAGCGGACCGGATGTGAGTTACGATGCGGCTTTTTTCAATGAGTGGAGCTGGCGGCTCAAGCGCGCTACGTGGCGTGACGCGGCGTTGCGGTGCAGCACACCTTTGGTAACGGCCTTTCCGATGGTTCTGATGACCGCAGCCAGCTGCGTTTCGGCATCGCCGACTTCTTTTTTGGCCAGAGCATCGCGCAATTCACGCACCTCGTTGCGCACACGCGAGCGGATGGCCTGATTGCGCGCCGCACGATCCACCGACTGGCGGTGGCGTTTCACAGCAGACTTGTGTCGGGTTGCCAAAGTGAAGACTCCTTCCTTTTTCGGAAACGGGTTGGCTAGCATACGGCCGCTAGGGGGTCAATTGACGAAGGGAAGGTTTGACCGGCCTGCGCCTAACCGCAACAACGCCGCCGGGAAGCCTCTCCAAAGTCCAAAGAACCCCCGGCGCCGCGCTTTGATCTGTAGGGTTTTAACGGTAAATAGAAGCGCCCCGAGCCCGGGGCTCGGGTATACGGCTGGCGTAGGAAGCAACAGGGACTTGAGGGAGGCTACGTTATGGGCGCGTTGAAGACGGCCGATTCGAATCGCAAGGAATCCATTGAGCGACGGCAGCGATGGTTGCGGCGTGCGCTCATTCCGGGAGCCCTTACCGCTCTCCTGGTCGTCTCGCTCAGCGGAGCCCAAGGCCCAAGCCCGGTCGAGTTGGTCAGCATCAACGTCGACGGCCGTGCCGGCGACGCCGCCAGCAACGGTCCGGCCGTCAATGCCGATGCCAGCTTCGTCGCCTTTTTCTCCGACGCTGACGACCTGGTGCGTGGGGACACCAATCAAGCACGCGACGTCTTCGTGCGCGACCGTCACAATGCCCGCACCGAGCGAGTGAGCGTCAGCAGTACCGGCGTGCAAGGGAACTTGCCGAGTCATGCGGCCGGAGACAACCCCGCCATCGACGCGGCCGGCGATATCGTCGCCTTCTATTCCAACGCCACCAATCTCGTCCCCAATGACGCAAACGACCATTCCGACGTTTTCGTTCGCGTGCGTAGCCATTCGACCACCGAAATCGTCAGTCTGAGCAGCAACGGCGACCAAGGTGATGGCGACAGCCTCAGTCCGAGCATCAGCGCCGACGGTCGACTGGTCGCGTTTCAATCGCTGGCAAAGAACCTGATCGATGACGACAGCAACGACGCCGCGGACATCTTCGTACGCGACCGCACCACCTCCCACACCGAACGAGTTTGCAACGGCACTCAAGGCAACGGTGGAAGTTTCAGCCCGGCGATCAGCGCCGACGGCAATGTCGTCGCCTTCGCCTCCAGCGCCACCAACCTTGCCGCGGGCGACAACAATGCGCACGTCGATGTCTTCGCCTGCGACCGCCGCACCGGCCATATCGACGTTGTCAGCATCAACGACGCCGGTACCTACGGCAACGGCGACAGCATCTTGCCGGCGGTGAGCAGCGACGGACGCTACGTCGCCTTCAAATCGCTGGCCAACAATCTCGTCGCCGACGACCGCAACGGCATCGTCGACGTATTCGTCCGTGACCGCGTCGCCGGCAAGACGGAACGCGTCAGCCTGAGCTTCCTGGCGCGCGATTCCAACGGCGTCTCGTTCGCGCCTGGCATCAACAGCAACGGCCGTTTCGTTGCCTTTGGCTCCGAAGCCAACAATTTGGTGCCCGCCGACGAGAACCAGCTGGCGAGCGTTTTCGTGCGCGACCGCGCCGTCGGCCTGTCGTTTTTGGTCGACATCAACGAACGCGGCGAACAAGCCAACGGCGCCACTTTGGATATCGCACCCGGCATCAGCAGCGATGGCACGCTGATCGCGTACTCATCGCTGGCCGACAATCTGACCAACAACGACTTCAACGAACACTCCGACGTCTACATCCAGACCGTGCCGATTCAGACCTGCGTGCGTGACGTCGACTGCCGCGACACCAATCCGTGCACCAATGAGCACTGCGGAGAGGATGGCCGTTGCGCCTACGACCTGGTCGTCTGCCAGCCCGCCGGCGCCTGCTCCGATGGCGGGGTCTGCGATCCAACGACCGGCCAGTGCACGAACACGCCGAAACCCGACGGCGCCAGCTGCGACGATGGCAATCTATGCACGCACGAAGACAGCTGCCACAGCGGCGTCTGCCGCGGCACCACGGTCGACTGCTCGCACGGTGATGCGTGTCACGATGCCGGCGCATGCAACCCAACCACCGGCCTCTGCCCCAACCCTCGTCCCAACGGTACCCCGTGCAACAACGGCAACCTGTGCACCAGCGACGATCAATGCAAAGACAGCCTGTGTGAAGGAACCGTCAAGGACTGCGCCACGGCGGACGCTTGTCACGCCGCAGGAACATGCAACCCGAACACCGGGCTTTGCCCGAATCCACGACCCGATGGAACAACCTGCGACGACCACAATCTCTGCACGATCGGCGACGCCTGCCAGGGAAGCATCTGCAAGGGAACCGAAAAGAACTGCGCGACGGCGGATGCGTGCCACGACGCGGGGAGCTGTAACGCCGACACCGGCCTTTGTCCCAACCCGCGTCCCAACGGCACACCGTGCAGCGACAACAATCTCTGCACCAGCGGCGATCAATGCACCGGCAGCGTTTGTTTGGGGACACCAAAGAGCTGTTCGACGGCCGATGCCTGTCATGATGCCGGAACGTGTGACGCGGCCACGGGTTTGTGTCCCAACCCACGTCCGGATGGAACAGCGTGTAGCGATGGCAATCTCTGTACGTACGGCGACCAGTGCAGCGGCAGCGTTTGCACCGGTACGATGAAGAACTGCTCGACAGCCGATGCCTGCCACGACGCCGGGGTGTGCGACCCAAGCTCCGGGAGCTGCCCGAATCCGCGTCCCGACGGCACAGCGTGCAGCGACAACAATCTGTGCACCACCGGCGACCAATGCCTCGGCAGCATCTGCCTTGGAAGCGCAAAGAACTGCGGCGTCGCCGACGCCTGCCACGATGCCGGAAGCTGCAACCCGGTCACCGGCCTGTGCCCCAATCCACGACCCGACGGTAGCGCCTGCAGCGATGGCAGCCTCTGTACGGTGGGCGACCTGTGCCTCGGCAGTGTCTGCAGCGGCAACGCCAAGAACTGCTCCGTCGCCGATGCGTGTCATGGTGCGGGCGCCTGCAATCCGGCAACCGGCTTGTGCCCGAGCCCGCGCCCCGATGGCACGTCGTGCAACGACGGCAACCTCTGCACCGCAGACGATCAGTGCACCGGCAGCGTCTGTGCTGGGAGTCCGAAAAATTGTTCTATCGCCGACGCCTGCCACGACGCCGGCGCTTGCAACCCCACAACCGGCTTGTGCCCCAACCCACGGCCCGACGGCACCTCGTGCAGCGACGGCAACCTGTGCACCACCGACGACCAATGCCGCGGTAGCGTGTGCGACGGAACTGCGAAGAACTGCTCGGTGGCCGATGCTTGCCACGCTGCCGGCACCTGCAATCCGAACACCGGTCTGTGCCCCAACCCGCGCCCCGACGGCACCTCGTGCAGCGACGGCAACCTATGCACCACCGACGATCAATGCCGCGGTAGCGTGTGCAGCGGAACTATCAAGAACTGCTCAGTGGCGGATGCGTGTCACGATGCCGGCACATGCAACCCGAATTCAGGGCTCTGCCCCAACCCGCGCCCTGACGGCACTGCCTGCGACGATCACAATCTGTGCACCACCGGCGACCAATGCAGCGGCAGTGTTTGCGACGGAACACCCAAGGATTGCTCGACCCCCGATGGCTGCCACGATGCCGGCACTTGCAACTTGAACACCGGCCTCTGTCCCAACCCAAGGCCAAACGGTACCCAATGCGACGACCACTCCTTCTGCACCGTCAACGACAGTTGCTTGGACAGCGTTTGCCAGGGCCAACCGCGCGATTGCAGCAACGGACTCTTCTGCGACGGCGCCGAGCGTTGCGACGAAGCATCGCGCTCGTGCGTCGCCGGAACGGCGCCCTGCCCGTCGAACGCATGCGACGAAGCAAACCACCGTTGCGCCCCTGGCCTGGACAAAGACTCGTGCCATTGCTCGCTCGACCCCGCCGCGCCGCGCAGTAACTCAGCCGCGTGGATTTGGGGATCGGCGGTTGTCGGCTTTGCCGTCCGGCGACGGCGAAGCCGTCGCCACTGAGTCCTCGGAAAAAGCGCAGGCTCAACGCCGATCCGGCTGCGAGCCTGCGTCAACCTCGCTTCGACTCCAACTCTCCCAATTGCGGTATGCCGAATAGCCTGGCCTGACCAGGCTGGTTTACAGCGCCGCTTCATCGGCTGCCCAATTTTCTGGACACCCATTCACGCTTACACGCCTCTCCTCATCAGAGGTCGGCTGGCACGACAGTTGCGTCTCGCCTCCATCGAAGGGGGAAATCTTGGAGCTCGCGACGCTATCGATGCCTGTCCGCCAAAGAGGTCCCGCACGTTTTCAGTTGCCTGACGGCGATGAAGAACGGCGTGCACAGAGGCTGCAGCAGATCTTCGATCTGACTCCGTCCGAAGCGCGGCTGACGATGTGGGTGATGAAGGAAACGCCGACGCGTGAAATCGCCACGGCGTTGGGCATCAGCATTCACACCGTGCGTACACACCTGCGAAACATTTTCGTGAAATGCGAAGTTCGGGGCCAGGGCGCGCTGCGTGCCCTCGTGCAGCGGGCGACATGAGCTCCGCGAGCAACTCACAGCTGCCGGACGCCGAGGATACCCCTCCTGTCGGCAAGGGCGGCCGCAAAACCGCGGCTTGACGGCCGCGTTCCTCCCAAAAAAAGCGAGGGGCCGAAGCAAACGCCTCGACCCCTCGCTTCTACCCGCGTTCAGATCTGCGGTTCAGTCGGCAGCGCCCGGCTGCACGACGCGCAGCTCGACGCGACGATTCTGGGCTCGCCCTTCAGCGGTTTCGTTGGTGGCAACGGGTCGTGACTCACCAAAGCTCTCAATACGGATGCGCTTCGAGGTGATACCTTTGTTCACCAGGTAGTTGCGGACGCTATCGGCGCGGCGCTGCCCCAGCTTCATGTTGTAGGCATCGGAACCGATACTGTCCGTATGACCTTCGGCAACGATGTTGATTTCGCCTTCGTCACGCAACAAGCCTGCCGCTTCGTCGAGAACAGGAGCCGCATCGGTACGAATGTTCGACCGGTCGAACTCGAAGTAAACACTGCGCAAGACGATCTTCTTACGCACCGGCGGCGGCAGCTCTTCCCTTTGGACGATCGGTGGTGGCGCAGGAGCGGGGGTCGGGGCCGGCGGCGCTTCCGTCTCGATGAAATCGTATTGCACGTTCAGACCGGCATTCAGCCAGCGTATGTCCTCGCTCAAACGCTCGCCCGGAACCTGCCCCGGTCCAAGATCCGTCGGCCGTGGTCCCATGTAGGCGCGGTTCCAGCGTCCAAACAAACCGATCATCAAGGCATCGTTGAGATGATAGTTGACGCCGCCACCCGTAAAGAACCCCGGAGCGCTCTGGCTCAATCGCCCGCTGGTGCCGACGAAGTAACCGCCTTGGGCGGTAATGTACGGCTCGAGGTCTTCCAAAATCGCGGTGTCTTCGAAGAAGTTCCGGAATGGAATGTCGAGCCGTGGTCCGAAGGTCCCGCCGAACATCGTTGTTGCCTGGCGGTTTTGCTTCGGAAACTCCGGCAGGTGGTTGTCTTCCGTAAAATAGTAGAAGTGCGCCCCACCCTGAAGACCCAGATAGTCGTTGAACTTATAGCCAACGTACGGATTGACCGTGAAGCCCGTGCGGATATGGCCACGTAAGTTGCCGTTCAACGGCTCGGAGACACCGACATCCGCTCCGACGAAGGGTCCCTTCGCCCAAGCCGCTGAAACGCAAACGCTAGATACAACGGCTACGGAAGCGAACAATCTGCGTACACGCATAATCCAACCTCCTCCCTACCGGCGCTCCCCATGGCGCTGCGCGCCACGATACCGAATCTGAGGCAGATGGTCCACCGTTGAAGGATGAAATGGCGAGCTCGCAGTCAGGACGAGAAACGTGCCCAAACTGCCTCCGCCGCCATCTCTCCCGTGTGGATGCAATCGGGAATGCCAACTCCGCGGTAGGCGTTGCCGGCCAGCGCAAAGCCCGGATGACCGGTAAGGATTCGATCGATCCGCGACATGCGATCCAAGTGACCGACGCGATACTGCGGCATCGCCCCGCGGTGGCGGTGTATGCGGCTCAGTACCGGCTCGGCGGTGATCCCAAGCAGCTCGTTGAGCTCGCGTCGTACGCTGGCGGCCATGGTCGCATCGTCCTGATCGAACATCTCGCTTTGCAACGCGCCGCCGACAAAGGCACGCATCAGAACATGCCCATCCGGGGCTCGGCCGGGGTACTTCATGCTGCTGTAGGTACAAGCGACGATCGACCGCGCCTCGATCAGCGGCACCACGAAGCCGAATCCGTCGAGAGGCCGCGGGATCTGGTCGTTGCGATACGCCAAGCTTACCGTCGCCGACGAAGCGTAGGGGATGCCACGCAATTCCTCACTCAGGGATGCATCGACCGTTTCGACACAGCGTGCCGTTTGATGCGCCGGCGTTGCCAGAACCACAGCGTCGGCGTCGATCGTCTCGCCATCGGCCAATCCGAGACGCCAGCGCGCCCCATCGCGCTGCAAACCAACAAGCGATCGATTGAGTTGGACCGCACCCTGCGGCAGGCGCAACGCCAGCGCGTCGACCAAACTCTGCATGCCGTCGGCAGCACTGACAAACAGGCTCCAGCGTGCGCCGCTGGTGGCACGGCCGGCGGCGGGGACGCGTCGCTGCGCCGACCACATCGACCAGATGATGCTGCGCGACGTGCGCTCCATCTCCAGGAAACGCGGCATCGTCGCGGCCAGACTGAGATCATCCGGATCGGCCGTGTAGATACCGCCGACCAACGGCTGCGCCACCCGCTCCAGAGCTTCGCGGCCGAGTCGCCTGGTGACGAACGACCTGAGGCTCTCATCCGACTTCTTCTGGCCGCGCGGCAACAGCAGGTCGAGTCCCATGCGCAGCTTGCCGGGCCAGGTGAACAAGCGCGTCGTCAGCAAGGGCAGGAATTGCGTCGGAGCAAGAAGCAGAAACCCGTCGGGCAGAGCATGCAAACGGCCGTCGTGCACAACGTAGGTCCGGCGGTTTCCGTCCTTGGTGCGCACCAAACGATCGGTGAACCCGATGCGCTCGCACAACTTCAATGCCCAAGGCTTCTCGGAGATGAACGAGTCGGGACCGGCTTCGATGACGAACCCATTGACTTGCTCCGTGCCGATCGATCCTCCCAGACGGCGGCCGGCCTCGAGCAACGTCAAACGTACCGGTTTCTGCTGCTCGCGACCGAGCTCGACAAGCCGATGAGCGGCGGCCAGACCGGCGATGCCACCACCGACGACGACAATGTGCGCAGACTCGACCATTCGGCTCAACGCTCTGGCCCGCGCGCGATACGCTGGCGCACGATGTCGGCGAGCATAGCGACGAATTTCGGATGGTCGTTGACCGTCGAGGCTCGAACAAAACTCAAACCGAGCCCGTTGGCGATCTGCTTGGCTTCGATGTCCAGGTCGTACAACACCTCGACATGATCGCATACGAAACCGATCGGAACCACAACCACGTCGCGCACACCGTCGGCCGAGAGCTTGCGCACGACGTCGCAGATGTCGGGCTCAAGCCACGGGTCGCGCGGATTGCCGCTGCGGCTTTGGAAGGCGATCGACCAGCGTGCATGCCCGACCTGCGTCGCGACCTTTTCAGCCACTTCTTGAATCTGCGCGACGTACGGCGATTCGCCGGCCATCGAAACCGGAATGCTGTGGGCCGTAAACACCAGTGCGGCGTGTGACCGACGCTCGGCAGGTACCTGTTCGAAGGCGGAACGTGTCAGGTCGCCGATCGCTTCGACGAACAAAGGATGAGCATGCCAGTCGCCGGCGAAATCGATCTCCGGCGCCGACGCACCGACCTCGTCCCGGGCTGCGGCCACGTCGCGCATGTAGCGCCCCCAACCGGCGTCGTTCTGCTGCGGCGACAGAATCACGCCCACGGCGCGGCGCACACCGTCGGCAGCCATGCGCTTGAGGGTGTCGCTCAAGTACGGTGTCCAGTTGCGCATGCCGACGTACACCGGCAGCGGCGGACCATCGATGCGCAGGGCGGTCTCCAGACCCTGCGCCTGGCGAAAGGTGAGCTCGTTGAGCGGCGACCGCCCGCCGATCAGCTCGTAGTGATGCACCACCGACTCCACTCGCTCCGGTGGGGCCGGCCGCCCGCGCAAGACATTGGCCAAGAAGGGACGCACATCGTCCATCGAGTCGGGTCCGCCGAAAGCGATCAGCAAGACAGCTTGATAGGAACCGCGGTGCTTCATACGCGTTGAATCTACAGAGTTCGAAACGCCAATCCAGCCCTAGAGCAACTGCGGTCCTCTGGCGTGGCGCGGGTCGTACGCTTCCGCGCCGGCGACGAAGCCGCGCGGGTCACGGGCCAGATCATTCGTGTCCGCGGCGGCGGTTGACTTTGGATCGGCGTCTAAGTGATGTAGTGCGCTCGCACTCGAAGGAGTTACGATGGCACAGTTGCTCGATCCTTCGCGGATCATTCAAACCGGCTTCGGATTCTGGAGCTCGAAAGTATTGCTCACCGCGGTCAAACTCGGAGTGTTCACCGAGCTTGGCGAAGCGACCATGACAGGAGAAGAACTGGGAGGCGCGCTCGGCCTTCATCCACGCGGCATCTGGGACTTCTTCGATACCCTCGTCGCCCTCGGTTTCCTGCAGCGCGACGGCGACGGCCGCCCGGCCCGATACGCCAACAGCGAAGAGACGCGCGTGTTCCTCGACAAGAACAGTCCCGAGTATGTCGGCGGTATCCTCGAGATGTGCAACGACCGCCTGTATCGCTTCTGGAACGATCTCGAACCGGCGTTGAAGACCGGCAAGCCGCAGACCGAGGTCAAGCACAGCCAAAAGCCTGTCTTCGAGGAGCTCTACTCCGATTTGCCGCGCTTGGAACAGTTCATGGGTGCGATGACTGGAATCTCACGCGCCAACTTCGCGGCGCTGGCCGAGAAGTTCGACTTCTCGAAATACAAGACCCTGTGCGACGTCGGCGGTGCCACGGGCTTGCTCTCCGTCCTCGTCGCCAAACGCCACACGCACATGCGCTGCACGTCGTTCGACTTGCCGGAAGTATGCGCCGTCGCCGACAGAGCCATCGGCCGCGAGGGGATGTCGGATCGCGTCAAGACCGTCGGCGGCAATTTCTTTACCGACTCGCTCCCCAAGGCCGACGTCGTCACTATGGGCATGGTTCTGCACGACTGGAACCTCGACAAGAAGAAGCACTTGATCAAGTTGGCGTACGACGCGCTGCCGCAGAACGGCGCTTTCATCGCCGTCGAAAACATCATCGACGACAACCGTCGCGAAAACGTCTTCGGCTTGCTGATGTCTCTGAACATGCTGATCGAGTTTGGCGATGCCTTCGATTTCAGCGGCGCGGATTTTCAGTCGTGGACCCGTGAGGCAGGCTTTCGTAAATGCGAAGTGATGCATCTTAACGGGCCGTGCAGCGCCGCGATCGCTTACAAGTAGCCGAACGATGAAGCACGCGACCGACTCTGCGTTGGACCGCGTCGAAACACTGCTTATGCAAATCCGTCGAGTCGACGAGCTTCAGGAGCACAAGCGCGGTATTTTCTACTGGAAGTCGAGGGCCTTCCTGCATTTCCACGAGGACCCAGCCGGGATGTTCGCCGACGTGCGCGTCGGTGACGATTTTCAGCGCCTTCCGGTGAATTCCTCGGCCGAGCGCGCGCGGTTGCTCGCAAAGGTCAAGGAATCCGTCGCCGGCAAGTAACGTCGTTGCCTGAACAGGTGCCCATGAAAGTCGAAGAGCTGACAAAGCACGCCAAGAATTTCTCACAGCCGTTCCGCATCAGCAACGGCAAGCATTTCCGTTTGAAGGACATCGATCCGCGCGACACCCTTGATCTCAACGCCGAAGACAAGCCGCGCGCCAAGGAAGCCCTGACGACGGGAATCGCAGCACTGGCCGAGCTGCAGGACATGCTCTACGCCCAGGACCGCTGGAGCTTACTGTTGATCTTTCAGGCGATGGACGCGGCCGGAAAGGACGGCGCCATCAAGCATGTGATGTCGGGGGTCAATCCGCAGGGTTGCGAGGTCTACTCTTTCAAGGCTCCGAGCAACGAAGACCTCGATCACGACTACATGTGGCGCTGCATGAAGAGCCTGCCCGAGCGCGGCCGCATCGGCATCTTCAACCGCAGCTATTACGAAGAGACACTCGTCGTCCGCGTACACCCCGAGATTCTCGCCGCACAGAAGCTCCCGGCGTCGCTGGTCACCAAGAACATCTGGAAGGAGCGCGCCGCACACATCAACGACATCGAGCACTACCTGACGCGCAACGGCACCGTCATTCGCAAATTCTTTTTGCACGTTTCCAAGAAGGAACAGAAGAGGCGCTTCCTCGAACGCCTCGAGAACCCGGAGAAGAATTGGAAGTTTTCTGCCGGCGACGTCCAGGAACGCAACCACTGGAACGCCTACATGGCAGCCTACGAGGACGTCATCCGCCGGACCTCCACCAAAGACGCGCCGTGGTACGTCGTTCCGGCCGACAACAAGTGGTTCACCCACGTCGTCGTCGCTGCTGCCGTCATCGACGCTTTGATGTCGCTCGGCCTGCGCTATCCGGCTGTCAGCAAGGAAAAGACAAAACAGCTCAAGGCCGCCAAGAAGGCGCTGCTCGGCTCGAACAAGTCGCGCGACTGACGTCGGGAGCGGGCCCGCAACTCAGGCCAGCTGTAGGTGCAGCTCGTTCAGGCCATCTACGAGCCGGGCGGCAAGCTCGGACATCGTCACCTCGACGCCGCCGCTGCGATACGGATTGTTGCGGCGAACGAATGCGAGCGGCTCTCCGTTGAGGGTGAGTACCGTCGGGCCGTAGCCGCGTGCGGCGATTCGATATTCGATACGTACCGACTTGCCGGCCAACTGGAACGTCGCACGCAGCCCGTCGAGCGACTTCGGCATCGCCGGGTCGATGACCAGCACGGACTTGGTTCGCCGAATCCCCAGAAGGCATTCATGGATCAATCGCAAGGCGACGCCGGCGCCGATCGAATAAACGCGCCAGCCTCCTTCCAACGGCACCGCGCCGGTCTTCACCTTGTCGTATTGCGCAAGGGCCTCGTAGCGATCGGCGAAGACAGCATCGGAGCTCGAGTAGTAGCAGTTCGCCTGGCGCGGTCGCGCCGCTGCCACCAGCGCCTTCACACCCACCGGGTTGGCTTGCTGCAAGGCGAGAAAGAAGGCGTCGACGTCGCCGTAGTGCGCCATCGCCTCGGCGTAACGCAGGTGGGCATGGGTGTACATCAGACCGATCTCGCGCCCGAAGAACGTGCTGCTCTCGGCCCGTTGGAAGGTCCGCTGCGGCCCGCCTTGGTAGTTGAAGGGTCGATCGAACAGTCGCGCTCCATCAACTCCCAGGAGGTGCGCTTTGATCTGCTCGACGTGAGCCTGTGCTTGCGTGGCGCTGAACATATCGTTGATGATCGCGTGGATCATCGGCAGCAGACTGTAGTGGATGCCGCTGCCGTGATCGCTCGGATGGATCAAAAGCTCGACGTCACCGTCGGCTGTGAAGTAACCATACCCGGCGAGTGTGCCGTCGGCGATCAATCGTCGCTGAAAGTCGTCGTGGACCATTCGAGCTTCGGCCTCCAACGGTTCAGCCCGCTCGACGTACCGCGTTCGACGCAGGGCTTGCGCCAATGCGGTGAGCGTCTGGTAGTGCAAGGTCACCGTCCAGGCGCTGCACAAGCGCGCTGCCATCGCCGGGTCCACCGGCTGCAGCGAATCGTTCCAGTCGCCGTGACCGTATGCCACCAGGTGTGTCCCCGGAATTTTGCGCTCCGTAATCGTTTGCAGGGCGCGCTCGACGTGTCCCCAGACCGTTGCCGTCTCGGCACCGGGCTCCCCTGCGGAGTGATAGAAGGGCGCGAGCTCATCGAGAATCGACGCATCGTCCGCCGCAAGGATGTACTGACTCAACGCCAACAACGGCCAGAAGATGATGTCGCCGTGCGAATCGGACGGTCGCAGGTCGCGCTCGCGCTCGAAGAACATGAACCACTGCGGCCAATCGCCGTCGGCGTTCTGCGCCCGGAACAGACGCACGAGGAGGTCGCGGAATGGCGCCCACGCCGCAAGCGACAGCAACATTTCCACCGGACCCTGGCTGACGTCGCGTGTGCCCCAACCGCCGCCGGAGTACTGTTCCAAGCCGCGCGGCGCCAGGTAGTGGACAAGCGCGTTGTGCGCCAGCCACGGGATGATCTCCTGCAGCCGTGCGACGTCGTCCGTCGTTGCCGATCCGGCAGGCTGCAATTGCGCCGGAACGATCGCGCTCCAGAAGCGATCGGCCTTGATTTCATCCGCCGCGTACGTCCCCGTCGCCGTGGGCTCGTCGGCGGTAGGAATCAGATGGCCGGTGATCCGAAATTGAGCGCTCGTCGTCTTGACCGTGACCAGCGCCAGAAACGGCTGGCGCCGCGAACATCCGTCCGCGAACAACAGCTCATCACCGCCGACCGATTCCAGCGTCGTGCCGCCGGTTGCATCGATGCGGAAGAACCCCTGCGGAAAGCGGCAGCCGACGTCGGAATCGGCGATCGCGCGAACGACGACGCCAAGCCGATCCTGGGAACAGTCGACAGGCACGGCATCGGCACCGTCGTCGCCGTTGATGGCCACATGGTGCGATATCAAGAAACGGCACGGCGCCCCGTCGACGACGTCGATCGAGAGGTTGAGCTCGTGACGGTCCATGGGCGCCCACGAGCGGATCTGGATCAAACCGTCGTCATGCTTGTAGATCCAGCGGCAAGCGTTTGGACTCATCTCGTAGGCCGATGGCATACCAAGCAGAACGTAGCCGTCGGGTCGCTCGACGAAGATGCGTTGGCCGCCCGATCGCAACAAGCCGAGGTAACTGCGGGTCGTCGAAAGGAATCGGTTGATGCCGACATGCCCTTGCGTCACCAGCGAGTTGAACACTCCCGCCATCCAGGTCGTCGAGGTCAACGATCGCTCGTCGGGAACGAGATGATCGCCGCTGCGAAGGAGATGGCCGTGGGGGCGCAGGGCTTGCAGCTCTTTGGCCTTGAAGACGACGTGTCGATTGACGCCGGTGAAGAACGAGAACAGACGTCCATCCTCACGCTCGACGTTGCGCCGTTGCTTGCCGAAGATCTCGTCGGCTTCGCTGTCCGTGAGCTCGAGGCTCGCCAGCGTCGGACACGTGCTGAACAGCGTATCGGCTGATCCCTCTCGGATCTCGGTTGGCGTTCGTACAAACCCGATCGCCTCGGGTAACGCCAGCGCCCGGTCTACGAAATGAAGATCGGCGGCGGACGAGGCGGCGGGATGGTTCGCCTCGAACCATGCGAAGAAACCGCGGCACAGTGAAGAGCCGGACGCGAGTTGTATCGGGGCAGCCTGGAGCACGGACATGGAATGCTCATGCTGCAAGCGCCGACCTGGCAGCATGGAAGCGCGCAACGCCTCGGGAACTTCACCGGCGCGCGTCGCCAGGCCGTGCAGTTGCAAGGCATCCGTCGCGAAGCTGACAGCGCGATCCAATGCACCGACGACGACCCAGGGATTGTTCCCGCTCATCAAAAGATTCTGGCGCACCGCCAGGACGGTGCCGCAGCGCGGGTGCTCGAGCGGCGTGTAGTCGATGTATTGGCTGACGTAGTACTCGTTCATACGAACCGCACCGTACTGCGCCAGAGCCAGGTCCTGCGCATAGATGAGATCGACCGTCACGTTCTGGTTGCCGGTGTTCTCGATCTCGACGCGCCACAGCCAAGCGGCTGCCGACTGGGCCAGAACCAGCGAGGCGACGAACCGCAGATCCTTCCACTCGCCGTGGATGGTCAGACCTCGCTAGTCGAGATCGACGCATCCGGGGCTGCTCGGCCCCAACAACGGTGTCGATTCGATCGTGCCGCCGCCGCGGCGCA
>JACQEN010000340.1 GCA_016200585.1 Deltaproteobacteria bacterium
CGGCAAAGCGCTGCACCGGCGGCGTCCACACGTCAGCAACCTCGACCGGCACGGCGAGCACGACGAGCTCGGTGGCCAGGTTCGACGCTGCCGCCAGACAAGAGTCGCTTGCTTCGACGACGCAGGCGACGCGGAAGCGCAGCTCGGCGGCGTCGCTCACGAGCATCAGCGACGCCGCCGCCGCGCCTTGTGGCACCGCAAAGGACTGCGGCAACCCGCCGTCGGCCCAGACCTGGCAGAGGTCTGCAAGCGCGTCGAAATCGAGCCCCTCGCGGCTGGCCCATTTGTCGAGGAAGCCGGCCGTTTCGTACAACGCCTCCAGCAACAGGTCACCGGCGACCCGGGCTGCGCACACGCGCCCCAGCGCACTGTGCTCGATCAAGTCGCGCGCCGTCGCGCCCGGCGATTGCATGTGTCGGCGCTGGCGAATCTTTTCGGCCACCTCACGTGCTCTCTTCAGGCGCGCTCGTGGCGGATGCGAGTCGTCCTTGACGGCGAGCGATGCCAAAAAGTCCGCAGGTTCGATGGCAAACAACGGCGGCGCAAACAAAGCGGCTTGCGCCGCCCCGTCGTCGCGATCGGCGATGGCCCGCATGGCGCTCAAGAACTGCCGCACCTCCGGGTACGCCGCAAGAAAAGCACCACCGCCGGCGGCGACGCGCAATCTGTGCATCGCGAAGCCTTGCGCCAGAGCGCCGGCAACCGTCGTGTTCGTGCTCACCAACGTCAGCTCAGCCAGGTTCAGCGACTTCTCATCACCGTCCGGAAGCATGCGCTGCACGTAGCTTGCGGCAGATTCGACGGCGGCGCGCAGATCAAGATCCGCACTCTGGCCCACAACAACGAACGGCAGCACTCGCAGCATCGGTCGTTGGGTCATCGCCCTTCCCCCGCAGCGTCGCTTCCGGATTCTGTCGCAGGAAATTTGAATTCGAAGAATGCCCGAGCGGGGTGCGCGAGCGGCAGGGCCGCGAGCTTGACGGCGCTCTGCTGTTGCGCGCCGCTGCCACAAGCCGTGCGAAACGGGCAGCGATAGCAATCGCGCGGCTGTGGCGTGCGCGGGAACATGCCCTGTTCGAGTAGCGCACGGGCAACCCCCAGCCATTTCCGAGTGCGCCCGCGGAGCTCGTCGAGCGCCGTTGCCAGGAACATGCGGCGCACGCTTCCGAGGCGACTGGGGCTGACATATCCGGCCTCGCGCAGCGGACCACACTCGAGCGATTCCAACACCAACGTGTAGACGCCGATTTGAAGATCGCGGCCAGGGTTGAGCGGTTCCGTCGCCAGATCGTTCAGACGCCCGGTCTTGAGGTCGCGCAGGGACAAGGATTCGTCGTCGAAGCGATCGAGGCGATCGATCGAGCCGCGCAAATGAATCACTCCGCCCTCGACCGCAATCGCTATCGCACCCGGCTCTCCGAACGCCATCTCGCTGGCCACCAACTGGCGTGGGGGCCGGCCCCATTCGTCGCGCACCAGCGCTTCGACCTGGCCGCACAAGCGCTCGGTCTCCCGTTGCACATCGGCCGGAAGACGCAACGGATAGACGTCGCGCAGGCTTTGCAATTCCTCGCGCGCGACGGCCGACGCGCGCTCGACCCACGTCTCGACGTCTCCTTCACGGCGACACAACGGTCCTCCCGCTTCACGCAAGAACCGATCGGCCACCGCATGAAAGAGTGCACCGTAGACAATCGGATCGATCGCATTCGTCGCGGGCACCGGCGCCTGAGGGGCGAGGCGCAGAACGCGTTCGTGAAGAAAACGGAATGGACAGGACAACAACAAGCCGATTGCCGACGCGGACAGAGGGCGGCGCGGCGACAAGCCAAGCGGCGGCAGGAACTCTCGTGATGCGCCGAGGTTGCCGTCCATCGCCGTCCACTCGTTCGACGCGCGGAGAGTCGCCAGGGCGCGAATTCGGTCGATCGCCGTCGGCCCGTCGCCGAGCCACGACGACGGCACCGCCAGCGCCTCGCCGTCGCGGCGGCAAGCGTAGAGAACGACCGAGCGTGGAGTCAGCGGACGGCGGCGGGCGTACTCGGCGGCATCACGGCTGCTCTTGTCGGCCGGCAAGGATCGGACGGAGCGGAAGCGCAGGCCCGTTGAGGAATCCGCTGTGCCGAGAAAAGCCTTCGGCATGCCGAATTGCGTCGGGGAGAAGCGTGCCGCGAGCAGGGCGTCGCGTAGGGCGCTCACGGCGTCGACGCCTGCCGAAGCCGATGCCAGCAGTGGTTGTACGTGTTCTTCGAGTCGTGAGAACAGATGCGGCGGGTCATTCGGCAGCCGCATCCAGCGGCGCGAGAAGTCGACGACACCGGACCAGATGTCGGCGATTGCAGCGCCATCGATCACGCGTTCACCAAGATCCTGGAGTGCCTGGATCGCCGGCAAGATCGGTTCGACATCACGCAGCCAGCGTTCGGCTTGCTGGCGATGGATCGTAGCGGTGCGGTGCGCTTCGGCTGCCCCGGAGGCCTCAACGACGCCCAGCAGTGCGGCCCGTCGGCGACGCAAGCGCGGCATCCACTGGCGGACGCCGTCGCTGTCGCCGGCGGCACCGCCAGAAATACCTGCACCATAGATTACCGCCGCGGCTCGCGCCGGCGACAATCGCGGTGGACCGGTCGGGTCGTCCCCGGGTCCACGCTTCAGGGCCGGCAAAAGATGGATCATGGTTCGCGCCGAAAGACCGGCCCCCAGAGCTTTCAGGAGCGTTTGCAGGCGTTGTCCGCCCGGGGTTGTCGCCAGGCGAATGCCGCCCGCGACGTAGACGCCGATTTGCTCGCCGCCGGGCAGGCGGCGCAGTCGATCGCTTAGCGCCGACGCGTACGCATCGACGTCTGCGGTCAAGAATGCAATTTGATCGATCGGTACGCCCGCGGCAACCTGTTGTGAAAGCCAGATGGCGGCGGCTTCGACATCGGCGTCGCAACTCGTCGACGACGGTTCGACGTCCACCGGCGGCGGATCAAGCGCACCGACCATGACATTTGGGAACGCATCGAACAGAGCACGTTGGCCGGCCAGTTCAGGTCCAGCCACCAACGCTATGACCGGCGCGGCTGCCGACAGGATTTCAGAATGCTGCTGCATCAAGGTCAAGGTTTTCGAAATCGCCTCGCTGCCCGCGATCGGCACCTGACCGGCAAGCGCTTGGAGCTCCTGGAGCCATGCTCCGAGCTGGGTGAGGCAAACAGCGGTAAGCAGCGACGGATGTCCGTTGTCGATGCAAACCCGCTGGCGCAGCGCCTGAGCGTGGCGCGAGGTCGGCAGGATGACAACGACGGGATCGGCCGTCGTCGAGCGCGCCGCCGTGAGCTGTTCGACGACCCAATCGATGCAGTCGCCGCGAACGCGTTGCCAGGTAGCCACGCCGGTCAGCGGCCGGGTTGAGCGCCGGGGACGACCCGCAACCCGCTGCGCACGACGTTGCTGCTGCGGAAATCGACGATCCGCAAGCGCTGCATCTCCTGTCGAACGATGTCCGCATGATGCAGCCGGTAGTACGCCAGCCGCAGCATCAAAATGACGGCGGCGCGAACCGCACCGTCGTCGAGCAGACAGTGCAGATGGCGTGTGGCGTGGTCGATCAACGTTTGGCGCTCGCCACTATCGAGATCGGGGCGGGTTCGAATCACCCGACCGACGAAAATCGCGCGCACGGCACTTGGAGTATGACGCATCAGAAGATTGGCGGTTTCCAGCGGTGGGGTCTCGAACTCGCCCTCAGCGAGTGCGACCAGCTGCGAGCGGAAGATGACGTGGCCGGCGGTGCAACGCGTCAGACGCGCAAACAGCACCGAGGGCGCGGTCACCGGGCTGCGTTGCAGGAGATTGGAAACCACCGCGCTGGTCATCCCGGACAGCATCGTTGTCGGCAGCGCCAGGCCGATGGTCGCTTCGAGCCCTTGCAAGCCGTGCGGCCGCAGCACCGGCAGAAGTTGACGAAAGGTCCGCCAATCCAGAGCAGCCAGGTTGCCGAGAAAGCCGCGCAGCAGGGTATCGACCAACTCGTGGCGCGCCTCGCCGAGCAACCACGCATCGGGTGGCGGAGACATCCGGCGTTCGGATAGGCTGCATTCGATCCGCGCCACGATTGCTGCCAGAGCCGTCGTCACAATCCCCTCAACCCCTCGCAGGCTTTGTAGCACATCGCAGACAAGATCAGCAGACTATTTTCGCAGTCGATCGGCGATCAATAGGCCTCCGAAAAATTGCGGACGACGATCGCGCGCACCCTCTCGTTGAGCGCATCGCGATCGTCGAGGTGGATACCCGTCGTTTCGATCGGTCGATCAAGGACGACCTTCACTCGCCCCCCCGGCCGTATAACCCACGCGCCCTTCGGCAGCAGTTTCCACGTACCGCTGACGGTGACTGGAATGATCGGCAATCCGGTGCGAATCGCCAAGCTTACCCCGCCCTTCTTGAAGGCGTGAATCCGGCCGTCGGGGCTGCGCGTGCCTTCGGCGAAGAACAGGATGCAGAAGCCGGAATCAGGTCGGGCCGCAACGCGAGCGTTGATGCGGGCAATCGCTTCGTCGGGGTTGGAGCGGTCGATGATCACATGCTCACTCATCGCCAGGGCCCGACCGAAGAACGGCAGGCGCGTCAGCTCCTTTTTCGCGACGAAGCGGAGGTTGAACGGCAGCGCCGCGAACGTGGCCCAGACGTCAAAGTTGCTCAGGTGGTTCGAGATGAGAACGCAGGAACGCTTCGGGTCGACGTTTTCCAAACCTTCGACGTCGATACGCACGCCGCAGATCGCCAGGATCCAGCGGCTCCACGTCGGCCCCAACAAATCGAAACAGCGAGTGCTGCGAGTGAGGCTGGTCATCACGATGGCAGCCAGAGCGAACAACAGGGTCAGAGAAAAGACCGCAACGTTGGCCGCCACGCCCCAGAGCAATCGCACCGCCCCAACGCTGGCGGTGGTTTGCGTCGCCGTCGCGTTCATCGCTTTATCACCATAGCTCAACTGTTCGGGTTGGCGTTTTCTTCATAGGACGACGACCGGAGCATCGAGATCCGTCCGCATCCATCCAACACTCATGTGCGGGGTGTTGTGCGCGTAGGCGAACCTGCCGAAGCGATCCACGGCAATCATTCCTCCGGTACCGCCGACGCTGCGCAACAGCGGCACGACTCTGGGGACGGCGTTGGCCGGATCGCCGCCATGGCGCATGGAGCCGAGGACCGCGCACACCAGATTGAGTCGGATGATCTCCTCGCCTGTACCGGTAGCGGAGCCGGCGCCCAGACGATCGTCGGCGTACGTGCCGGCGCCGATGACCGCTGAATCGCCGATGCGGCCGGGTTGCTTGCCATCCATGCCGCCGGTTGAGGTCGCCGCCGCGGTGTGCCCGTTGCGATCGACGGCCACCGCCCCCACCGTGCCGCCGGCGCCGCTCGCAGCGTCCTGCCAACGCTGTCGTTGCTGTGGGGTGACAAAATCTTCCGGGGCACAGGTCGGGACTCCATGCTGGCGGGCATATTCGTCGGCCGCCGGCCCGGCCATGAACACATGGCGTCCATCGACGAGCAGCGCCCGTGCCAGGCGGACCGGGTTGCGTGTCTCGCGCAGCAACGCGACGGCACCGGCACGCAAGTCGGATCCGTCCATGATCGACGCATCCATTTCGACCCCTCCGGCCGACGTCAGCACCGAGCCCACGCCGGCGTTGAATCCGGGATCGTCTTCCAAGACGGCTACCGAAGCGACCACGGCGTCGACAGCCGAGCCGCCAGCGAGCAAGACATCCCAGCCGGCTTTGAGCGCCGAGAAACACCCCGGCCGCTGAGCCCGGTCGAGGTCGGGACCGCCCGCCCCGGCCCCGCCATGAATCATCAGAGTCACCCGCAGCACCTGCTTTGCCTCGTTGCGCAGCATGTCGACCTCAACGCAGCCGGTCAACATGGAGGAAGGTTCAAATTGTCATCAAATCCATAGCGCGCTATACGCGCTGCGGTGTCTAGCTCCACGCAGGATGTCAATCTCGCGTTCGCGGAAGACACGCGACGTATCACCGGCGAGCGATTCGTCATCGGCGCGGTTGCGTTCGGCGTAGTCTTTGCCTTGGCGTGGATCTTCGAGCACGAAACCCATCCCGAGCGCGACATCACCTATGCCACCATGTACGGGCTGGAGGTCGCCGTCATCCTCTTGGCGATCTGGATCTCGCGGCGCCGCACCGGCCAACGTTACGTGCAACCCATCGCGGCGGCGGCAGCGGTGGCGATCATCGTGCTGGTCTGCACCTACAACGTGATCGTGCATGGCAACACCGAGGTCCTGACGATGGCGCTGCTCTACGTCGAAGTCGGTACCATGGTCCTCTTCCCGTGGGGTTGGCGCGGACAGGTACCGGTCGCCGTAGGTGGCATGATCGCGTTCGTCATCGCAGTGAACCTGGGTACGTTCACTACGACGCCGTTGTCGATGCACCTGCTTGGCCTGGGTATGATCAGCGCACTCACCGTAAGTGGTTCAGGATATCTGGAGCGCCACCGTTTCGGCGTGTTTCGGCAGACAAACGCGCTGCGCGCAGCCAACGAGGCTCTGGCCGCAGCCAATCAGGCTCTCGAGGATGCCAACCGCACGAAAAACGAGTTCCTGGCCAGCGTGTCGCACGAGCTGAGAACCCCGCTGAATATCATCCTGGGATACGCTGACCTCTTGAGTGACGGTGAGTTCGGTGGCTTGGACGAGGACGCCCGGGATGCCGTCGATCGCATCGGCAGAACCTGCCGCACGCTGGTCTTCCTGATCAGCGATCTGCTCGACTTGTCGCGCATCGAAGCGGGGCGCTTGGCGATCCGCCCCGGCAGGGTCGAAATCAGCCAAATGTTCGACGACATTCGTCGCTTCGTCGAACCGCGTCTGGTCGGCAAGAACGTGCGGCTGGTAACGGAATCGGACGAGGCGATCGCGGTCACTGCCGACCGCGATCGCCTCGAGCAGATTCTGCTCAACCTGTTGTCGAACGCGGTGAAGTTCACGCACGACGGTGAAATCGCCATCCGTGTCCGTCATGGTGACGACGGCCGCATTGCCGTCGACGTGAGTGACACGGGCGTCGGAATCGACGCCGCCGAGCTGACCACCCTGTTCGAGCCGTTCCGCCAAGGGCAGGCAGGCAGAGAGGCCGGCGGTGTTGGAATTGGTCTGGCCTTGTCGGCGCGCCTGGCCGGCGCCATGGGCGGCACACTGACGGCCATCAGCCAGATCGGACGTGGATCGACGTTCACGTTGCGACTTCCAGCGGCGGAGGAGAAATGACCGATCGCCGCGTGGGACGCGGGCCCGTACGCGTGTTCGTCGCCGGCACGTTTGACGGCCTGCACTTCGGCCACCTCTATTTGCTGAAGTTCGCCCGCCGCGCCGCCGAGCGCTGGGGACGGCGGCACAAGCGCCGCGGCGTACACCTCAGCGTCGTGGTGGCGCGTGACGACAGCGTGCGCCGCATCAAAGGGCGCCTACCGCATCACAGCCAGCGCCAGCGCCGTGAGCTGCTGGGGGAGCTGGGGTTGGTAGACGAGGCGTTCGTCGGTTACCGCGACGACTTCCTGCGCTCGGTTGCGCGCGCGCGGCCCGACCTCATCGTGCTCGGCTACGATCAAAGCCGGGCGTGGGAAGAAGTGCTGCGTCGGTCCGGCATCGAAATTCCGGTCGTCCGCTGCAAGGCTTTCAATCCGGCGCGGCTGAAGAGCTCGATGATGCGCGACGACATCATCCAGATGCGAACCTAACCCGGACAATTCATGAATCGACCGTCACAACCGAGCGGGTCAACCGCGCGGTTGACCCGCTCGCCGGGGCAGAAGTACTGTACTCCCCCAAGGCGGAGCCACAGAGATTGCCAACCGCAGGTATCCCAGAAACCCAAAGCACGCACGAACACTCGCACGTGCACGGGCCGACATGGTTTCTCGCCCTCGGCGCGCTCGGTGTTGTCTATGGCGACATCGGCACTTCGCCGTTGTACGCCGTACGCGAGTGTTTCATCGGCCCGCATGCGGTGCCGATCTCACCGGAAAACATCCTGGGCATCTTGTCCCTGGTTTTCTGGTCGCTGATCGTCGTCGTTTCGATCAAATATCTGGTGTTCGTCATGCGCGCCGACAACGAGGGGGAAGGCGGCATCTTGGCGCTGCTGGCGCTGATCAGCCCTGGCCGAGGACCGACCTCGCGCGGGCGTTCCGTTCTCGTCTTGTTGGGCCTGTTCGGAGCGGCTTTGCTGTACGGCGACGGCGTGATCACGCCGGCCATTTCCGTCTTGTCGGCCGTCGAGGGATTGCAAGTTGCCACCGACGCTTTCGAACCGGTCGTCGTCCCGATCGCCGTGGTGATTTTGATTGGGTTGTTTGCGGCGCAGAAGCGCGGCACCGCTGGGCTGGGCGCGGTATTCGGACCGACGATGCTCGTCTGGTTCTCGAGCATCGGGGTCATCGGCGCCACGGCGATCTGGCGCCAATCCGCCCAACATGTTTCCGTGTTGTCGGCGATCAATCCATCGCACGCGCTCAGCTTTTTCATACGCAATGATGGGCACGGCTTCTTGATCCTGGGCTCGGTGGTGCTGTGCGTCACCGGCGGTGAAGCGCTGTATGCGGACATGGGCCACTTTGGCGCCCGACCCATTCGGCTCGCCTGGTATTCGGTGGCACTACCGGGGTTGCTGCTCAACTACTTCGGCCAAGGCGCTCTACTGCTCGAACGCGGCGCTGCAATCACCAACCCCTTCTACCAGCTGGCCCCGGAGCCGCTGCTCTACCCGCTGGTCATCTTGTCGACGGTGGCGACCGTGATCGCCTCGCAGGCGCTCATTTCCGGCGCCTTCTCGCTGACCCAGCAAGCGACCCAGCTCGGTTACCTGCCGCGCTTCAATATCATCCACACGTCCGATACGGCAGAAGGTCAGATCTACATTCCGGAGGTAAATGCCGGTCTCATGCTGACCTGTGTCTTGCTCGTCATCAGCTTCGAAAGCTCGAGCCGCTTGGCGGCGGCCTACGGGATAGCCGTCACCGGAACGATGGGGGTCACCACGTTGCTGTTCTACATCGTCGCGCGCGAACGCTGGAAGTGGTCATTCCTTCTGGCCGGCGGCGTCGTGCTTTTGTTTCTCATCTTCGATGTCGCGTTCTTCAGCGCCAACATCGTCAAGATCGTCGATGGAGGATGGTTCCCGTTGGTTGTTGGAATCGCCGTGTTCACGGTGTTGACGACGTGGAAGCGCGGCCGCAGCGAGGTCGCGCGCATGCTCGCCGACGCCAGCCTGCCGACGGCTGCGTTTCTGGCCGACGTCGCAACCAACCCACCCTATCGCGTCGACGGCACCGCCGTCGTTATGACCTCCAATCCGGATGGCATACCCGCCCTGCTCCTGCATCACCTGAAACACAACAAGACGCTGCACAAGCGAGTGGCGCTGGTGTCGATCATGAGCGAGAAGCGGCCCGAGGTTCCCGATCGCGAGCGCGTCGACGTCAAGGAGATGGGCCATGGCTTCTACCGCGTCACCGCCCGCTATGGCTTCATGGAGACGCCGCGCATCAAAGAAATTCTCCGCCTCTGTCAGGGGAAGGGATTGGCGTTCGAGATGATGACAACGACGTTTTTTCTCGGTCGCGAGACGCTGTTGGCGACCGGACGAGCCCGCATGGCGCATTGGCGCAAGCGCTTGTATGCCGTGCTGGCGCGCAACGCCCCAGCGGCAAGCTCCTACTTCGAGATCCCGCCGAATCGCGTCATCGAGCTCGGGGCACAGCTCGAGCTTTAAGTCTTGATGCTCTCATTTTGAGACCACCTCGGGCTCACTGCGAGTACATGTGAGCTCAACCTCTCAACCGGCAGACCCGTTCCGTCTTGATCTCGTCGCGCGGAGCCCACCGCGCTTCTCTTGGCACCCTACCTGCAATCAGCCACTGGCAGGAAACACCCAATTTCGTAAGCCATACACCCTGATCATTGCGGGCGCAGGAGAGTGTCCATGGAATCGAGTCGAAGAAGAGTGGGGCAAGCCCATCTGGGCGCCGTCGTTGTCATCGTAACGCTGGTCGTCGCAAACATGCACTGGGGTTGGTTCAGCAGCGCGGCAATTGCCGAGGGACACAAGCCGCGCGGCGTTCGTGTACTACCCAAGCGCGAAGCGGAAGGCAGCTTCGAAAGGTTCGAGCGCCAAGCTTTGGAAACACAGACAGCGCCGCGGCGGACGCCACAGCGATCCACCGAGGCCGGTCGTCGGATGAAGTGATCTCTTGAAAACCACTACGACAGGAAATTCCACTTGGCCATCGTCAGCAAGTCGCAGCGTTGTTGGCCGAGGTGACGGACGACGGACGGCTCGAATCCGGAGTGCATGAGGCAATTCTGGCACTTTGGATCCTGCCGGCTCTCCCAGTAGTCCCAGTCGACGCCCTTCCAGAAGTCCTTCCAGGTCGGGTGGTAGCCCCCTTCGATGAGGTAGCAGGGTCCCTTCCAACCTTTCGGCGTACGCGTCGGGTTGCCCCACGGCGTGCACGGGTAGTCGCGCTGGCCAGCAGCAAATTGCAAGAACAACGGCGTCGAGTAGAGACGATAGCGCTGCGACAGCTCCAAGACCTTTTTGAACTTCTCGTGGATCTCGTTCTTGTAGAGGAAGTGATCTTCCTTGATCCGCTCGTAGTGATAGCCCGGCGACAGCAGGATGCCGTCGACCCCGATGCCGGTGAGGAAGGCGCACATCTCCTCGATCTCCTGCATACTGGTTTCGCGGTAGATGGTGGTGTTGGTGCACACAGTGAAACCGCGACGCTTACCCTCTTTGATCATCTCGACCGC
>JACQEN010000003.1 GCA_016200585.1 Deltaproteobacteria bacterium
ACAAGCCGTAGATCGTATCGTTGGCGAGATCGACCGCTTCTTCTTCCGTGTCGAAAGGCATGACCGCAACCACCGGGCCGAAAATCTCTTCGTCGTCGATGCGCATGCGCGGCTTGGCGTTATCAAACACCGCCGGTCGCAGAAAGAATCCCGGGCGTTCGAGACGCTCGCCGCCGCACACCAACCGCGCCCCTTCTTGCTTGCCGATACCGATATACGACTCGCTGGTTTCGCGCTGTTTGGCGGAAATCATCGGGCCCATCTGCGTCGCGGCATCGAGCGGCTCACCGATGATCATGCCGCGCGTCACCGTGGCCAGCGCTTCGACGAAGCGCGCGTAGATCGAGCGCTCGACGATGATGCGTGAGCGCGCGCAGCAATCCTGACCGGCGTTGGCGAATACCGACGCGGCCGCCTCGTTGGCGACCTGCTCGATATCGACGTCGGCGAAGATGACGTTCGGCGACTTGCCGCCGAGCTCGAGACCGATGCGTTTGATCGTCGCTGCCGCCGCCGTCATGATGGCACGGCCGGTCGCCGTCTCTCCGGTGAAACCGATCTTCGCCACATCCGGATGCGCCGCCAGGGCGGCGCCAATTGCGGCGCCCGGACCCGGTATGACGTTGAGCACGCCGGGCGGCAGACCGGCTTCGAGACCAAGCTCGCCGAGACGCAAGGCGGTGAGCGGCGTGAGGCTGGCGGGTTTGAGGACGACGGTGTTGCCGCAGGCCAGCGCCGGGCCGAGCTTCCAGGTGGCAATTACCATGGGAAAGTTCCACGGCACGATCAGGCCAACGACGCCAAGCGGATCGTGCAGGGTGATATCGAGACCGTTTTTCTTGGTGGCCACGGTTTCACCGAAGAACTTGTCGGCGGCGCCGGCGTAGTAGCGCAGGGTTTCGGCGACGTGATTGGCTTCCCAACGGGCGTCGCCGATCGGCTTGCCAACGTTGCGCGCTTCGAGCACCGCCAGCTCTTCGGCGTGGGTGCGGACCAGATCGGAAAAGCGAAACAAAATATCGGCACGAGCTAGCGCATTGGTTTTCGACCAGGCCGGAAACGCCGCCTTCGCGGCGGTAACCGCAGCCTCGAGGTCGGCTGGAGTCGCCGAGGCAACCTGATCGAACACCTCACCCTTCGACGGCTCAATCACGTCGATCGAACCGCGACCGCTTGGCCGCCGATCACCGATCAAAAGCGAATGCATCAACCCCTCCTCGTAAGGATGTCGCAAGATACTGGCGCTCGAAACTAGAGCACCGGTAGACGGATTGAAAGGTGATGAACGCCTCTAAGTGGACCCGCGAACAACGGCCGTCGTCAGTGCGCTGGGTTGCAGCGCAGGACAACACTATCGACGTCGATGGCGCCACCAGCTGAGTCGGTTTCCAGATTCAGAAGGCGAAAGCCATACCGGAAGATCGTTCCCGCCTGGTTCGACGTCAGCGGCACCTTGACGGCCGCGGGGAGTGAGCAAACGTTGTTCGACGTAAGCGACCCGAACTTAACATTGCGAACGCAGAGACCGTCCCCGCCGGAGCTATCGCATTGCGGGCTGGCAATACACCCATTGTTGAGATTAGGGCCGACGTTGGCGCAGTGCCCATCGACCACACCGCCCAGTCCGGCCAGCGACGCCTCGATCGCCACGCGGTTGGGAGCGTTGATCGGATCCTGCCCAACTCCCGGTTCGTTAAACTGCAGACGCAGGATCGCGGTTGTGCTGCAGCTCGACTCCGCCGTCACATTGAAGCACTGGGAGATCAGGAACGTACATGCCTTGTCCCCCTTGGAGCTCCCAAAGTCGCAACTCGGATCATCGTCCGTGCAGTTGATAGTCACCGTCCCGGTGCCAGGTGGAGGGAAAGACTGATTCAGCAAGAACTCGTGCGCGCACTCGCCTGCCGTCGCACCGCCGCCAACCAGGTGCGAGAGCTCGATCTGACAGCTCGACGAACAGCCGTCGCCATCCAGGAGATTGCCGTCATCGCATTGTTCCGTCGGGTCCTCGACGTGCCCGTTACCGCACACTGGAATCGGCGTCGGCGTCAGGGTCAGCGTCGGGGTCAGCGTGCGGGTTGGGGTACGGGTGAAGGTCAACGTCGGCGTCATCGTTGGCGTGCGCGTGAACGTCGACGTCGGGCTGACGGTGGGTGTCGGACTCAGAGTCGGCGTCTTGGTCAGGGTTGGCGTCGCGCTCAACGTCGGCGTCGCGCTCAACGTCGGCGTCGCGCTCAACGTCGGCGTCAGTGTCAGTGTCGGCGTACGACTGATGGTTGGAGTTAGAGTCAATGTCGGCGTCTTGGAAACGGTTGGGGTTGCCGATATCGTCGGCGTGTTCGAGCGCGTTGGCGTGAGCGTCGGCGGTTGTGTCGCGGTCGGAATCAAGGTGAGCGTCGGCGTCCGCGTACCACCGATCGGAGTTGGACCCATGTACGTCGCGACGTCGCCCTGGAACGGCGCGGCTCCCATGTTCTGATCGTTGAAGAGGTTGGCCCACGATGGATAGATGCCCCAAGCGTACTCCACGGTCATCGGATCGGACACCTGAACGCTGCTGACGACGACCGTGCTGTTTTCGATGACCGCATCGGCCCAGTAGAATTTCCCGTCGGCACCGGCGATGGCAAAACCTTGCGGCGTATCCGTGCCGAGGGCGTGCAGACCGTTGGCGGTGTCGCGCCGGTAGAACAATCGCACCTTGTTGCCTTCGACGCGCATGTTTTGCATGACCGGGCCGGAGTACGTGCCCTGCCGCCCATACACTTGTGACAGTGCCGCTAGCGCAAAGCGCGCACCGTAAGATGGTTTGTCGGGGGGATGCAGTCCGCCGACGAGGTCGTTGGTGATGACCATCGATGTGTTCGGCTCGCGGCTGAGGGTGCGAAAGTACGAGTTGCGCATCCTCATGAAGACTTGCGAGCCGATGTTCGGTCCACTGGGTAGAGTGGTTGGCGTCTCGCTGGCCATCATGCCGCCGCCCGTCGGCAATTGAACGAAGATGAACGGAAAGTCGCCCTGCCCCCATTCCCGACGCCAGGAGCGTATCAACCCGCCGAGCTTGACGATGTAGGCGTCGGGGAAGTTCACATCGTCTTCGCCCTGCCACCAGGCAACGGCCCGGATCGTGTAGGGTTGAACCGGCAAAATCAATTGATTGTAGTTGCCCCCGGGGGTGTAGCCGGTGCTGGCGAGCACGGCTTGCAGGTCGGGATCGGGATCGCTGGTCACCGTATTTCCGAGCCAGCTAAGAATGGCGCTGCCGTCGACGGCCTGGTTGATCAATCCGATCGGAACACCGAGCGCGTCACTGAGGCCGGCAGCAAACCAGAAGGCGGTGTTGGCAGGACGCTGACTCCAATTATCGCCTTTGTAGGTATGGACCTTTGGCAAGTACTGCTGGTACTGCGGTTCGTACTGGTCGGGAAGCACCAGGTGCATGTTCGACTGCCCACTGCACACCCACACCTCACCGACATAGACCTCGTCGATTTGCACGCTATTGAAGTTGCCGAAGGCGCGCAGTTTGAACGGTCCGCCCGCACCGAGTGGGTCGAGTTGGAGCTTCCAGCTGCCGTCGCCAGCCGCGACGGTGCTCTTCGCCTGGTACGCCACCGTCACGGTGACCTGTTCGCCAGGGTCCGCCGTGCCCCAGATCCAGGTCCGCATGCCACGCTGGAGCACCATGCCCGTGGAAAACAAATTGCTGTTGAACGCCACCGCAGCCAGCGCCGGCCGCGCGCTGCAGAAGAGCAGACACATGCCAACGGCAACTGCCTTTGCCACGACCCAGAACCACAAGTCACCCGGCGAGCGCAAAACGCCGGCGTCAGGCGCCGCTGCAGAACTCAATCCCAATACCCCTTAGCTGCTCCGAATCCGAAGCAGGAACGATACGGATCTTGCGCATGATTTGTCAACCAACATCGTGAAGCGGGTAGCGTTGGGCGCCGGAAAGGCACGCTCCCCCTACTCGCACTCCTGTCGATTTGGGCGTTGTCCATACGAGCGCGGAGTGTTACTGACCGGCACCGTGCCGCAGCCGACGGTTGTAAGGGCGTGGGGGCGGGCTGTCCGCCTCGGGGCCTTGATATGCTTGGCCTCCGCCAGCGTTGCGTCTGTCTCCGCCGCACAGGTGATCGACCGCTTCCCGATCACCACCGCCAATAGCCAGCCCAAGGACGTCGTGACCGGGCCCGACCATAACCTGTGGTTCACGGAAGGCGCAGCCAGCCAGATCGGCTCAATGACGCCGGACGGCCAATTGATCGAGTTTCTGCTCCCGACAACCGACAGTTCGCCGTTCGGCATCACCGTCGGCCCCGACAATAACCTGTGGTTCACAGAATCGATGGCCAACCAAATCGGCCGCATCACGACGGGCGGCGACATCAAAGAGTTCGGCATCGCGACGCCCAATAGTCAGCCCTTGGCAATCACCGTGGGGGCCGACGGCGGATTGTGGTTCACCGAGTTCAGCGGCAATCAAATCGGCCGCATGAGCCTCAATGGCACGCTCGTCGAGTATCCGTTGCCGAACGCAAACAGCCAACCGTACGGCATCGCCATCGGCGCCGATGGGAAGATTTGGTTCACCGAGTTCAACGGCAATCAAATCGGCCGCCTCGACCCGAACCTTCCCTTGGGATCACCGCAGTCGGTCACCGAATTCCCTCTTCCGGTGGATCAGAGCGGGCCGTTGGAAATGACCATCGGAGCCGACAACAACTTGTGGTTCGCGCTGTCGGGCAGCAATCAGCTCGGGCGCATTTTGACGAACGGGATCATTACTCGCTTCTCCTTCAATACGGGCGCGCTTCGCTTTCCGCGCTCGGTCACGCTTGGACCCGACGGAAAAGTTTGGTTCGCCGGGGCGCTGAACAAGATCGGCAGCATCACCACCACCGGCGTCATCAGCGAAATCACGACGGCGGCAGACAGCACGCCGTTCGGAATCACCAACGGACCCGACGGCAACATCTGGTTCACCGAGGCCGGGGCCAACCGGCTGTCACGTGTGAACCTGGGGCCAACACCGACGTCGCGCCCAACCAACACGGCAACCGAATCGCCAACCCGAACCAACACTCCAAGCGTAACCCCCACGCGCACGCCCACGGCGACTTTCTTGTCGCCAACGCCGACGGAGACACCGACCCCGACGTTCACGGCATCGTACACGCTCTCGGCAACACCGACTTTGACCCCGACGATCTCGCCGACGCGCGTGGCGAGCGAGACCCCGAGCGTGACTCCAACCGTAACGCTGACACCGAGCCGCACGTCGTCGAGCACGCCGACCCAGACACCGACATCAACGCATACCTTCAGCTTCACCCCGTCTCTGACGCCGACGAACAGCGCGAAGCCGACATCGCCGGGCGCTACGTCCACCGCCAGCGTGACACCGACTATGACGCCGGTCATCAGCCGCTCACCGTCATCGACACCCTCGACCAGCGCGACGCCGTCGCCGACCACTCCAGCCAGCCATACACCGACGCTGACACCAACGGCTTCGTTGTCGCCGACGTCGTCACCCACCGACACGCCGCGTTTTACACCGCCGATCACGGCAACGCTCACACCAGTGACTCCGAGCATCACTCCGAGTCCGACCGAAACCGAGACGCCGACACCCGTTCCAACTTCAACGCCGTCGGAAACAGCCAGCGAAACAGCGACCGAGACTCAGACCGAGACGCCGTCGCCCACCGAAACCCCAAGCGAGACCCCGACCGAAACACCGACGGAGACACCGACGCCCGAAGATACGCCGACGCCCCTGGTTTGTGTCGGGGATTGCAACGGCGACGGCGAAGTGACCGTCGACGAGCTCCTCCTGCTGGTAAACATTTCTCTCGGCGTATCACCGATCGAGCAATGCCCAAGTGGTGACACGAATCGGGATGGGGAAGTCACCATCGATGAGCTGATCAACGCCGTCAATCGGGCGTTGACGCAGTGTTTCTAGCAGCCGTCGAGAAGTCAAAAAGTCGAGGAGTCGAAAAGCTGCAGACTCTCCGACCTTTCGACCTCCCAGCGTTCGTTCTCTCGCTCACTCGGGCGTGACGTAGGCCCCGGTCGTACCGCCGTCGACGAGGAAGGTCGCACCGTTGACGTACGACGACTCGTCGGACGCCAGGAACAGCGCCGCATTGGCGATCTCGTCGGCCTCGGCCAGGCGGCCCATCGGCAGATGTACGATACGCCGCGCCCGACGGGCCGGATCGGCCAGCAGCGACTGCAGCAGAGGTGTGTTCACCGGGCCCGGGCAGAGTGAGTTGGCGCGGATGCCTTTGCGCGCAAACTCGACGGCGATCTCGCGCGTCAACGCCAGCACCGCGCCCTTCGACGCCGTGTAGGCGCTCTGTGAGGTCGCCGCGCCCATGATGGCAACAAACGATGCGGTATTGATGATCGAGCCGCCACCGGCGCGCAGCAACGCCGGAATGCCGTACTTGCAGCCGAAGAAGACACCTTTGAGATTCACGGCGATGACTCGGTCAAAGACCGCCTCGTCGGTGTCGGTGACCGAACCATCCTCGTCCGGAAAGATCCCGGCGTTATTGAAGATGACGTGCAAGGCACCGAACTGTTTCTCCGCAAAGGCAACCATTGCCTCGCAATCGCTCGCCTTGCTGACGTCGGCCTTGGCAAACGCCGCTTTGCCGCCCTGAGCCTCGACCTCGCCGACGACCTTGCGGCCGGCCTTCTCGTCGAAATCGACCACCACGACACGCGCCCCCTCAGCGCTGAACTTCAGCGTCGCCGCGCGCCCGATACCACCACCGGCGCCGGTCACCAACGCCACCTTGTTTGCTAAACGTCCGGACATTTTCCCTCCCAAGCTCAGAACTCGCCCTTCCGGTACGAGTCGAATGACTCACACTCTCTTCCGCGCCGCCTGCACCAGCGCTTTGAACAGATGGTCCTGCGCGGTTTCACCCGGCTGCATTTCCGGGTGCCACTGAACCCCGATGCACCACGGATGAGTCAGATGCTCCACCGCTTCGATCACGCCGTCGGCGGCCCAGGCAACCGGGCGCAGGGTCTCGCCGATCCGATCGACACCTTGATGGTGCCACGACAACACCTCGGTCTCCGTGGCGTCGAGGATGCCGGCCAATCTCGAGCTCGGCTCGACGCGCACCGGATGGCGTGACGTGACTCTTGGCGGCAGGCGGTGCATGACGGTTTCGCCGAACTCTTCCGGGAGATGCTCGTGCAACGTACCGCCGCTGACGACGTTGAGCACCTGCATGCCGCGACAGATGCAAAGCAGAGCCAGATCTGGCCGCGTCAACGCGGCACGTGCCAGCGAAAACTCGAACTCGTCGCGCTCGGCGCAAACCGAATAGATGGTTTCGTGTGGGTTGCCGCCATACGCCGCCGGCGAGATATCGCCGCCGCCGGCGAGAATCAGCCCGTCGAGCACATCGAGGAGACCGTCCGTTTCACGCTCTCCCGGAGGCAGCAGCAAGGGTACGCCGCCGGCTTCACGCACGCTGTCGATGTAGCCGCAGGGAAGGCTGAAGCGCGGGGGAGTGGCGTCGTCGCGAGCGTACGAGGTTACGCCGATGACCGGGCGGCGTCGCATGTCAGATCCGTTCGAGGAAGCGTCGGCGCTCCCACGATGTCACTACCTCGTCGAATTTTCGCTGTTCGGTGCGCGCGAAGTGAACCAGGTGCTCCACCACTGCCTCGCCAAACGCCCGCTTGAACAGCGGCGACTTCTCGAACTCGGCAATCGCTTCGGGCAACGACCTTGGGACCGTCTCCAGGCCAGCCGCCGCGTAGACGTCGCCGCGAAACATCGGCGGCGGCTCGATGCGGTTCTCGATGCCATCGAGCCCGGCCGCCAGGGTAGCGGCGAAGGCCAGGTACGGATTGGCGTCGGCGCCGGGAATCCGGCATTCGACGCGCAGCGAGCTGCCTTTGCCGACGATGCGGAAGCCGGCGGTGCGATTGTCGTACGACCAGGCGATTCCGGTCGGGGCAAAGGAACCGGCGCGAAAGCGTTTGTAAGAGTTGACGTACGGTGCGAACATCAACGTGCTGGCGCGGGCGTGGTGCATGAGACCGCCGAGCCACCAGCGAAAGTGCTCGGGGAGTTTGGACAGGTCGCCATCCAGAGGCGGGTTGCCGGCAAACAGAGGCTTCCCGGAATCGGCCGACCACAAGCTCGAGTGAAAGTGCATCGAGCTGCCGGCGTGACGTTCATCGAACTTCGCCATGAACGTAACCGCCAACTCCTGTTGGATCGCCACTTCCTTGGCGAGCTGCTTGTAGACCACGTGGCGGTCGGCCATGGGTAAAAACTCGGCATAGCGCACGTTGATCTCGTGCTGCCCTGGACCCCACTCGCCTTTCGAAAACTCGACCGGAACGCCGGAACCGTCGAGGTGGCGGCGAATCGCGCCAACCAGCTTTTCGACCTTCAGGCCCTGGAGGGTGTGATAGTCCTCGACGTACCAACCGAAGGTTTCCAGATTTTCGAAGCTCTTCCGGTGCGCCGACTCATACGTCTCCCGCAAGATGAAAAACTCGAGCTCCGACGCCCCGAAAGCACGCAAGCCGAGGGCAGAGGCACGTTCGATCTGGCGTTTGAGGATCGAACGTGGTGCGACGTCGACCAGCGTCTCGCGCTCCTCGTCGAAGACATCGCACAAGACAAGCGCCGTCTTGTCGAGCCAGGAGGCGCGACGCAGGGTGTTCACGTCGGGGACGCAATGGACATCGCCGTAGCCGTCGGCCCACGACGCAAAGCGGTAGCCCGGCACCGGATCCATCTCCATGTCGCACGCCAAGAGATAGTCGCAAACGTGCATTCCATGGCCGAGAATTTCATTGCAAAAGAAGTGGCCGGTAATCCGCTTGCCGACCAGGCGCCCGTAAAGGTCGGGAAACACCGTCAACACGGTTTCGATTTCGCCGCTCGCCACCAGAGCGCGAAGCTCATCGGGCGACATCATCCCTTGAACTACATCGTCCGCCATGGGCGCTTCCTCTAGCATGTGGTTTGCGGGCTGAGAACCGGCAACGTGATCAGAACTCGACGAAGAAGCCTTCGGTCTCCTCGCTTTCGACGTCTTCAAAGGCGGCCCGGCCTTTGACGTATTCACCGGCCGGAAAGTAGAGAAATCCCTCCAGCGTCTGATCGGCAGCAACCGTACCGGCGCGCAGGGCATGTCCTACAAGAGCGCTGCGCACCGAATCGGGCGACACCGCCGCTTGACCGTCGTTGACTGCTGAATGATTCGGCGCCACGACCGAAGCCGCAGCGGCTTCGGGTCCGATGGCCTGGACTCGCTTGCCGTCCTGTCGCAGCAGCACGATATCGCTTGCTTCAAAGCGAAACGAACGTGCCGTGGAATTGACGATGCTGATGCGCACCGGGAGGATCGATGCTTGGCTCACATCGACCCCGAGATCGAGCCTGGAACCAGGGCCAGGGATTGGGTGCAGACGAACGTGCAGTCCCTTGTTGCGCTTCTGCGCCAACGGCCGCGCGGCTTCCGCCTTTGCCTCGACCCGTTCTTGTTCCTGGGCGGAGAGCACAGCGTCGAAGGCAAGGAAGAAAGCGCGCTTGAGCTCGATGCTGCTGATCAGACGCGACTCTTCGGTAACCACGAGGTCGGTGTTCTGTCCGTTGCAGGTAACGTCGACGCGAACCGTCTGCTCGGCGCCGTCTTCGTTGCGGCTTCCACGCACTGAGCCCCGCGCGCCGACGACGGCCGGCTCGACGGCGGTCAGGGTGAAGTGCAGAACCTGCAAGGTACGCACGGCGGCGGCGTTGGCTTGCTCGCAACTCAGCGGCCGGCCACGGATGTCATACTGACGGGCCGGCGCTGCACACGAAGCAACCAGCAACGTCAGGAGTAGCGCGGCAGAGCGCACACAGCCTCCAACCGACGGAAGCAGTTACTCAGCGGCTGCGGCGGCGCGCTCGGGTTGGAGCAAGTTGACCAACTTCTCGGCAAGCGCGGGGCCCTTTCCGGCCGCTTCATGTTTGAAGTAGACGAAAATATCCTCCCACGACGACGAAGCGTCAACGAGGTGCTGCGCCCATTTCACCAGATCGGCATCGGAATATTCCGGCCGGCGCAGGCGAAAATAGCCGAAGTTGGCGGTGCGCTCGAGCGGTGCACTGTGTTCCTCTCGATCCGAAACACACAACGCCACATCGAAGCGGCGCATACATTCGTACACGTCATCGGCAAACCATGTTGAGTTGCGGAATTCGAAGGCCGGGCGAAACCCCGGAGGCAGTTGGTGCAGGAAATCTTCCAGCCGCGAAACGTCCTTCTTCAAAAAGGGTGGGAGTTGAAAGAGCATCGCACCGAGCTTGCTCTTGAGGACCTTGGCCGTATCGCAAAAGTACGTCAGCGGATCACTAGCGTCACGCAATCGCAGGTCATGGGTGATGCGACGTGGCGCCTTGAGCGTGAGCATGAAACTCTCCGGCGTTTCCTTTGCCCAACCTTGCAGAACGCGAACTGTCGGCATGCGGTAAAAGGTATAGTTGATCTCGACGGTCGTCAGGCGCTGCGCGTAGTACTTCAGCATGTCCTGTTCCGACAGGTCGGACGGGTAGAAGTTACCCCGCCATTCCTTGTAGTTGTACCCGGAAGTACCGACCCAAAACCGCGCCATGGGAGGTAGTCTGTAGCACGCAGCCGGAGCGCCGCCAACCGACGGTGAGAGGCTGCGACGGACGGTTGCTTTTCGCTAAAACGGCTGGCATGCGGCGCATCTTCATCGGCGATATTCAGGGCTGCTCGGAAGCTCTCGATCGGTTGCTCGAAGCAATCGACGCCGCTCCGGCCGATCGCTTGATCTGTGTAGGGGATGTGGTCAACCGCGGCCCGGACTCATTGGGCGTACTGCGGCGCCTGGCTGATCTCGATGCCGAAGTCGTGCTCGGCAATCACGATCTCCTTCTTCTGGAAATCGCTCGCGGCCTACGAACGGTTCCTCCCGATTCTCCGCTACAACCGGTTCTCGATGCTGCGGACGGTACGCTGTTGATCGACTGGCTGGCGCATCACCCGGTAGTCTTGACGGAAACGGATCTCGTGGTCGTGCACGCCGGGCTGCATCCGTACTGGTTCGACATCATGGCGATCGGACGCGAGATCAACGAGGCAATGGCCGATCTAACGTCGTGCTTTGCCGATCAACGAATCAAGTTCGCAACGCGGGTCCGCTATTGCGACGCGCAGGGGCACCGGCCGGAACGTGATGACCCACCGCCTGGCGAGCCGTTTCGGCCTTGGGACGAGTTCTACAACGGGGAACGGACGGTGGTATTCGGTCACTGGGCCAGGCGCGGGCTCGTACGCCAACCGCGGCGCCGCGGCCTCGATACAGGTTGTGTCTACGGTGGCGCCCTGACGGCGTGGGTTGCCGAAGAAGATCGATTCGTCCAGGTCGAAGGTCAGAAGGCAGTCACGAGCTGAGCGCTTCGATCTTCTTCCACAGACGATCCATGCCCTCGCCGCTCTCGGCCGAACAGGCCAGCGCGTCGAAGCCACGCTTCGACGCTAGTGCATCCAAAGCAGCAACGGCTTGCAGGCGGGCACCGTAAGCGAGCTTGTCGGCCTTGGTCGCTACCAGAAGGCAAGGGATGTGATTTGCGGCGAGGAAGTCGACCAGCAAGGCATCGTCGTCTTCCAGCAAGCGTCGCAAGTCGACGAGGACGATGACGGCGCGCAGCCGCCGCCGTTCGACCAAGTACGCTTCGACTAAACGCTTCCACTCGTCTTTGACCCGCAGCGGTACACGCGCGAAGCCGTAGCCCGGGAGGTCGACAAACGTCAGCCGTTCATCGACCAGAAAGAAATTGATTTGCTGTGTACGCCCCGGGGTCTTGCTGACGCGCGCTAGTCGTCGCTGGCCGACCAGACGGTTGAGCAACGACGACTTGCCGACGTTCGAGCGACCGGCGAATGCGACTTCAGGGTAGGGAAACGCCGGAATACGAGCGGGCTGCGAGGCTCCGGCGAGGAAACGAGCATTGTGGGCCATGCAGCGCTGAGACCGCGCCTACCCTTGCTTCACCGCCTTCTCGATTCCGCGCACGGTATTGACGAAGGTTTCGCGGCCGGCCGAGTCGAGCACCGACTGCGGAAAGGGCACGGCGATCTTGTCCTTCGCCGTCGTGAGGTAGGTGATGCGCGTTTTGACCCCGTCCGGCGACGGTTCGAGCTTGTACTCGCCTTCGATGTCCTGCGCCTGCGACTTCAACGTCTTGAACGTAACGCGGTGCTCTTCGGGATGGTTGGTAAACTCCATCTCGTAAGACAACAGAGGCAAGGTCAACGCCTGAATGCCCACTTCGACGCGCTTGGTGTTGCCGTTCTCTTCGATCAGCTTGGAGATCTTGAAATTGGAGACGATCTTGCTGAGGTCTTCGACGTGCCACACAACCGCCTGCACCTTGGTGATCGGCGCATCGATGATCGACACGAAGCGGCTGTGGGTAACTTCGCCGTCACGGGTGATCTGCTCTTCCTGCACTTCTTTCATCGGGCCGGACCATTTGGCCGCCTCCGATTGCAGTGACGCGTAGCGATAGCCGACGTAGGCGACCGCCCCGACGACAATCAATCCGACGACGGCCAAAACGTTCTTGTTCATGAAGTTATCCTCCGGCTCTAGTTGCTCTCGGGTACCGATCCGCTGAAGTGTATGGGTTCTTCGTCTTGCAGCATTTTGGGCGTTACGATGTAGGAACCGCCGAGCGACGGTGCCCAGATCTTCTCGGCGGTATCGAAATCACCGACGGTCAGCAAGTACGCCAGCGACCCCGTCACGCCACCGGTTACGGCGTACACCAGCTTGACCGGCATGTAAAACAGATTGGAGACGACAGCCAGCGCTCCCCAGCCGAGGTCGCTCGTGTAGTCCTCCTCCTGCGCCCATGCAGTGTGCGACAAAACACACAGGGTCAATCCAACCAGAATCATTCTCCGCAGCATCACCTTTCCTCCTCTTCCGCCATCATAGATGCAAAAGAACGCCATCGAAACATGGCAAGCTCGTTTCTTGGCAACGGTCGTTATCTACTCGGTGCGAACCACCGCACTTTGGGGAAGCTGGGCCATCAAATGCGCAAAGGCTCGATCGAGGTACTCGCGATCCTTCGACTCGAGAGTGACGCGGACGCGATACTCGGGATCATTGAGCTTGGGATAGGAGCCCAGCAGAAGGTCAGGAAACGCTGCAAGGGTTTTGTTGAGGCACTCGGCAATCGAGCTCTCGATGGAGCGCGTGTAGACGATGCGCATATGAAACGGGTCGACGGCAAAACGCGACTTGAAGGCGAGGAACTTGTTCCGGAAGAGCTCCGGAATTCCGGGAAGGATGTAGATGTTCAGGAGTTTGACGGCGGGGAACGTCAGATCGTTGCCGAACACCAGCTCACTTCCCTCGGGGACTTCGGCCATCTTCAATCGTGCCTCGTTGATGGTACCGGGCGAGTATTCGCGCACTTTTTCTTCCAACCACGGATCGCGGACGATCTTGCGGCCCAGCCCCTGGGCAATACCTTCCATCGTAATGTCGTCGTGCGTCGGTCCAACGCCTCCCGAAGTAAAGACGATGTCGAACTGCCGATGGTAGTCACGCACGGCCGCAGCAATTGCCGGCAGCTCGTCGGGGATCACAAGAATGCGCTTGAGCGTCACCCCGAGGCCACGCAGCTCGCGGCACAAGAACGCGGCGTTGGTGTCGGTCACCTTTCCGGAAAGGATCTCGTTTCCGATGACGATAATCGCCGCGCTCGTGTCGCGCATTGAGAGGCGCCTCCGCCTCGCACTTTAGATCGAGATCGCGTCTTTACGGAAGTCACTACTGCCGATCTTGATGTTGACCAAGGCCGGCTTGCCGGCGGCGAGGGCCCGTTGCATCGCCGGGCGGATTTCCTCGGGCCGCTCGACGTATTCGCCGTGGCCGCCGAGCGCCTCGACGACACGTTCGTAGTGAGTGAAGCTCAAGGCCGTGGCAACCGAACGTTCTTCGCCGTAGAGCTGGATTTGACCGCGGCGGATCTGCTGCCAGGCGGCATCGTTACCGATCACGCCGACGACGTTGATCTTCTGACGAACCATGGCCTCGAATTCCATCGCATGCAGACCAAACGAGCCGTCGCCGTAGATGATTACGACGGTGTTGTTGGGCTTGGCGAGTTTGGCAGCCATGGCGTATCCGGGGCCGACGCCGAGGGTTCCGAGCGGCCCCGGATCGAGCCAATGACCTTGCTCGTAGATTTTCAGAACCGAGGCAGCCGTCGCCACGAAGTCGCCGCCGTCACCGATGGCAATGACGTCGCGTCCGAGGCTGGCAGCGATCTCCTTGCACGCACGCAACGGATTGATTGGAACCGACTCGGAGCTCATCTCGGCACTGAGGCGCTCTGTCTTCTGTTGCTCGCGCTCGCGGATTTGATCGAGCCAAGGTTTGACCATCGTGGCGCTGAAGCCCTCTGACTTCGCCAACTGTGTGAGCTGTTCCATCACGATGCCGGTATCGCCAACGATACCGATATCGATCGGGCGATTGCGTCCGATCTCGGCCCCATCGAGATCGATCTGGATCAGCTTTGCTTCGGGATTGAAGTGCGACTCACGTCCGTAGCCAAGGCGGAAGTCAAGCGGCGTGCCGAAGATCATGACGACGTCGGCTTGCTTGAGAGCGTCCTTACGCGTCTGCGAAAAAAAGTTGGGATTGTCGGGAGCCAGCGAACCGCGTCCCAAACCGTTCACATAGATCGGCATGCCGAAGGTTTCGACAAATTTCGGGTAGGCCTCGCGGCGGCGCGACCAACGCAATTGACTGCCAACCAGCGCCACCGGGCGTTGGGCGCGCCGCAGCAACTCGAAAGCATGTTCGATGAATGCCGGATCGCCCGCGGTGCCGGCTTCGGTGCGATACTGAGTGGGAAACGTTACACGGCTCTCGTCGTAGGAATTGAAGAGCTGATCGATCGGCATCTCGAGGTATACCGGACCGGGCAACCCGGTGGTGGCGATTCGGAATGCCATACTGACGTACTCGGCGAGCCGTCGACCTTCAGGCACAGATACGGCCCATTTGGTGATCGGTCGCATGAGCTCGACATGGTTCATGTCCTGCAAGGAGCCCATATCGGCAAACGGCCGCGGCCCTTGCCCGCCAAAGATCAACATCGGGATGTTAGCGCGCTGGGCACTGGCGACACCGGTAACAGCATCCGTAAGGCCTGGGCCGGCGGTGACCACCGCGACGCCTGGTCTTCCGGTAACGCGCGCCCAGCCGTCCGCGGCGTGCGCCGCCGTCTGTTCGTGGCGAACGTCGATGGTACGGATCCCTTCGTCGATGCAGCCATCGTAGATCGGCATGACGTGTCCGCCGCACAGCGTGAAAATGTACGATACGCCCTCTGCTTTGAGCGCCTTTGCCACCAACCGTCCGCCATGGATTTCTGCCATTTGGTTTTCCTCTCGGACCGCCGTTATAGGGGTCGAGGCGGAGACGGATCAAGGGATTGGGGGGATTGAGAGAGCCCGGAACGGGCGATCTCTTGGCCGACCGTGAGAGCGCTCTAGCGGATGATGTCGACGACCGCGTCTTCCATATCCTTGGACACGGACAGGAGATAGGCCTTTAGCTTCTTCTTGATCCGCTCTTCGATCTGGCGAACGCGTTCGCGACTGATGCCGTACTCATCGCCAATGTCTTGCAGAGTCAAAGGCTCCTCCGCCATCAGCCGCCGGTCGAAGATCACCTTGTCTTTGCCTGTGAGGGTTTCTCCGAACTCTTTGATCTTGCGCGAGATGAGCTCGCGCGACTCTGCATCGGCAACGGTCTGTTCGGCGTTCGCATCCTTGCTGGCCAGGAAGTCGAGCATCGTCGACTCCTCGCCTTCGTTGACGGGGGCATCAACGGAGAGGTCGCGGGCGGATAGCCGTTGATCCATCTCGATGACCTCCGACTCCTTCACGTCGAGCCGTTGGGCGATCAGCTTTGGGCCCGGGCGAAACCCTTCCGCTTCGAGCCGATCCTTCTCCTTCTGGAGATTGAAGAAGAGTTTACGCTGCGCCTGGGTCGTGCCGACCTTGACCATGCGCCAGTTGTTCATGACGTAGCGGATGATGTAGGCGCGGATCCACCACACGGCGTACGACGGAAAGCGGATGCCGCGATACGGGTCGAAGTTGCGCACCGCTTCCATCAACCCGATGTTACCCTCTTGAACGAGGTCGAGCAGGTTCTTGAAGGCACGCTGGTAGTCGCGAGCGATCATCACGACCAGTCGCAGGTTACCGGTCACCAGACGGTAGGCCGCTTCGATATCGCCCTTTTCCTTGTAGCGTATTGCCAGCTCGCGTTCTTCTTCCCGGGACAGCAACGGGTGCCGGCGGATTTCCGACAGGTAGCGCTGCAGCGGATCATAGGGTACGACGGCGCCGGAAAGAGAATCGGCGTCATCGGACGCATCCTCAGGAATGACCTTGGGAACCGCGCTGTCTTCAGCGCCGAGCTCCGCCTCGGCGGGTAAATCGTCGTCGGCCATCGCGAAATCACTGGCAGTGTATCGGCTTTGATATAAGCCAGCAAGGAGTTGGAACGGGCTACCGTGTCCGATTCAAACCAGGATACGACCAACGGGCTAGTCGCGGCGCTGGCGCAGCTCGGCAATCACGGCGTCGAGAATCTCGTGAAACTGGCGTTGCGCCGCCAGCATCGAGTCGCGCATGTGCATGACGACCTCGACCCCTGGCAGATTCACGTCGAGCTCGGATATCAAGAGTCGCGCCAGACGAACACGGTCGAAATCGTCCGACGACAGCACGGGTTCGCCCTCAGAGGATTGTTTGATGTGGACGAGATCTTCCTCTTCGAGCTGGCGCACGAACTCGGCGTCGATGTGCAGTGTAGCAACGACTTCGCTCATTTTGACGTATCTGTGCATGGACACCTGCCCTACCTCACAGTCGCAGCCCCTGGCGGGGGTCTTCTGCGAAGGCATCGTCGATAATGCGGGCCGCATCCAACACGGGGCCGCTACCATTCGTCGGCACGTGCACCATCAATCTCAAATAAAGATCGCCTTTCGCTCCACCCTTCAGCGCTGGGACACCGTGGCCGCGAACCCGCAACAGCTTGCCGCTCTGGCTGTTGGCTGGAACCTTTACGCGGACCTCGCCGTCTGGCGTCGGTACGGTAATCGAGGCGCCCACAATGGCTTCGCCGACTCGAATGGGAACGTTCATGTACAGGTCGTCGTCTCGTCGCTCCAAGAGGGAATGAGGACGGATTCGAACTACCAGGTAGAGATCCCCAGGCGGTCCGCCTGCCTTGCCTGGTATTCCCTTGCCAGCGATGCGTATGCGCGAACCGTTGTCCACGCCGGCAGGGATGCGGACGTTGAGCCGCTCTTGCTTGAGGGTTTGACCGCGGCCGGAGCAAGCCGGACATCGACGCGTGGAAATTCGCCCGCTGCCACCGCAGCGCGGGCAAGGTCGGGTAACACTGAGGGGGCCTTGGCCGAGCTTCACGACCCCTTGTCCCTGGCAGTCGGTGCAAACGGCTGACGCACTGGGGTCGTCGCCGCGGCCTTTGCACGTGGCGCAAATCTCTGGGCGATTGATGGCGATACTGCGCGACTCGCCGCGGACCGCATCCAAGAGCTCGATCTCGACAGTGGCCTCGGTATCCGAACCCGGCTGCGGTCCAGAGCGGGTTCTGTCGCCGAAAATATCACCGAGAATGTCTTCGAAGCGCGAGTAGTCGCCAAATTCCGGAGAACCGGCATCGCCAGTGCCATGGCGGCTTTGAAAGTCGCTGTAGGCGCGTGCTCGTTCCGGATCGAATCCCGCGCGCAGACCTTCGATTCCGAACTCGTCGTAGATCTTGCGCTTTTCGGGATCGGAGAGACCTTCGTAGGCCTCCGAGATTTCTTTGAATCGCGCTTCCGCCGATTTGTCGCCGGGATTGACGTCGGGATGGAATCTTCGTGCTAGCTTCCGGTACGCCTTCTTGATTTCGTCTGCGGAAGCCGTGCGGGAGACACCGAGGGTCTTGTAAAAGTCGGTTGCTGCCATAGAAGTCCTGAGGGCTAAGACCTGGGTCCGATTTGGACCGCCGTCAAGCCCCCAGGGTCAAACGATCATTCATCAGAAGGGGCTTCAGGATACTGCATTCCGACTTTGCCTTCGCCGATCTCGCGCAAGGAAGCGACGACTTCTTTGTTGTCGGTCTGAACCAACGGTCGTGCGCCCTTCAAGAGCTGCTTGGCACGGCGGGCAGCCAAGAGCACCAATTCGAAGCGGTTTGGTATCTTCTCAAGGCAATCTTCTACGGTAATTCGAGCCATGAATTTCGACCTCCGAGGTGATGTCGTATAGCGGAAAGGCGGCCGGCGCAAAACCCCAGGAGCAGTCAACTTGACACCTGGAAACCTGCCAACTACGGTGCGGCCGCTTATGGGCTTTTTCGACAAAGTATCGCGGCTGGTAGGAAGCGCCACTGCGGCTTCGCACGACGCCGTGGCAGCCCTGGCCGCATCTTACAATGCAGCGGCGGGGCGGGCTCGACAGTTGCACCGGCACGCCGACATTGCACCGCAGTCCTATAGTGCCAACGGATTGAGGGA